>DATGDN010000409.1:0-15320 GCA_035310865.1 Pseudolabrys sp. | reverse complement strand
TCGGCAAAACGCCGATGCAGACATTCTTGGATGCAATGCCGATGACGAAGGAGAAGATGATCGCAGCCTAAGTCGCGTCGGACATCAAACCCGACTTCTCAACAGGCACGAGCTGTCAGATCGAGTACCAGCTAATACACATCAGCCGGTGTTATTCGATCACCTCATTAGCCTGTGCGAGCACTGATGGCGGCACGGTAAGACTAAGCGCCTTGGCGGTCTTGAGATTGATCACTAGCTCGAACTTGGTGGGCGCCTGCACCGGCAGATCGCCCGGTTTCTCGCCCTTGAGGATGCGATCGACATAGTGGGCCGCCTGGCGGTACTGGTCGACGAAATCAGGCCCATATGACATCAGGCCGCCCGCGGCGATGAAGGAGTGCTCGTAGTATACCGCGGGCAACTTATGTCGCGCCGCAAGCGTGATAATTAGATCGCGATAATTGTACGCCGCCGCACTCGCCGTTACGATCAGACCGTCACTCGGCGCGCGCGCAAAGGCCGCAAGAGAGCGCTCGATCTCGCCGGCGTCGCGCATGTTGACCGGGGTCACTTCCACCCTGAGCGACGGCGCCATAGCCTGGATGGCTCCGAACTGCGCGTTTCCCGAGGGGCTGGCCGTGTCCCGAAGAACTGCCACCCGCATCACACCTGGCGCGATCTGCTTGAGTAGTTCCAGCCATTTTCCACCCATGCTGTATTCGAAACTCATGAAGCCGGTGGCGTTGCCGCCTGGCCGCCCCAAACTATCGACGAAGCCACCGGCGACCGGATCGCTGACGACCGGGAAAACGATTGGCACGGTGTGTGTCGCCTGCAGCACCTGCCCCACGGTCGAGGCGCCATGGGCCAGGATGACATCGGGCGTGAGTGCAACCAATTCCGCCGTATGTCTACGAATGGTGGCTGCATTCGCGGTGGCCCAGCGGGTATCGATACGTACGTTGCGGCCAATGCTCCAACCCAAACTCTGCAGCTCCTGCAGAAAGGCTCCGACGAAGGTCTGAAATCGTGCATCATCCGCGGTTGCGGGGAGTAGCACGCCAATGCGTCGCATGCGGTCGCCCTGCTGCGCGCGCACGGCAAGCGGCCACCCAACCGCCGTACCGCCAAGAAGTGTGATGAATTGGCGTCGCTGCATGTGCCCCCATAAGGACAGCGCATAATGCAGAGTTCAAAGGCTAGCACTTAACGGTGCCAATGTCCGCTTTGGGTCATAAGCGGACATGTGCGCTGCAAAAGGCCATGTCCGCTTTATCCCCTAAAGCGACCGCAAAAGCGGACATTCGCTGATCTAAAACGTCACGTCCTGCAGTATGCGCGCGAGCCGCTTCGGGTTCGACTCGATGTACATCGTCGTCGTGCGGATCGACGTGTGGCCCGCGATCTCGGCGATCGCCTTTAGGTCTATCCCGCGCTCGGCCAGCCGCGTGATCAGCGTGCGCCTTCCGCTGTGACTTGATGCGCCGTCAATGCCGGCCTCGGCGTAGAGCGCCTTCAGGAACCGCGCCATCGAGCCGGCGGTCATCGGCCCGCCCTTCTGGCTCGCGAACAGCGATGCCTGCGAGGCCCTGGCGCTGCCGAGCCAGTCCCGCTCACCGTACCCTTCCAAAACGCGCCTGAGAGCGGGTGACGAAATGAAAACGTCACGCGTTTTTCCGCCCTTGGTGTATGCGGCTTTCAAGTGTACGACCGGACGGACCTTCCCGGCCTCATCGTACAAGTCGACCCACCTCAGGCCGGCGAGCTCCTTCGCCCGCAGACCCAGGCCGATCGACATCGCGAGCACGGCCTCCGCGCGCGCGGCGTGCCGGCCCCGTGCCCGGGCGACGCGGAAGGCGTGCCGTATCTGGTTGGGTGAGAGTACGGCGGCCCGGCCGGTCGTGCCCGGCGGGCGGCCGCGCTTGGGTTTTCTGCTGTTCGACATGATGGAGCGAGCACGGAGTGGCGTAATCAGCCGCTCCGTGCCCGGTCTCACCCGATCAGGCGGCCTTCCTGGCCTTCGGCGTGCCCACCGGCTTGACTCGCGCCAGCAGCTCGTCCAATTCGCCGGCACGGACGGCACCGATCAGCGAGTCGATCAGCGCCGGCAGCTTGTCCCTCGACGCCACGGCGATGCCGGCCTTGCCTCACTCGAACTCGATCGGCCGGGTGCCGTGGTAGACCGACATCACGAGGCCGCCGGAGGCGTCGACGCGCCACCAGGGCCGCACGCGCTGCTGCTTCTCGACCTGCCGGCGCTCGTCGCCCTTGCCGGTCCAGCGCTGGACTCTTCGGACATAGGAGGCGTCGGCCAGGAGGGCCTTTTGCTCCGCCAAGCGCTCGACGAGCTTGGCCCGCGGTTGGCGACCGGGTCGTGGCCGCGGGCGGGAACGGCGGTGAAGGTGAGGTTCTTCAGGATCGGCATGATCTATCCCCAGGGTTGATGGAGATAGGATTATATTCAGGTACGCGAACCAGTACATGGCGAGAAATTCGCTGTGGTGCCGTGACATTTAGGGACAGACCGCGAATCCGGGGGTCACGAGATCGAGTCTCTTCGCGCGCGCAATGCCTCTCGCGGGGCACCTCGAGAGTAACGCGGCCTATGCTGATTTCGAAATTGTCGAAACGGACCCCGTGCGCGGCAGAACGATCCTGAACTCGGTGAACTCGCGGTGCGTCTGCCGCTTGGAACAAGGCCTTCGAGCTGGCGTGGACACGATTTTGAACATGAGTAAACCCCCGGGTGCCTGCGCACCATTTTAGGCAATTCTTTTGATCACGCTTGGCTTTATCGCGTGTGCATTTACGCCCACCGCCTGGAAGTTATTTTGAGGCACGACAATAATTGGCGAACGGACCGGCCAAGTGGTTTGCCCTTCCAGGCAAGACTTGGGGCGCTCCGCGTTAGGCCATCTTATCTCAACAGCTGCCGGGTGAGATGGTTAAAGCCGGCCACTCTCAATCATCGTATGGAGCCAGTGATGACAAAAACCACCATGCGAGCAGCGCGGTTCGATCGTGCGAGCCGCCAGTTGACGGTGCAGGACGTCCCGATACCTCAGCCGGGACCGGGTGAGGTGCTCGTCCGTGTCGAAGCCTGCGGCATCTGTCTCTCGGACGTGCACATGATCGCCGGCACATTCCCACCTCCATCATTGGAGCAGGTTACCCCTGGTCATGAGGCAGCGGGCACGATTGAGCAGGTGGGTCCCTCGGTGCCACTCTGGCGGGCAGGACAACGTGTTGTCCTCCTGGCCGGAAGAAATTGTGGTGTTTGTCGACACTGCATCAGTGGCAACTTCACTGACTGCCTCAACCCCGTTGTCATGGGTCAGGGATATGATGGCGGCTGGGCCGAGTATGTGGTTGTTCATTACAGCCTTCTGACAGCAGTCCCCGATCATGTACCGATCGAGCAGGCCGCCCTCATTGCCGACGCGGTTGCAACTCCGTTCACTGGACTGATCGATCGCGGCCGACTTCGGCTCGGCGACGTCGTCGGTCTCTGGGGCATAGGTGGCCTCGGTGTGCACGCTGTACAGATCGCCCGCCTGGCCGGGGCCGGCCTGATTATCGCCGTCGACATCCTCGAGGCTGCCCGTCAGCGGGCGCTGAAGCTTGGCGCTGACCACGCCCTGGACCCGCATACGATCGATGTCCGTGAGGAGGTGATGCGGCTCACCGACGGCGAAGGGCTGGACCTGGCGGTGGAGTTATCAGGGGTTAATAGCGCGCTCGACCAGGCGGAGTCTTGCCTCGGTCGTCACGGGCGAGCGGTTATCATCGGCATGTGTATGGAGCCCATCCGACTTAAGGAGCCGTCAGCTCTGTTCGGCTATTACAACCATGCTGTGCTTGGGCACGAAGGCTACTTCAAACGCGACTTAGAGCGGTTGGTGCGCCTCGTGGCCTCCGGCCGGCTGGACTTGTCCCGCTCGGTCTCACACGTGGTGTCTCTGGAAGACGTCGCGAAGGGCGTTGAGCAGTTAAGCAAGAAAATAGACAACCCGATCCGCATTGTTGTCAAGCCAACTAATCGTTCGACCTAACCTCCGATAATTTTCCATTATCCGGACCTAAAGGCCTTGTGCTCATCGGCAGAGCAAGCGCACATATCGACTGTGCCTCTGAATGTCCGCTATTGGGGTAAAGCGGACATCGCGCGGACTTGTCGCCATGTCCACTTTATGATCTGCTGCTCGACGACCTATATTATTAAATTGCGGATTCAGCGTCTTCGCTTTAGTACGCGGCCGGGACTGCGCGCAGCAGGCGCTTGGCGGACATCTTGAGGTTCGCCCTTTCTGTGCTGGACGAAGAGGGCCGTAGCGCAGTCGACGTTCCGCGCCGCCCGCCGCTGATTGCGGCAGTAGGCTGGACACGATCCGCGCAGGCTCATGCCCTAAAATTGTTGACAGCTTGGATGGGGAGAGGCTTTGATTACTCGTGATCGCTCGTCACTCCGGAAAGACGCGTGAATGCCCCCGTCGAACTTGAACGCCCAACGTCGCGGCTGAAAGCACTGCTCGCGCGTAAGCGCGCAGCAATTCTGCCCGGCACCCCGAATGCGCTATTCGCGCGGGTGATCGAAGATCTCGGCTTCGAGGCGGTTTACGTCACCGGCGCTGGAATCGCCAACATGTCGTTTGGCGTTCCTGACATCGGCCTCGTGACCTTGAGCGAATTGGCAGAACACGTTGCGGCGATCTGCGATGCTGTCACGGTCCCAGTGCTTGCCGATGCCGACACCGGATTCGGCAACCCCGTGAATATGGCGCGCACTGTGCGCGTACTCGAACGCTCTGGCGCCGCCGGCATTCAGATTGAGGATCAAATTTTCCCGAAGAAGTGCGGACACTTCAAGGGCAAGGATGTCGTTCCACTTGGCGAGATGATCCAAAAGATCAGGGCCGCGGTCGATAGCCGGCATGATGGCGACTTCCAGATTGTTGCGCGAACCGACGTGCGCGCCGTGCGCGGCTTCGAGGAGGGACTCGAACGAGCTCACGCATTTATCGAGGCGGGAGCCGACGCCACGTTCGTCGAGGCACCGGTCAGCGTCGAGGAACTCGCCAAGATCGCAAGGCTTCTTCCCGTTCCGCAGATCGGCAACATGGTATTTGGCGGCCTGACGCCCTCGGTATCGCAGGACGGGCTCGCCGAAATGGGATTTGGAGCGGTGCTTTATGCAAACGCTGCGCTTCAGGCCGCCCTCAAGTCGGTACGAGAGGTTCTTGGATCACTCAAGAGTACTGGATCGCTCGATGAGGTGGGCGAGCGTCTCGCCTCGTTTGATGAGCGTCAGCGCGCCGTTGCAAAGGACCACTACGACGCGCTCGAAGCGCGCTATCGCGACTAAAACGAGGATCGCCTCTATGAAACCGTGGGACGCCATCATTCCGCAGCAAGAGCAGGAAGCCTATCGCGCTGCTGGCTTCGGCCGGCGTACAGGACTTGGTTCGCGCCCCGCCCTGCTCATTATTGACGTACAATACCGCACCGTCGGCACCGAGCCGCGGCCGTTCTTCGAGGCGATAAAGGAGTTCCCAACTGCCTGCGGCCAGGTCGGATGGGACGCTGTGCATCAGATCGCCCACGTGCTGGCGTTGTTCCGCGCGAAGGGCTGGCCGGTACTCTATCCGTACGTGTCGCAGAAAGAAACCTTCGACAAGGGCCGGCTTGCCGACAAGGTGCCGGCGCTGATGACGGTCGCCAAGCGCGGCTACGACTTTGTCGCTGAAGTGGCCCCCGAGCCAAACGATGTGCTTCTGCCGAAGAAGCATCCGAGTGCGTTCTTCGGCACGCCACTTGCGAGCTATCTGATCGAGCGCGGCGTCGATACGCTGGTGGTCACCGGCTGCACCACCAGCGGCTGCGTGCGCGGGACCGTAGTCGACGGTTTTGCCTACAATTTCCGCGTCCTCGTGCCGCATGAGTGCGTCTACGACCGCAGTCAGGTGTCGCATGCGGTCAACCTGTTCGACATGTCGGAAAAATACGCGGACGTGGTGAGTACCGATGAAGCGCTTACCGCGCTGACATCGGTCGAACGCGCTGCGGCGTAAGGATGTCTGTCAACACAAGGGGTGCTTCTGATGAGTAGCTTCGATCGTCGCGCTGGAATGAAGTTCGGGGCGGCCGCCTTTATGGCCGCGGCAATTGCGCTCGCAGGTCCCGCTTTCGCGCAGGACGCATTTCGCTTCGGCCTCGCCATGCCGCTGACCGGATCGCAGGCGCTCTACGGACAGGATCAGGTCAAGGCCGCCGAATGGGCTGTGGCCGAGATCAACAAGGCAGGCGGCATCAACGGCAAGAAGCTGGAGATGACCGTGCTCGACACGCAGGCCGATCCGCAGCTCGGTATCCAGATGGCAAACCGTCTGGTCAGCGTCGAGAAGGTCCCGGTGTTTGTGACCGCATGGAGCGCCGTCGTCAAAGCCGTGGCCCCGGCGGCCAACGATAACCGCGTGGTGGAGCTCAGCGTTGGCGCCAACTCGCCCGACATCGCCAAGCTCGGCGATTATGTCTACACGACGTTCCCCCTAGCCGACATCGATATCACGGCGGTCGCCAAGTATGCCGCGACCAGCATGGGCAAGAAGAAAGCCGCGATCGTCTACATCAACAACGAAACCGGCATCGTCGCGGCGGAAGTCTACAAGAAGGTGTTCACCGAGGCGGGCGGTCAGGTGGTCGCCTATGAGACCTACGATCCGAAGGCAACCGATTTCACCGGCCCGCTGCTCAAGGTCCGCGCCGCCAATCCGGACATCATTCATCTACAGGGGCTTGTCTCGGATACCCCGCAGGTGATTGCCCAAATGCGACAGCTTGGCCTCGCCCAGCCGATCAGCTCGTATTCAGCGGCCTATAATCCAAAGCTCATCCAGCAGCTCGGCGCGGCGGCAGAGGGCGTGATCGCGACGTCGCTCGCCCCCGGTGCCGACGACTCCGATACGGTAAAGGCCTACGTCGCGCGCTGGAGCAAGGAAGTCGGTCGCGAGCCAAACGGCCTGCCCTATACGCAGTATCTCTACGACGCGCCGTATCTCGTCGCCGCTGTCCTCAAGTCGCTCGACAACAAGAAGACGCCGATCACAGGCGAGAATTTCCGGAAGGAGATGCTGGCGATACGTACTTTCGCGCTCCCGATGACCGGCAAGACCACGCTCGGCGAAGACCACACCGTGGTCAAGCCGGTCTACCTCATGGAAGTCAAAGGCGGGAAATGGACGCGCAAAGCCATTGTCGGGGAATAGTGCCTCGACCACGTCAGTAGCGCCTCGCACCAGGTAGCGGAGAGCGTATCAGCAAATGCAGGACACGACCATCATCCTGCAGATTCTTTGGACGTCGCTCGCGACCTCCACCTACTACGTGCTATTCGCCGTCGCCTTCGCACTGGTGCTCAAGGTGACGCGACTCTTTAATTTCGCCCAGGCCGCTGTCATGACGATTGCCTTCTACACCGCCTTCGTTGCGGTGCAGTGGCTCGAATGGCCGGCCTGGGCGGCGTTCATTGCAATGATGGTGATGACGCTTGCCGCGTCCTATGCGCTCGAGCGCATCGGCTTCGAGGCGCTGCGCCAGCGCGGCGTCTCCGTGATGTTTGTGTTCGTATTCACCTTCATGGTGTCGGAGTTCGTCGCCTACGTGGCGATGCTGATCTTCGGCACATGGCCGCAAACTATTTTCCCGATGATTTTCTGGCCGGTGACGCTCGTTGGCGAGATCGCGGTCAGCGGTTGGGATATCCCGGCGATGGCCGCCACGGTCGCAGCCCTTACGGCATTTTTCGCCTTTATGCGCTTCACCCGCACCGGCCAGTTCATGATCGGCGTCGCGGACAATCCCGACCTTGCCGAACTCTACGGAATCAACAAGCGGCAGATTTTTCTGGTGGCTATGCTGATCGCCGGCGCCTTCGTCGGGCTCGGCATGTTTCTTTATGGTACTCGGGCGCAGGTGCTGCCGCAGACCGGACTGTCGCTGATGCTGTTCGCGATCGCCGCCACGATCATCGGGGGCATCGGCAATATCGCTGGCGCCGCGATCGCGGCGGTAATCCTCGGCATCATTCAGAATGCCAGCATTCTTTTTATCTCGTCCGAGTGGCAGGGCTTCCTGCTCTACATCTTCCTGTTCCTGGCAATTGTCTTTTTCCCCAACGGCTTGCGCCTGCCGCGGCGCCGCGGCCGTTTTGGCACGGCGACGCGCGATATTCCGCTCGGCCGCGACGCGCCGCCCGCCGAAAGCCAGGCCTGAGCCATCATGGAATATCTCTACGGCATCATCATCATTGTCGGCCTCTATGTTATCCTGGCGACGAGCTTCAACCTGATCATCGGGTATGGCGGGCTCGTCTCGATCGCCCACCCGGTCTTCTTTGCACTCGGCGCTTATACGTCGGCGGTGCTGTCTCGAGACGTCGGCGCGCCGGTGCTGCTCGCGATGCTCGCCGGCACGCTCATAGCGCTGCTCGCGTCGATCGCGCTCGCGCTGCCGTCGTTGCGGGTATCCGGCGACTATCTGCTGATCGCCAGCATCGGTTTTCAGCTTGGCATCCTAGAGATGATCAAGAACTTCCGCTTCACTGGCGGCCCCGGCGGGTTCACCAATATTCCGCCGTTCCTGATCCGCGAGTTCGGCCGCGAGAGCTATGTCGTGCTGGTCCTCGCGGTCATGATCGCCGTGATCCTGCTGGTTTGGTGGATCAGCCGCAGCGACTACGGTCGCGCGATGACCGCGATGCGCGACGATGAGCTCGCCTTCTCATCGATCGGGCGCGATGCCATGTGGATGAAGATCGCGATCTTCGGCCTTGGCTCCGGCATCGCGGGTCTCGCCGGCGCGCTCTATGCGCACTATTTCCGCTTCATCGCGCCCGAGCAGTTCGAGATCCTGCAATCCTCTGCGATCCTCACAATGGTGGTGGTTGGCGGCTTGCGCACGACGTGGGGGCCGATAGTCGGCGCGTTGCTGCTGCAAGCGATGCCGCAGGCGATCAGCTTCCTGCATCTGCCTCCGAGCGTGCTTGGCCCGATCCAGGGGCTACTGTTCACCGGACTGGTGCTGGTCTTCATGTTCTTCCGGCCACAAGGACTGGTGCCCGCCAAGGACGTCTGGCGCACGGTTCAGCGGACGGCTGGCAAGGTGAGGGAGAATCGCTGATGGCCGGCGTTCTCGAGGTGCGCGACCTGAGCAAGAGCTTCGACGGCATTGTCGTCGCGCGCCACATCGACTTGACGCTGCAATCCCGCCGCGTCGTCGGCCTGATCGGACCGAACGGTGCGGGTAAGACCTCGCTGTTCAACCTGATCTGCGGCGTAGTTAAGTCAGACTCCGGCAGCGTGCTGCTCGACGGCGCGCCACTCGATCGGATGAAATTCCATCAGCGCGTACGCGGCGGTCTGAGCCGGACCTGGCAGCACACGCGCCTGTTTCCGTCGCTGCCGGTGATCGACAACCTCCTCATCGCTACGCACGACTATCCCGGTGAACGGCTCGTCAACGTCTTGTTTGCGCGCCGCCGTCTGAAAGCGCACGACGGCGTCGCGCGGGACAAGGCGCTCAGCATCCTCCGTAAAATGGGCCTCGCAAACGTCGCGGACGACCTGGCGTCGGATCTCCCCTACGGTCAACAAAAGCTGGTCGGCGTCGCCCGTGCCCTGATGGCCGATGCCAAGTGTTTGTTGCTTGATGAGCCGATGGCCGGCGTCGAGGGGCAGGCCTATGCGGCGATGCAGCGGGTGGTGCGCGAAGTCGCCGAAAGCGGCGTCGCCGTCTGTGTCGTCGAGCACAACATCGCTTTTATCCGCGATCTCTGTGACGAGGGCGTTTTTATGTTCTCCGGTGCGATTATGGCGCGCGGCTCGGTCGCCGAGCTGATCCGTGATCCGCAACTGACAGAACTCTATTTCGGGCACTAGGCGAGGACGCATGCTGCAAGTTCAGAATGTGACCGCGGGCTATGGGCCGCTGACGGTGCTGAACGGCGTCTCGCTATCGCTGGCGGACGGCGCGCGCCTCGGCATCTTTGGTCACAACGGCGCTGGCAAGACCACGCTGCTGCGCTGCATTGTCGGCGCCGTGCGTCCTCGTGACGGCAAGGTCGATTTGGACGGAACGGATACAAGTGTCGCGACCGTCGCGGAGAATGTGCGCCGCGGCGTCGCGTTCGTGCCGCAAGGTCACAACGTATTCCCAAATCTGACGGTCGAGCAGAACCTGCGCATTGCCGGGTTGTTGTTCGACCCAAGCTTCGTCACTCAGGTATACGAATTATTCCCCGTGCTAGCCGAGCGACGTCAGCAGCGTGCAGGTTCGATGAGCGGCGGCGAGCAGCAGATGCTGGCGCTCGGAATGGCGCTGATGACAAAGCCGAAATGGCTCCTGCTCGACGAGCCCTCCACCGGTCTTGCACCCGTGATCGTGCGCAACGTGATGCGTCGGCTGGCTGACATCAACGAGCGTATGGGCGTCGGGCTGATCGTGGTCGAGCAGAATGTCCCGGCGACGCTCAAGATGGTCGAGCTGACCATGATACTGCGGTCCGGCCAGATCGCGTTCCAGGGATCGGCGGAGGAACTTGGCAGCAATACGGATCTCTGGAAATGGTTCTGAGCTCGAAAACTGCGCTTAACCCAATATCACCGCGCGCACTTGCCGGCGCCGGAATGCGCACGTTGACCGCGTGGGCGGCGGGCTTGCGCGCAGATGCTATTCCGGATTTGGTGCTGCGGCGTGCGGCGCTGGTGCTCGCCGACAACATTGCTGCAACTGTTGCGGCCGAGTCCGAGCCCGAGGTCCGGGCTGCGCACGCAAAGCTCACTGAGAACACGACTGCCCGCGAAGCAACCGTGTTCAACCGCACGGCTGCCAACGTCGATCGATATGCGACAGCAGTCGCAAATGGCACCGCAGCGACGTGGTGTGAGCTCGACGAGGGCTATCGTCTAGCTCCTGCCCATGCGGGCGCCTACATCCTGCCGGCCTTGCTGGCGGAAGCCGAGGCGACCGGCGCCAATACTCTGCAAGTGCTCGGCGCGCTGACGCTCGGCTACGAGATCGTCGGCCGTTGTGCTCAAGCGTTTCCATTCGCCGCCATGACGGTACATCCGCATGCCGCCTTCGGCACGCTCGGCGCGGCGGCCGGCATCGGGATCCTGCGTGGCTACGACGCCGACATGCTGCTCGCCACCGTCTCTGCCGGTGCTAGTATGGTGTTCGCTGGACCTTACAATCACGCGCTCGAGGGCGCGCTGGTGCGCAATCTCTGGACCGGCCTCTCCGCCTGGGTCGGCATGCGCGCCGCCGACCTCGCTCCGCTCGGACTCGGCGGCATTGCCGAGAGTACCTATGATGTCTTTGTCGGCTGCTTCGCAACGCGGGTCGACCCCCCAGCGCTGACGGCAGAGCTAGGCCAGCGCTGGGCGATCGCGAGCGGCTATCATAAGCTATTCGCGTGCTGCCAGTACGCGCACTCCGCCGTCGAGGCGAGCCTCGTGCTCGGCGAGCGACTTGCCAGCACCGGGCGCACGCCCGATGACATTGCCGAGATTACGGTCGAGACTCATCCGCGTGGCCTCACGCTGACCGAGGTTGACCCGCCGACCGTACTTTCGGCCAAATTCTCCATGCCCCACGCGATGGCGGCGGCGGCAGCACGCGGCACCGGCGGACATAGCGCTTTCGCGCGCGACACGCTCGATGATCCGGCGATCGCACGCCTGCGTCACGCTGTGCGGCTGCAACCCTACGCGCCGATCGAACCCTGGCCGAAGGACCGCCCCGGCCGCGTGACCTGGCGTTTGTCCAATGGTGAAACCTGGACCGAGACGGTCGAGAACGCGCGCGGCGGCGCCGACGAACCGTTCTCGACTGATGAATTGCTCGGAAAGATCGACGAGCTGACTCGGGCGGTGTTTCCCGCGATGCCCGACGTTCTGCGCGGGCTGATCGTCGATCCGCACGCGGTGGCAAAAAAGCCTTGGCGCGATGTGGTCACGCAAATGACGAAGCGATGAGGGCTGAGATGCAGACCGATGTTGATGTGCTGGTAGTAGGCGCAGGCGCGTGCGGACTTGTCGCCGCGATCGCTGCGCATGATGCCGGCGTGGGCGTCGCCATCATCGAGAAGCTCGATCGCCCTGGCGGCAACTCCTCACTGTCAACCGGCTCGGTGCCCGCGGCAGGCACGCGATTCCAGCGCGAGGCCGGTATCACGGATTCGACCGAACAGTTCGTCGCCGATCTTCTTCGCACCGGCGGGCTGACCGATTGTCCTGATCTCCTTCGACGTCTGGTTGCGACCTCGGCAGAAACGGTCGAATGGCTTGTCGATTTTGTGGGCGTCCGCATGGCGCTGGTGACCGCCTACAAGCATGTCGGCCATTCGGTGCCGCGGCTGCACGCGCCGGTATCGCGCCGCGGTCAGGATCTGGTCGACGATCTTCTTGCCGCCGTCGAAAAGCGCGGCATTCCGCTCGCCGTCGGCAATGGCGCAACGGCGCTGGTATCTGACGGAAACGGTGCCGTAATCGGCGTTGACATCGAGACCACCAATGGCGAGCGCCAGCGCATCATTGCGCGGAAGCTGGTGCTCGCCGTGAACGGCTTTGCCGGAAACCAGGAGCTAGTCGCGCGTTTCTGCCCGGAGATCAACGGTGCTCGGTATTTCGGCGCGCGTGGCAGCACCGGCGAGGCCGTTCAGTGGGGCGAAAAGCTCGGCGCCGCGCTGGGCAATATCGGCGCATATCAAGGCTATGCCGCGGTCTCCGATCCGCACGGCAGTCTTCTGTCGTGGACGACGATCGAAAAGGGCGGCATCATTGTTAACGGCGCCGGCCATCGTTTCGGCGACGAGAGTGCCGGCTATTCAGGCTTTACGCCGAACGTGATGGCGCAAGGCGGCCCCTGTTTCGCGATCTTCGACCAAAGGATTTTCGACGTCACGGCAGCCGAGGAGGAATTCGTCGAGCTCGCAAACTACGGCGGCGTCAAAAAGGCAGACACGCCGGCGGCGCTGGCAAAAATTGCTGGCCTAGATCCGGCGGCTGTCACGGCTGCCGTAGACAATTACAACAAGGCGGTCAGCGGTGTGCATCCGGATAGGTTCAGCCGACGTGACTTCGCGCTCGCTCCGCTTATCGGCCCCCTTTACGTCTGTCGTGTCGTGCCGGGGCTGTTTCATACCCAGGGCGGCCTGATGGTCGACATCGACGGCCGCGTCCTGCGATCCAGCGGAAAGCCGATCGCGAATCTGTTTGCGGGCGGCGGCGCAGCGGCCGGACTCTCGGGCCGAACCGGTGCCGGCGGCTATGCGTCCGGTAACGGCCTTCTCAGCGCCGTCGGCCTCGGTCGCCTGGCCGGACTCGCGGCCGCGCATGAGATCAAGTATGAGGCAGCCGCATGACGCTGTCGCGCCAACTCGTTGCCAAACTGCGATCATTCCCTTCGGCCGCGATCCCGGCAGATGTGCGGGAGGCTGCCAAGCTGCATCTGCTCGATGCAATCGGCGTCGGACTTGCAGCGGCCGCGACCAGCGCCGGCGCGCCCTATCTCAAGACGGCTCCCGCGTTGAATGGTACCGGCGGGCCGGCGACCATCTTCGGCTCGGGCGACGGGTTCGCGGCCGCAACGGCTGCGCTTGCCAATGGCGGCATGATCCACAGTCTTGAATACGACGATACCCACACGGCCTCTATCGTTCACGGAAGCTCGGTCCTCGCAGCGAGTGCGCTGGCCGCAGCCGAAAGTGCGGGCGCAAACGGCGACACTCTCCTCACCGCTTACATCAAAGGCTGGGAGGTTCTAATACGCACCGGGCTGGCGGCACCGGGCAAATTCCAGGCGCAGGGATTCCAGATCACGTCAGTAGCTGGAGTGCTCGCCGCAGCGCTGGTTGCCGCCGAGTTGTTCCGGCTTGACGAAGCGCGCAACGTCGATGCAATTGGTATCGCCTTGAGTCAAGCCTCCGGAGTGTTCGAATTTCTTACTAACGGCAGTACCGTGAAGTCGCTGCATGCCGGTTGGGCCGCTCACGGGGGCATCATTGCCGCGACATTGGCTGGTGCGGGTCTCACCGGGCCGGAGACGTCATTCGAGGGCCAGTTTGGACTATTCCGCTGTTTCGCGAACAATGCTTCGGCAATCGATCGCTTCGCCGCCGCGATCGCGACGCTCGGTTCAACGTGGCACTTGCCGCAGGCCGCATTCAAGTTCTATCCGTGCTGCCACTATATTCATCCATTCATCGAGGCGCTGGAGACCGCCTTATCGATGTGGCCGGGCGTCGCCGTCGATACGATTCTATGCGAAGTGCCAACTGGCGCGACGGCGCTGATTTCAGAACCTTGGGAACGCAAGCTCAGGCCGCAGACCGGGCATGAGGCTCGCTATAGCCTGCCGATCGCATTGGCCGCCCGCTTGGTCGACGGACCAGTGACGCCGACAACCTTCGCCAATGTTCCGAGCGCCAAGATTGTCGCAAAAGCCGAATGCATCAGCGCGCGTGCGATGGAGGGGGCGGATTTCCCGGCGCGCTTCGAGGCCCGGCTGCATGTACGATTCACCAATGGTTCCGTTACAGAAACATATGTCGATGATGTGTTCGGCGGAGCACGCCGCCCACCAACGCGCGAGTCGGTCCTCACAAAATTTCGCGCTAATGCAGCTTTGACCGGCAACGTCGATGACGTGCGGACGCTTGAGGCGGCTGTCCTGTCAATTGATCACCTGCCGATCGCAGATGTCACGCGATTATTGCGTAGCTATCGATCCGATAACGCGGCCTGCGGCACGGCGGCCTGAGAAGAGGGTACGGGCATGCGATTCGATTTAGCGATTCGTGGCGGTACGGTAGTTCTACCGGAGACCGATGGTGTTGCGGTTGACATCGCTATCAGCGATGGCCGAATTGCGGCGGTGCTGGCGCCTGGTACCGCAGTTGATGTAGCTGAAACACTCGACGTCACTGGAAAGACCGTACTGCCCGGTGTGATCGACGTGCATCTACACCTTGGCCATGGCAGGGACATCGCAAGACCGCGGGTGCCGGAGGATGCCGCGACCGAAACTGCTGCGGCGGCGATTGGCGGCGTCACTACCTTCGTTCCGTATTTGATGGCGACCGATCCGTTCGAAACCTTGTTCGACGAGGTAAAGTCCGTCACCGCGGCCGGCGCCCGTATTGATTTCGGTTATCACTTCATCATTTCGACCGAGGCGCAGCTCGCGAGTGTGCCGCGCTATGCCCGCGACTTCGGCGTGCCGTCTTTCAAGATTTTCATGAACAACCGCGGCGGCGAGGGCGCCCGCCTCGGCTTGCCAGACAT
>DATGDN010000408.1:0-2015 GCA_035310865.1 Pseudolabrys sp. | reverse complement strand
CGAGGAATATTCCGCGGCCGATTTTTGCGGCCGGATTTATGTCGCACTGGAAGACCGACGAGGCGCGGCTTTGCAGATAGAGCGCGAAGTCCTTGCGGCCTTTTCCATAGAGCCAATGCGCGAGACGATGCGTTTGAATGGCGTGGAAGCCTTTATAGTAAAGCACCGGCTCGATGAAGCGGCTGGTGGCCGGATCGCGGTCGACGGTAGCGACGATGTCCGCGCGGAAGGCCTCACCGAGCGCGGGTTGCTCCTCGAGTGCGTCATCATAGGCCTGACGGATCATGTCGGCTGACACATCCGCATGGGCAAGCCGCTGACTGATGCGATGGGCAATCGCGGCTTCGAGCATGTCGTGATGAAGAATGTTTTCGTAGATGAAGGTTGCGAGCTCGGGCTCACGACGCGCGATATCTTCCGCTTCGCTGCGGATGCGCACCCAGACCGGATCGACCTTGTCGAGGCCCCGTGCGGGCCGCGTCTGATATTGGGCCATAAATCTCGTTCTCCCGACGTCTCTCAATCCCCCATAGGTCTTTTATCACAAATTCGAAGACGCGAAGAGAGCGCCGCAAGGCGTCCTGCGCATGGCTCATGCGCGTTGGTTAAGGAAGTCGATAACGCCGGCCTTATAGACCTTGTCGCCAACCGCGAGCATATGGTCGCGCTCCGGGATATCGAGCGCCCGCGCGCCCGGAATAAGCGCAGCCAATTCCTGCGCCGATCCGGCCACTGGATCTTTCGTGCCAACAGCGATCAGAACCGGCACGCGAATTGACCCAACTTCCGCGCGACTCAATGTCTGCCGCGACCCCCGGATGCAGGCTGCGAGCGCGCGCACATCCGATTTTGTCTGCTCGGCAAACGCACGAAACATACGGCCAACGGGATCCTGCACGTCGGCAAGCGACGGCGTTTCGAGCGCATCGGCGATGCTTTCCGGCAGGCCCACCCCTTCCACGAGCCGGATACCGAGACCGCCGAATATCGCGGAGCGGACGCGTACAGGACGCTGAACTGCGAGGAACGCGGTGATGCGCGCACCCATCGAGTAGCCCATGACATCGGTTCGCTCGATTTGCAGGTGATCGAACAATGCGCGGACGTCATCCGCCATCGTCGCGCTGTGATAGTCGGACGGATTGTAAAGCTTGCTGGAAGCACCGTGCCCCCGGTTGTCCAGCGCGATGACACGGCGCCCTGCGCGTGTGAGCGCGTCCACCCATCCCGGCTGCACCCAGTTCACTTCTTTTGTTGAGGCAAAGCCGTGCACCAGCACAATCGGCTCGCCCTCCCCCTCGTCGAGATAGGCGATCTCGACGTCACCATTCCGGAAACTTGCCATGCGCGGTATTTAGCCGTGGGCAAGCGCGGCAGCAATCGGCTGCTTTGCTTTGCGCATTTCTCTCCGCCGCCGAAGGATACGCAACGTTGCGCGTTCGACCGTACTCTTCAGTGACGCGACAAAACCGAACACGGCAAACGCCGCGCCCAGAAGCCAGAGGCTTGCATCGAAGGCAAACGCCGCGAGTGCAATCGCCCCGCGCCCGGCGACTTTAAGGATCGCACGAGTGCGGCTCCCTTCCTTTTCGGCAAGCTTGGCAATGCGTGTGATGTCGCGTGGCTCCTTGACGATCTTGAGGCCATCGAGGGCGGCACGCCCGCCGGCGGCTTTCTCGACCCGGCCGACATCGCGTGCAAGATGCAGCAATCCGCCCGCGCGTTCGGCTTTCGCCGTTTCGCGCGCGGCGCGGGCCATGCGGACCAGGCTTCCGGCGAACTCGGCGCTGAGGCTTCCGGTTTTACGCGCGACCTTGGCCAGCGTCAGCCCGACGCGCGCCGGAGCAGCGGCGCCGAACGTCGCATAGGTCCCGGCCGTGATTGCGATGCCCGCGGTTGCGAGACCAAGCATCAGCTCGTCGGGTTTCTCGCCACGTACATATTTCGTGCCCTCACGCAGGGCATCACGGATATCGCCGAAGATGAAAAGGTCGCTGGCCGTGGTGCCGGCAAGC
>DATGDN010000407.1:0-3993 GCA_035310865.1 Pseudolabrys sp. | reverse complement strand
AGCGGCGGCATCGGGCTTCGACTTCGCGTCGGCCGTTGCGGTGTCGAGCTGCTTCCCGGCTTCGTCGGCTTTGGAAGCGGCCTTTTGCCTCCGCTCCTCCGCCCGCGCCTTCGCCTGGTCCGTTTTTGCGGATGCGAGCGCCTTGTCGGCCGCCGCGAGTTCGGCATCGGCGCGGGCCTTGAGCGATGTCAGCTTGCGCAGCGACGCCGCGAGCGACGCTGTCTCGCGCGACGCTGCCGCGGCAGCTTTCTTGGCTGAATCAACGGCCTTGGCGGCTTCCGCGGCCTCGCGGGCGAGCGTCTCGGCCCGCACCGGCGCAGCCGCGATGGCCTCCGCCTTCGGGACGAGAAGCGCCCGATGGGAAAAATCGACCGGGGCTGGATCGCCCGGCGCGATGATCACCCGCATCCCGATCCGCGTCTTGTTGAACAACTTATCGGCAAAGCCGAAGGGCATCCGCACGCAGCCGTGCGAGGCCGCATAGCCGGGCAACGGGCCGCCGTGCAGCGCGATGCCGTTCCAGGTGATGCGCTGCATGTGCGGCATCCAGGCGTCGTCATACATGTTCGAGCGGTGGTCGACCTCTTTGTCGACAACGGCGAATACGCCGGCTGGCGTCTCGCGGTCCTTGATGCCGGTCGACACGGGGGCGCGCAGGATCCAGCCGTCCGCGTCGTAGAACGTGACTTGCTGGGTCTTGATCGACACGATCGCCATGATCGGCTCGCCTGCCTCGCGCGGCGCCGTCGCCTCCTGCGGTTGCACGGGGCGCGCCTGTTTCGGCGCGGCGTCGGCAGTCGGCGCCGTCAGTGCGGCCATCGCCGCGAGCGTCACAATGGCGGCAGGCCCCCAGCGCCGCATAGCCACGGTAGATTGCGCCGTCGTCAATCGATTTACCATGCCATGCCTGGTTGGAATGCGTGCCCGCGTTTGCGTCGACCGAGGGTCAGATCGCGATATTCGGAACAGCCAACACCATAGGCGGCCAATTCGTTCCGGGGGACTATCGCACCTTCGGCTCGGACATCGCCTAATGCACTGCACATGTCTCAATTCTTCGTCGTTGCCAGTGAATAGCGCGAATACAGCTCGTCAACGCGTTGTTGCCACATGCCCACAAACGCGGCGGAGGTCAGTCTATCGACTGATTTCCAGACATGTTTGATGGCGGGAAGCGTATTGCGCCAGATCGCCAGTTTGCACCACCGCTCACCTTTTTCTTTGCCTTCATCGGTGGCACACATGGATTTCCAGGCGATGCGCTTCGGATGGCTGACGTGTTGTGCGGCCCCCTGCCATCCTTGTTGATGAATCAAGTACAGATCACTGAAAGTCGGTTTCCTGCCGGTCCCGAACTCGAAAAGGAGCGCCTCCGAGGCAAATTTGAAAGCACCGGCGATAGCGTTGTCGCGCGAATCGGTAATGTTTCCTGAACCGTATTCTTTGAACTCATTATTATTGAGCTGGAATAGCCCAATATACGATCCGGTGCGTTGCTTTGGATTGAAGCCGGACTCGATTTTAGCCACGGCTTTCATAAAGTTGAAATCCAGACCAAAAGCATCAGAGGCGCGTTTGATCTCCTCAACAGGCGTTCCAATTGGAAGGTCTTTCATCGTCTTCAAAACAGTATCAGCTGGCTTCTCGTCAGGTGGAATTTCAGAAAAAACGTAATAAGCGAGAAGAGAGAAGTCCTGCTTGCGAGGCGTCGGATCAAGGGAAGGATCCGGAATGGAGTCCGTTCTTGCTGGTCGTTCGACCAGAGCATCCGTTGCTGCTTGTTGTTCGACGAGAGCGTCGAAGGCCGCAACTAGTCGCGCTTGATCTTTTTCAAAGGTGTCGGAGCTGGTTTCCTCATTACGTAAGAGCAATGGCCCATGCGGGACCGGCAATGCAGCGGTCACGAAATGACTCGATGAACTGACTTCGACCTCGACGGCCTCATCGGGCGAAGCGGTGCTCAACGTCTTCCCAAAAAGAACATAAGAAGCCGCGGCAATTGTGCCTGCGGCGACAAGGAAGGCGAACTGCAAGGGTCTCGTTTTTGGCAAATCAGTCCCCAAACGGAAGTATACACGAGAACACCCTGCAACAGATCCGCAGTATTTTACCGGCGTGCGGGCCAAAGCGGACATGCAAATATCCGCTTCTGGCCCAAAGCAGACATGACTTAGTACACCGTGCCGCCCTTGCCGGTGATGGTGGCGGCAGTTAATTTCCAAGAATCGCGATCTGACACTTGATCCACGTAAGCGCGGACAGAGATTTCAACCGGAGCAGGGGATGGTCAGTCGATTGACGACGGCGCAATCCATCTTGGCGATATGGCATTGGCGGCCTGCGGCCATCGTAACGCTCGCGACGGTGGCCGCGTTGACGGCGCTGATCGCCGACGCCCTAGCAGAGGCGACGGCGCCGCGCGCGGCAGGTGAGCCGATCATGGCGATCGTGTCTATAAAGACCCAGCAGGTCACTTTGTATGACGCCGACGGTTGGATTCTGCGTGCACCGGTATCGACCGGCGTCACGGGGCGCGAGACGCCCGCTGGCGTCTTCGCCGTCCTGGAGAAGGAAAAGGACCACCATTCCACAATGTATGACGATGCCTGGATGCCGAACATGCAGCGCATTACCTGGAACGGCATCGCGCTGCACGGCGGGCCGCTGCCTGGGTATGCGGCCTCGCATGGCTGCGTGCGCATGCCCTACCGTTTTGCCGAGAAGCTGTTCGACAAGACGCGGATCGGGATGCGAGTGATCATCTCGCCGAACGACGCGGCCCCGGTGGAGATTTCCCACGCGGCGCTATTCACGCCGAAAGCGGACGCCATCGCCGCGGCTTCGGCGCGTGCCGGGACGCTCGCCGGCGAGGCCGCGGAGACCACAAAGGCGGCCGACGAGGCAAAGAAAGCTGCCGCGCGAGCGGCGCGCGAGACGGCATCGCTCACGGCATCGCTGCGCAAGCTGAAATTGCTCAAGACCCGCGCCGACGCCGAACTCGCGTTGGCCGACAAGGCGCTCGCCGCAGCAAAGACGGACGAAGCCAAGGCGCGGGCCGAGGAGCGGAGGCAGAAGGCCACCTCCAGGGTCGCGGAAGCGGGGACGCAGCTCGACACCGCCACGGCCGATGCAAAATCGAAAATCGATACGGACGCAGCCGCAAAGGACGCCGTGAAGGCGGCCGAGACCAAGAAGGTTGCCACCGCCAAGGCGGCGAACGAAGCGAAGCTCGCGCTCGAACCGGTCTCGATTTTCATCAGCCGCGCCACACAGAAGCTTTACGTTCGACGCAACACACATAAACGCTGGCCGGACGGGGGTGAGGTATTCGACGCGACCATCGAGGTTCCGGTCACGATCCGCAATCCCGACAAACCGATCGGTACGCATGTGTTCACCGCGATGGCGCGCAACGACGCGGGCCTGCGCTGGACCGCAGTCACGATCGACAACGGGGATGAAGCCAAGAACGCGCTCGACCGCATCACCATCCCGCAGGACGCGCTCGATCGAATCGCGCAGACCGCCTTGCCGCGCTCCTCGCTCGTCGTTTCGGACGAGCCGCTGAGTAGCGAGACCAACTATCGCACCGAATTTGTCGCGGTGCTGAGCAACCAACCTCAGGGCGGGTTTATAACGCGCCAGCCTACCACCGATGGCAACTTTGCGAGCGACGACGTCCGGAGCGACACCGGCTTCTTTTTTTCCCGGGGCAATTGGGACGTCCAAACTGGCAATACGCCTCGGCGCGGCGACTATCGGCGGGACTATTACAATAGGCGGGCGCTGCCGAATCCGTTTTTCCTGTTTGGTCGCTAAGGTGCTTGAATGAGGGCGGTCATGTCTGCTTTTGGCCGATTTTGTTGCAAAAGTCCGTTGCAGGCTTTTTTGGTCAGTGATTCCCTCGCTGTGATGTGATTCGTGACGGGAGCGGGCCATGATGGGACGGCTCAACCACGACCAGGAACAATTTTTCTATTCATTTCGGCTTGA
>DATGDN010000406.1:0-6917 GCA_035310865.1 Pseudolabrys sp. | reverse complement strand
CTCTGCGACGAGCCGACCGGCGCGCTCGACTACGACACCGGCAAGGTCGTCCTGGCCGCCATTGCGCGCGTCAACGAGCAGCTCGGCACCACGACCATCATCATCACGCACAATGCAGCGATCGCCGGCATGGCCGATCGCGTGCTCCGCCTTGGCGGGGGACGGATCGTCGGCGAAGAGCGCAATCCACGCCGACTGTCGCCGGAGGAGGTGCGCTGGTGAGCCTGCTCGACCGCAAGCTCTGGCGCGACATCTCGGTCTTGCGCGGGCAGGTCATCAGCATTGCGCTGGTGGTCGGTGCCGGCGTTGCGGTCTTCGTCGCATCGATATCGACCTATCATTCGCTGCAGGCGGGTCGCGACCGCTTCTATGACAGCGCCCGATTCCCGCAGGTCTTCGTCACGCTCAAGCGCGCGCCGCTTTCGATCGTATCGCGGCTTGCGGCGATCCCGGGCATCGCCGTCGTCGAGCCGCGCATCGTGCGCGATGTCATCGTCGACTGGCCCTCGGCGGTCTTGCCGGTGTCGGCGCGCGTGATTTCGCTCAACCACGCCGGCGATGAGCCGCTGGCCCGTCTTTACATGCGGCGCGGCTCCGCACCGGGAACGAACGATGCGCGCGGCGCGGTCGTCAACGAAGCCTTCGCCGAGGCGAACGGCACAGCGCCGGGCACGGACATCCGCGTCATTCTCAACGGCCGGGTGCAGAGTTTCGCGATCACCGGGGTCGCGCTTTCGCCGGAATATGTCTATGCGGTGAAGCCGGGGATCCCGATTCCCGACGACCGCTTCTATGCCATTCTGTGGGTTGACCGCAGCGCGGCCGAGGCCGCCTTCGACATGAAAGGCGCCTTCAACGATCTCGCCATCTCTCTGGCTCCCGGCGCCGACGCGAATTCCGTCATTGCCGAGCTCGACCGCCTGCTGGAGCCCTATGGCTCGGTCGGGGCCATCGAGCGCCGCGACCAGCCGTCCAACCGGTTTCTCGAGGACGAGCTCACCCAGCAGAGGGTGATGTCGATCACGATCCCCTTCATATTCTTCGGGGTCGCATCATTCCTGCTCAACGTGGCGCTCGGCCGCCAGGTAGCGGCGCAACGCGAGCAGATCGCCGCGCTCAAGGCGCTCGGCTTCCCGACCGCCCCGCTCGTGCTGCACTATCTCAAGCTGGTGGCCGTCATCGTGCTGATCGGTTCGGCGCTCGGCGTCGCCGGCGGTATCGCCTTCGGCCGCGGGATGATTTTGAGCTACCACGGGTTTTTCCGTCTGCCTTCGCTCGACTTCACGCTGACGCCGTGGTCGATCATCGCCGGCACGGCGGTCAGCCTGGCGGCGGCCTCGCTGGGTGCGATCACGGCCCTGCAGCGGGTTGTCGGCATGGCGCCGGCCGTCGCCATGCGGCCGGCGGCGCCGCTGCGCTTCCGCCGATCATGGTTGGAACCCCTGATGTCCACGCGGCTGCTGACGCCGCGCCGTATCATGGTGCTGCGCAATCTCGCCGGCCGTCCGCTGCGGGCGGCCCTTGGAACACTTGGAATTGCCTTCGCCGTGCCGATGGTGGTGCTGGGGTTGTTCTGGCGGGACGCCATCGACCAGATGATCGAGATTCAGTTCAACCTGGTGGAACGCGGCAATGTCACGGTGACCTTTCCGCATCCACTCGATCGCCGCATCGTCGGCGATCTCGTACGCGAGCCGGGCGTGCTCGCCGTCGAGGGCGAGCGGATCGTTCCGGTGCGGCTGCGCGCGGGGCACCGGACCTATCTCACCTCGGTCATCGGTCTGCCGGCGCGCGGCGAACTGCGGCGCCCGCATGATGCAGCCATGCGGCCGATCGAGATTGCACCCGAAGGAATTACCCTGACGCGCCGGCTGGCCGAACGTCTGGGTGTCGCTGCCGGCAATACGATGACCGTGGAGGTGATGGAGGGAAAACGCCGCAAGGGCGATCTTCCGGTCAGCGCCATTGTCGACGAGGTGATCGGGATGGCTTCCTACATGGAGATCGGTGCGCTCAACCGACTGACCGGCGAGGGCGATGTGGTCTCGGCGGCGGCCCTGTTCGTCGACTCCTCGGCGCTGCCGGCGCTGTCGCGGCGTTTCAAGGAGTTGCCCGTGATCGAGTCGGTATCGATGAAGGCCTATACGTTGTCGTCCTTTCTCGAGAAGATCGCCAATCTGGTGTTTTTCAGCGCCGGGATCCTGACGGTTTTCGCGGTGATTATCGCCGCCGGGGTCGTCTACAATAGCGCACGCATTGCGTTGCAGGAGCGTGCGTGGGAGCTGGCGAGCCTGCGGGTGCTCGGCTTTACCCGCGCCGAGGTTGCGCGCATCCTGTTCGGCGAATTCATGATCGAGCTCCTGATCGCCATCCCTGTCGGAATTGCGCTGTCGCAAGGTATTATTGATCTGATCTCCCGTTATGTTTCGAATGAGAGTTTCCAGGTTCCGGGCGTGATCGACGCGAGCACCTTTGCCGCCGCCTGCGCGATCGTGGTCGCGGCCGCTGGCGTCAGCACCTACCTAGTGCGCCGGCGCATCGACCGTCTCGACCTCGTCGCGGTTCTCAAAACGAGAGATTGAACGATGCGCATTACCCTCGGCCGCGTCCTGTCCTTTCTCGGCATCCTGGTCGTCCTGGCGCTCGGCATCTGGGCGCTGGTGCCGAAGCCTGTTCCGGTCGAGATTGCGGCCGTGACAAAAGGAAAATTCGTGGCGACCGTCGATGAGGACGGCAAGACGCGCATCCGCGAGCGCTACGTTGTTGCGGCATCTTTGCCCGGCCGGCTAACGCGCGTTCGGCTCAAGGCGGGCGATGCGGTGAAGGCCGACGATATGGTTGCCGCGATCGTGCCTGCAGCGGCTTCATTTCTCGACCCGCGCAGCCGCCGCGACTGGGAAGAGCGGCTGGGTGTGGCCGAGGCGGCACGCGAGCGCGCCAAAGCCCTGGTCGAGCGCGCGCAGGCACAGACCGCGCAAGCCAGGAAAGACCTCGACCGCATCCGCACCCTGACCGAGAGCGGCTCGGCAACGGCACAGGCACTGGAGCGCGCGGAGACTGCCATGCGGGTGGCCAACCGCGAATTGCGCGCGGCCGAATTCCAGGATCACGCGACCGAGCATGAGGTCGCGCAGGCGAGGGCGCTGCTGGCGCAATACGGGGAAGGCACCACGCCGCCCGAGCGCTGGACCGTGACCGCGCCGGTGTCCGGCGTCGTCCTTAAGGTGGCGCAGGAGAGCGAGACCATCGTGCAGCCGGGCACGTCCATTCTCGAAATCGGCGATCCGCTCGATCTCGAGATCGTCGTCGACGTGCTCAGCACCGACGCGGTTGAAATCAAGCCCGGCGCCGAGGCGGCCATCGAGCATTGGGGCGGACCGGGCGTGCTGGCCGGCCGCGTGCGCCGGGTCGAGCCCGCCGCCTTCACCAAGATATCGACGCTGGGCGTGGAGGAGCAGCGCGTCAATGTGCTGATCGACATCGCCGCGCCGCCGAAGGATTGGGCCGGCCTCGGCGACGCCTATCAGCTCGACACGCGCATCACGGTGTTCACGCGTGACGATGCGACAATTGTCCCCTCGGGTGCCCTGTTTCGCACAGGGGAGACCTGGAACGTCTATGTTGTGAGCGAGGGACGCGCGCAGCGCCGCACGGTGGAATTACTGCGGCGATCCGGCCGGTTTGCCGCCGTGACTGCGGGGGTGCAGCCGGGCGACCACGTCGTCGTTTATCCCAACGACCGCATAGCGACGGGTGTTCGTGTCGACGCGCGATAAGGCCGGCCGAGCGTCTCACTCCACATCGGCGGCCGGAACGCGCTCTTCATGGAAACCGCGCTCGTACATGGCATATGCCTCGCGAACGAGGAGGTGGGTCGCCACTTCGTTTTCGGTGCGGCCAAGCTTACCGAGCGTCGCGAGAAGAACCAGATAATTGAATGTTTCGATCGGCAACGTCAGGCTGAGTGCTCGCGCCTCCGAGCGGTTTTCCGGTCGCGCCATGGGCGTACGCCTTCTGCTTAAGTTACAACCCTATTATTATGACATTATAACCCTTGCCGGGCGAATCGAATCGTGGAACGCTTGATTCGGCGAGGGTTTTCGCTCGAACGGCCCAGCGGCCCCCGCGCTTTTTAGGCCGAATAAACCGGTCGGCCGGCAGTAGGCCCCTAGAGCGGATAGGGCGCATTCTGACTGTAGACCGGCTCCATTCTGCCGAACGCGCGGGCGCTGGCATCGATCTGAATGGCGGGCGTGCAGTCTCCGATGGCGCGGATGCGGCTAGATGCCCAGGCGGGCGTGCCCGGCAGGCATCGATGTGCGCGATCAGGCTGGGCCGACATTCAGATCTCAACGTGGCGCCCGCTTGAGCGCGACCTCGTCCTGCCGGCGGCCCAGTCTGGCCGCAGCAACCGGTCACGAGGCCAACATGACCGCCACCGGAATTTCCAGCGAAAGTTCGCGCGGGACCTGGACCACAGAACGCGTGGACCTGCTCAAGAGCTACTTCAACTCTGGTCTGTCCTGCGCACAGATTGCCGGCGAGATCGGTGTTTCCCGCAATGCCGTTATCGGCAAGATCAACCGCCTCGGCCTGTCGCGCGGCAGGCGTACAGGCGCGCCGCGAACACGTGTGGGCGCGCCGACGCGGCGGCCCCAGGTACTCACCCAGCGCCGGGCGCTTCAAGCGCTGTTCGCATCGGAACCCGTTGCCGTGGACGTGGTGAGCACGCACCCGTGCTCGCTGCTCGACCTCGCGGCGGACACGTGCCGCTGGCCGATCGGCACCGTGAGCACTGCCGACTTCGCGTTCTGCGGCAATACCGCTGCTGCGGGCATGTCCTATTGCGCAGGCCATGCCCGCATAGCGTATCGTCTGTCGGCTCCAAAGCGCTCAGGCTGTTTGGATCCGGCCGCTGCGGTGCACAGCTCACAGAACAGAAGTGTCGCCGGAGGGAGCGCGGGTTGAGTTCGCTTAGCTGGAGCACCTTGCCCCGGTAACGTTAACCGTATTTCGCAAATGGTGTCGTGGTGTTGTTTTCAGTTGCAACAAGATGCGGCCTAGTCTCGCTTCGTTGAAGGCACTTCCCCGCGTCGTGGTAGTCCCGCCCCCCATTCCTACGACGGCGCGGGCCTTCGCTTTCGACTGTGAGGAGATGCGTGTGAGCAAATCTCTCTGGTTGGTCGTGCGGTCAGTGGTGGCAAATCCGCAAGGCCCGTCGAGGCCTCACGTTCCAACAACAAACCGGTAAGCCGTACGTGAACGAACCCGGCCGTGCTTTGACTTCCTCGGCATGCCTGCCGGGAACGGGCCGGACTTGCGGGGCGGCCACGTAAATTGAAGGGCGCTCATGATCGAAACGATCATGTATTTCGGGCTGGGATTTCTCGTGGCGGCCCTCAGCGTTCTTGTCGTCGTGCCGCTCGTCCATGGCCGCGCGGTGCGGCTGACCGTGCGGCGGCTCGAAGGCACAATTCCCTCGACCACGGCAGAAATCCTGTGACAAGGATCTGCAGCGTGCCGAATTTGCCATGTCGACGCGGCGTCTCGAGATGAGGGTCGAGCAGCTGCAGAGCCGGAGCGCCGGCCAGCTTGTGGAGCTCGGAAAGAAAAGCGACGCGATCAACCGGCTCAAGATCGAGGTAAATGCGCTGCGCGATCAATTGCGCGCCACCACCGAGCCCGAGGCCGCCTCTGTGCACGAAGCCGGGTACGTCTTGTCCGGCAGGAAATGGAGCAGCCGAAGCCGGCGGGCGAGTCGTCGCTACCGGCCCCTGCTCAGACGATCGAGATCAGCGCGCTCAAGATCCAGGTTCAGACGTCGACAGGGCAGATGGACCAGGCTCGCAACGAATTGAGGACGGTGGAAGAGCGCCGCGATGCCGAGCGCATCGAGCTCAAAGCGGCAGACCGGAAACTGATGGAAGCGCACAGCAAGCTCGAGAACTTTCGCCGTCGCGTTGCCGAACTCGTCGGGCAGGTGCTGGCGCAGACTGCCGAAGATGAGGATCTTCGCCATCGCGCCCAGGATCTGGAAAATCGCCTTGGCATCTGACAAGGTGGTGAAAAACTCTAAGGTAGTATCCCAGAAAGCCGACCTAGACGAAACGCTCGGCTACCACTGCTTCCGGTACGATGGCGAATTTGAGAACCTTGGTGTCGTCGGTTTTCGAGGAGTGCCTTTCAAAATTGATAACCACTTGATCGAATGCATCGCGCCATCGCGCGATTTCGTGGTGCGGATGCAATACGGTCAAATGACTCCACCAGACGTGGAGGCAATCGACATAACGCGCGAGGGTGAGGGCTTCCTCAAGACTCTTCAATTTACCTCAGGTCCACAGGGATAATTGGGCGTGGGCGCTATTGGCCCAAAGCAGACTTGAGCCGTTGCAGTGCACATGTCGGCTTTTGGGGGTAAAGCAGACATCGACAGTCTGCAACCTCCCCCTCTCAACGCTGCCTGATAGGCGTCTCTATGATCTTAACATCGTAGTCTGGATCGACAAATTCCTCGACTTTTGCGAGGACGTAACGCTCGCGTTGAGCAGCTGGTAGCGCCGCCCAATTCTTTTTGATGTAACGTTTTGCTGCATCCTCGTCCTTGAAAGCAGGGAAATTTTCGGGAACCACAATATACAGATTTTCCGAAGATGGTGTTCCTATGATGGCCATTTGACTTCCCCGTGAGCTACCGACACGCGAACGCCGAACGCTACCACGCGACACTTCCACTTTCTAGCGAGCGGCGGCAGTTCTCAATGATTTTGTGCGCGTGGTCGGAACAGGTTCGATTTAATCCGTTCTTATCCGGTAATCGTTTCTGACAGACGGGCGCAGGCGAAGTTCTCCGCTTTTTCGGAGAATTGGCTTTTGGATGACCGCTTTTGGCCCTTAGACGGGGCGCATGTCCGCTT
>DATGDN010000405.1:0-21527 GCA_035310865.1 Pseudolabrys sp. | reverse complement strand
TCAGCCCACGTAGGCGATGCGCGTCTGGGCATCTGCCTCAGCCGCGGTCGTTGGCTGCGCAGGCAACTGGAGCACCGTCGCCTCCTGACCCTCACTTAGTCGTGTCAGCAGAACAACGCGCCCATCGGGGAATTCGAGCGCATCATGGTGCTTCAGCGGTTCGTCCTTATTAACTTGTCGGAAGATTGCCGTCGCGTGACCTAGTGTTTCCACCTTCCAAGCTGCGACGAAGCGGTAGTCTGTAACTCTCACCGCGCTGAAAAACCAAGCTCAGTTCCCGGAAGAACGCAAACCACCACGCCAGCATCTTCCGCCGCAGCGAACCCGCGTGTGCCGGTACCAAAGTCTCGTGTGGTGAGTTTGTCGCCGACCTCCGCAGGCCGCGACCGGACGTGTTCAAGGCTATAGTCACACATCTCTGGAACTCCCTTGAGCCCCAACAAGACATTAGCGCAACCAGTCCTCACGTTCAAAAATTTGGCTCCGCTATTGGTGACCTCCTCGCCTTGGTTAGCGATAGGCTCACATAGATATGATGAGCAGCGCGGAACAGGACACTTTTTCAACGATTGCCTCTTGCACGGAGCAAGGAGGCTAAGCCGATGATCAAAGCCTTGCCGGCCATCGCCTTGCTTTTGGCCTCGGGTGCGGTCGCGCTCGCGAAACAAACTCCGGTCGAACAACCACGCCTCGCGCTTTTGAACGCCGACATTAACACCGGTTCGGTCGGAGCTATGCGCGAGGACATCGGTTCGGTCGGAGCTATGCGTGAGCGGAATTATTTTGAAGCGCCACAAACGCCGTTCAATGCCTGCCGATTGCAGCCGAGTCTGTTTAATAAGACGCGCCTCGCCCAGTCGTGCCGCTAAAGAAAGCGGCAGTTGTCCATCGGGAGCGCGACCGGCACAGCATCACGTCGCGGACTCGGCATGGATGCGCCGACGAATGTAAGTTTGCCAAAAAGCCGGGCGCGGGCATAATTATGCTCAAGCGACTGCGGACCTTGCTACGCTATGCCGTGGAGATCGGCTGGCGCGAGACTGACCCGAGCGCTGGCGCGCGCGCATACAAGTCGCGAGAGTTTCACACTTGGACCGAAGGTGAGATCGAGCAATTCGAGCAACGATGGCCAATCGGAACGAGAGAGCGGCTAGCATTCGATCTTTTGCTCTATAGCGGCCAGCGCGGCTCGGATGTTGCGCGCATGGCGCGCCCGTCACTCGGTGATAAGATTCGAGTTGCCCAACAGAAGACCGGGGCCAAGCTGGCAATCTCCGTGCATCCAAATCTCAGGCGGTCGCTCGATGCCTGCCCGAGCGGTCACGTTGCCGCAATTGCTACTGCTTACGGCCGGCCGTTTTCGGTCAAGGGATTTGGCCAATTGGTTGCCGACGCGATTCGTAAAGCGGCGCTGCCGACGCATTGCAAGGCGCACGGTCTGCGCAAAGCCGCCGCGCGCCGACTAGCGGAAGCCGGATGCAGCTTGCACGAGATCGCGGCAGTGACGGGGCACAAGACCCTTTCGGAGATCGAGCGTTATACGCGGGCCGCGTCGCAAGAAGCCCTCAACGCCAGCGCGATCGAGAAACAGGCCGCGAACAAACAAGTGGCAACCTTGCCGCTCCGAATTGGCAACCCCACTGAAAAATAGAAAGAAAATGTGGTAGGTGGCGGTCCCGAGAGGAGTCGAACCTCCGACCTTCGGTTTAGGAAACCGCTGCTCTATCCGGCTGAGCTACGGGACCGTCGCGCCGCGATTTAGCACAGGCGCGGCCGCCGCGCACGCATCCGCCGGCTGGAGCGCGATCCGTTTAGGTCGAATCACGCGCTCTCCTAACATTTTGCCGGCGCATGATCTTTTCCGAAAACCGGTTCCCACTTTTCAGGATCATGCGCTAGTCGATCTTCGCGCCGGACGCCGCCACGACATCCTTCCACATCGCCCGCTCCTTGGCCGCATAAGCCAAAGCCCCTTCGGGCGTGCTGGACAACAGGCGCGCACCGCCCACCTGGAACCGTTTCTGGACCTCGACGTCGGCGGCGATCTGCTTCATCGCGCCCGCGACCTTGTCGATGATCGGACGCGGGGTGCCGGCCGGAAACACGAAGGCCGCCCAGGAGGTCACGACGAAATCCTTCATGCCAGCCTCCTCCATGGTCGGCACATCCGCCATCGTCGGCCAGCGTTGCGCCGCGGTGACGGCAAGCGCGCGCATTTTCCCCGAGCTGATCGCGGGAAGATAAGAGGTGAGATTGTCGATGGCAAAATTGACGTCGCCGGCGAGCATCGCCGGGATGGTCTGCGCGGCACCACGGAACGGCACGTGCACGGCATCAAGCCCCGTGCGCTTCACGAACATTATGCCGGAAAGATGCGGTGACGTTCCGACGCCGGGACTGCCGTAGCTGACGCGGCCCTTCTGCTTGGCCCAGGAGATGAACTCGGACACCGTTTTCGCCGGGCAATGATCGCTCGCGACCACGAAGACGTTGGGCAATTCCCAGGTCAGCGACGCCGGAACCATGTCGCGCTCGGCGTCGTACGGCATCTTGCTGTAGAGATATTGATTGATCGCGAAGTGGCCGATGGTCGCCGCGCCAATGGTATAACCGTCGGGCGGGCTGCCGGTCACCGCGGCGATGCCGATATTGCCGCCGGCACCGGGCCGGTTTTCGATCACGAAGGGCTGGCCGAACATCTCCTTCATGCGCTCTGCCAGGATGCGCGACAGCACGTCGGTCGAGCCGCCGGCCGGATAAGGCACGATGATGCGTACCGGATGGTCGGGCCACTTGCTATCCTCGCCACGCGCTCCGGTGGCGGCGAATGCGCCAGCCGCGGCGATCGAGGCAAGGACGGTACGGCGGTTCGGCAAGGCGCGGCGCGTCTGCATGGATGGTCCTCCCCCGGCGGCATGATGTTATGGCCACCTTAAACATTCTAGCCTCTCATCACAGCGCCGCCCATCCTGCTAAGGCGCCAAATTCCGGCAGTTCCCGTTTTGTCATGATGCCCGTGCCCTGTCGTCTTGCGATCGCGTTGACTGTGGTGGCGTTCGCGTCCAACTCAGCGGCGCAGGAGTCCTGCAAGGCGAGCATCGACACGGCGGCCGTTTCTGAAGTCCGCGACGGGCGCACGCTGTTGCTGGCCGATGGCAGGGAATTGCGGCTGGCGGCGATCGAAGTCACCGAAGCCAGCCGCGCCGTCCTTCAATCGCTTGCCGCGCGACAGACATTGCGGCTGGAAAAGCTCGGGCCCGGGCAGGATCGCTACGGCCGGCTGGTCGCCTTCGCCTATACCGGCGACATGCAGACGTCGCTACAGCAGACGATGATCGAACAGGGGCACGCGCAGGTGTCGGCCCGGATCGGCGACAAGCACTGCGCCGACCTGCTGCTGGCCAGGGAGCGCGCCGCGCGCGCGGCCCGCCGCGGGATCTGGGCCGACCCAAATTTCGCCCCTTTGCCGTCACACGATGTTACCCGTATTACGGCTGTTCGGGGTTTGCCTTGGTGGAAGGCAAGGTCTTGTCGGTGCGGGAGAGCGGCGCCACAATATATGCTAATTTCGGGCGGCGATGGACGCGGGACTTTGCGATCACCATTCTCAAGCGTCACCGGCGGGACTTCGCAGCCGCCGGCATCGATCCCAAAGAGCTTGAAGGTCGCAGGGTGCGGGTGCGGGGTTGGGTCGAGCAGCGCCGCGGCCCGATGATCGAGGCGGCGGCGCCTGAGCAGATCGAAGTCGTCAGGTAGCGACGTAGCGTGAGTGGGGCCGGCATGGGGGAACAATCGGCAATCAGATCCGCGAGCCGGACGCTTGGCGTCGCGGTTGCGTTTGCCCTGCTCCTCGCCGGCTGCACCAGCATGCCGGAGAGCCACTTCGTCTCTCTGCCGGTTCCGAAAAACACCCAGCAGACCGAGCGCGAGCCGGCGACGCAGCGCGAGCACGCACGCATCCTGGCGTCGTATGGCGGCACTTATGAAAATGCGCGCCTGCAGGCTATGGTCGAAAAGACCGTAGACCGGCTGGTGGCCGCGTCCGAACGTCCGGACCTGAAGTATAAAGTCACGATCCTCAATTCGCCTGCGATCAACGCCTTCGCGCTGCCGAACGGCACCGTGTACATCACGCGCGGGCTGATCGCGCTCGCCAACGACAAGGCGGAGTTCGCCTCGGTGCTCGCGCATGAAATGGGCCACGTGATCGCGCGCCACGCCGCGATCCGCGAGGAGCAGGCGCGGCAGGTTGCCATCATCAGCCACGTGGTCAATGACGTTCTCAGCGATCCGCAAATGGGCGCCTTGGCGCTTGCCAAATCGAAACTGACGCTCGCCGCATTCTCGCGTGCGCAGGAATTCGAAGCCGACGGTATCGGGGTGGGCATTTCCGCGCGCGCCGGCTTCGATCCCTACGGCGCGTCGCGTTTCCTCACCGACATGCAGCGCAATGCCGACCTGAAAGCCAGCGACAGTACCGGACCGCGTGGCATCGATTTCCTTTCAAGCCATCCAGCCACACCCGAGCGCGTAAAGAACGCGCTCGCCAATGCGCGCCAGTTCAGCAGCCCCGGCCGGGGTGAGCGCGATCATGCCGAATACCTCGGCAATCTCGACGGCCTGGTCTATGGCGAGGATCCGAGCGAAGGCTTCGCGCACGGCAGGCACTTCCTGCATCCCAAGCTAGGCTTCAGCTTCATGGCGCCGCCGGGCTTCACGCTCGACAACACCGCGCAGGCGGTTCTCGGCCTCAAGGACGGCGGCGGCGAAGCCTTGCGGCTCGACGTCGTCAGTGTGCCGGCCGAGCAATCCTTGCCCGATTATCTGAAGTCGGGCTGGATGGAGAATGTCGATGCTGCCAGCGTCGAGGAATTTTCCGTCAACGGTTTTCCGGCGGCAACCGCAACGGCCGGCGGCGGAGCGTGGTCATTCCGTTTGTTCGCCGTGCGTTTCGGCAGCGACGTCTATCGCTTCATCTTCGCGGCCAAGAACAGGAACGAGCAGACCGACCGGTCGTTCCGTGAGTCCATCACGACGTTCCGCCGCATGACCTTGAAGGAAAGCGAGCACGTGAAGCCGCTGCATCTGAAGATCGTGACCGTCGGCGCCGGCGATACGGTCGAGAAGCTCGCGCGCCGCATGGGCACCTCAGACCATTCGCTTGAGCGCTTCCGTGTGCTCAACGGCCTCAGCTCGCACGACCGCCTGAAGCCCGGCGACAAGGTCAAGCTCGCGGTGGAGTAGTTTGGCTTCGCGAACGCCCCATCGCGGCACTGTCTCGCAATGTCATGGCCGGCTTGCCCCGGCCATGACGGTTGAACGGTAGGCTGCTGTCTCTCAATTATCATGCCCGCGCGCTTGTCGCGGGCATCCACGTCTTGGCGCGCTGAGCAAGATGCAAAGACGTCGATGAAAGAGAGGCTAACGCCGAGCGCCGCTCAGCACTCGCCGCCCTCGTAATTAATCGTGAACTCGCGCGGGACGTCGGGACCCCAGAGATAAAACGAATCCTCAGGCTTGTGGTCGGCCGCCGGCCAGCGCTCGTCCTTCGGAATGTAGTCGATGTCGCAGGAATATTCCGCGAAGCTGCCCCACGGGTCGCGCACGTAGTGGAAATAGTTCGAGCCGAGCACGTGACGGCCGAGGCCCCAGCCCTTGGTCCAGCCCTTGTCGTGCATGCGCATGGCGCCGAGGCCGATGTCGTTGAGGCTCGCGACATCCCAGCTGCAATGGTGGAAGCCGGGCGCGATCGATTTCACGAGCGCAAGCAGATGATGATCGCTGCCGTGGATGCCATGCATGAAGGCGACGAGATCGGAAGCCCGGTCCGACAACCGTAGGCCCAGAGTGCGCTCATAGAACTTGATCGACTCGGAGACGTCACGCGTGAAGATGAGAACATGCGAGAGGCGGCGCGGACGCACCGGCGGCGCCGCTGCACGGGTGCCGACGCCTGCAACGCCGGCCGGAACTGAAACCCACTGGCTCTCGGCTTTCCTGTCGGGCGAAACCTTCGGTCCGACCTTGACCTCGATCAGCACGCCTTCGTGGTTGCGAAACCAGAATCCGTTGCTTTCGAAGCCCGGCGGCGGATCGATCAGCTTGACGCCCTGCCCTTGGATGCGCGCCTTCAGCCGCGGCAGATCGTCGGCGTAGCAGCCGAATGACAGATGATGCAGAGCCTTGGCCTTGCTGCCCTCGACCACCGAACCCCAGCGGTGGTCGTGGCCGAAGGTCTTGATCGCGAGCACATTGCCGTCGCGGCGCACATCGAGACCGAAATTGCCGTAGAAATCCTGCGCGACCGACGCGTCGGGAACGGCCAGGACAAATTGGTCGAGCGAATGCACGCCGAGTGCGTCAGCTTCAGTGATCGGCGCGACATAGCCGCGGATAGCGGTCATCACTTACTCCATTCCGATATCGGGGGTGATTGGCCGGCATATTAGCCGCAGCGGCGCCGCAGGCCAAATGGCGGCCGGCCCCACGCAAGTTCCTTTCTGTCGTGCGGCCCGTCCCAACGAAGAGCCGTCCCAACGAAAAAGCCCGGCGCTGGCGCCGGGCTTCATGTTAGAACTTTCCGCCCGGCGAGGGTCAGGCTGCTTCTTCCTCAACACCCTCTTCGGTACCGGCGGCCTCTTCGGCCGGCTTGGGACCGCGGCGCGGGCCCTTGGCGAGCGCCGCCTCGATCTCCTTGATCGCCTCGGTCTCGGTGACCTTCTGCACGGCAGCGATCTCGCGCGAGAGCCGGTCGAGCGCGGCTTCGTAAAGCTGACGCTCGGAGTAGGACTGCTCGGGCTGGGTCTCCGACCGGTAGAGGTCGCGCACGACCTCCGCAATGGCGACGATATCGCCGGAATTGATCTTGGCTTCGTATTCCTGCGCCCGGCGCGACCACATGGTGCGCTTGATGCGCGCGCGGCCCTTGAGGGTCTCGAGCGCGCGCTTGACCAGCGGCCCTTCGGCCAGCTTGCGCATGCCCACCGACACGATTTTCGCAGTCGGAACCCGCAGCGTCATCTTGTCCTTGATGAAGTTGATGACGAACAGCTCCAGCTTGGCCCCCGCGACCTCCTGTTCCTCGATTGCCATGATCTGGCCCACGCCGTGGGCCGGGTAAACGATGAACTCGTTGGTCTTGAAGCCTTGTCGTTGGGTAGTCTTCTTATTGCTGGTCATTCCGGGTACGACTCCTTCACCGGCACCTTTGCGGCTGCCGGCCAATTTGGCTGCAGGAGCCCCGGCACGGACTGGACCGCGCGGGGCATGGGAGGTCCGCCGCGCTACGGCAGACTTTTTCGGCCCCCGGCTCGTGCCGGCGGAACCTTTCTTTGATTTATGACGCGATCTTCCTGCCACTGCTCACGCGTGGATCGCACGCCCTCTAAGATGGTAACCGGGGAAGCCGGCCACCGAAAAATAAGGCTCCCGAATGGGGAGTGCACCGGTGGCAACGTCGTTCCTATCCATTTTTTAAATAGATAGCACATTTTTCGGCAGAATCAAAGCCTTATGAGGCGCAAACCCGCCATTCCGGGGACACAATGCGGCGATCTTGGCGAATCGGTTAACGCTCCCCAACGGGAGTGACACCGCGCCGCACCGCTGGCCGCAACGGGATACCGGGGTGGTCAATCGCCAGCCCCGGAATTCGGGGAGAAGAACTTCTTGAACTTGTCCGGCACGCCGTCCCAGTCCTTGGCGTCGGGCGGCGGCTCCTTCTTGACCGTAATATTCGCCCAGGTTTTCGCGTATTCGGCGTTGAGTTCCAGCCACTTTTCGAGCCCCGGCTCGGTGTCGGGCTTGATCGCTTCCGCCGGGCACTCCGGCTCGCACACCCCGCAATCGATGCATTCGTCGGGGTGGATGACGAGCATGTTGTCGCCTTCATAGAAGCAGTCCACCGGACAGACCTCCACGCAGTCCATGTATTTGCACTTGATGCAATTTTCGACGACGACGTAGGTCATTCACCGCTCCGGACAGCTTCTCGCGAACGCTGCCTAACGTAACGACAGATAGGCCGCAACCGCCTGCTTGCCACAGCTAATGCCGGCCCGGCGGCCGCTGAGACGGCGAAACCTTAAGGTGATTGGCCGAAGGGGTGCAGGCCCCGGTCCCGGAACTCGTTGTCAAATCCCGGTAAAGCGTGCGGGCGGCGGGCGCCGCGCCGCGCCGTTCGCAAAGCCCTTCGACCCGCACCACCCGGACCGACCGGTCGAGCGCGAGCGTGACCACGTCGCCGACGCGCACCGGATGGCCGGCGGCAGTCAGGCGCTTGCCGTTAAGCCGGACGAAGCCGGCCGCGGTAAGCGCGGCTGCATCGGTGCGGGTGCGCACCATGCGGGCGTGCCACAGCCATTTGTCGATGCGTTGGCGGTTGAGGTCCTTGGAATCGGTGCTCAAGACGGCTCTTTGCCGCTTTGCTCGAGCTGCTGCTTGAGGGCGGCGAGCTTGGCGAAGGGCGAATTCGGATCCGGCTGCTTGTCGCGGCCGCCAGAGCTACCGAATGGCTTTGCGTAATATTGTTCGCGCTCGGCGCGATCGACGCGTTCGCCACGATCGCGGCGCGGCCGTTCGCGACGCGGGCCGCGGTCCTGCCGCTCGCCGCGGTCGCCCTGGCGCTCGACCCGTTGCTGGCGCTCGTGACGCTCCTGCCGTTTCTCGCGGTCCGGACGATCGCCGCGGTCGTGGCGCGGACGGCGTGGCCCGGGTGCCGGCTGCGCGGCATCCGACGATGGCGATGCTGCCACCGCTTCTCCTTCCGCCGGCACTGCAGCTGCGGCGGCAGAGTCGCCGGCGGCAACTTGTGTCTGCGCCGGACGATGCGGCCGGCGCGGTCGATGCGGACGCCGTTCCGAACGGCCGGCGGGTCGCCAGACTTCGATGAAGGCCTGCTCATCGGTTTTGGTTTCGGCCGGCTTGCTTTCAGCTGGTGCGGCAACCGCTTCCGCCGCAACGTCTTCAGCAGGCGCGGCCTCTTGCGTGGGTGAGGCGGCTTCCTGCATCGGCACTTGCGGCTCTTGCGCCGGTGGCGCGGCGTAGGGCGCCACGAATTCGTGCTCTGGCAGCAGTGAACGCGATTGGACGTCGGCAGCCGACGTGGATGTGATTGTTTCCGCCGAGGCCGACTCTGCCGGCGCATCGGTCGGGCCGCTTGCCGGCGCGACTTCCGCCACAGCGTGCTGCGCGGCGGCCGTCGCGTCGGTCGCCGCAGGAGCCGCAGCCGCAACGGCGGGCTCTGTCGGCTTCGGCTTGCGGTCCATGCGATAACCGAGCGAGCGCAGGATTGAGGCAAAATCCTCTCCCGAGGCGCCAGTGAGCGAAGTCATCGCGCCAGTGACGAGAAAACTGCGCCCGTCGAAGACGCCGTCCGGCTTCGGGCCCGGCGCGCCCTCGCGCCACGACAGCGCGGGACGGATGAGGTCGGCGAGGCGTTCGAGAATGTCGACGCGCACGGCGCGTTCGCCGCAAATGCGATAACCGGCGGTGCGGTAGAGCGTCTTCGGCGTTTCCTTGTCGACGGGGATCGACGTGCGTCCGCTGGCGGCGAGATGCAGCAGCTCGCCGACGCCCTTCGCATCGGGGCTCTCATGCTTGATCGCCCACAGTTGCGTGGCGAGAGAGCGCGGCGCCGGCTTGAGCAGAATCGGTAGATGGATGTGATAGGCGCCGAAGCGCACGCCGTATTTGCGCAAGGTGGCGCGCGCGGGCTGGTCGAGGCCTTTGACTTCCTCCGCCACTTTCTGCCGTTCCAGCACGCCGAGCGCTTCGACGAGCTGGAACGCCACGCCGCGCGCCATCCCGGTGACGTCTTCGGCGGCGGTGAGCGAGAACAGCGGAGCGAGCAACTTCTCGATATATGTCTTGAGCCAGAGGTCGAGCCGGTTCTGCACCAGCTCGCGCGCCGGTCCGGTGAGATGCTCGTCGGCGATGACGCGCACGCGCGGGCGCAAGGTGTCGTCGCCGGCGATCAGCTTGCCGACGAGATCGCCTGTCCAGCGCAGGGCGCCGTCGGCGGCAAGCACGATCTGATCGTTGGAGGCCTGCGACAGTTTGGTCGCGCGCGTCTCGATCTCGCCGGCCAGCGCCTTCTGCGCGGCGGCATTGAGCACCTTCGCTTCGGATCCCGCGGCCGAGGCGTCGGGCGCGAACATGAATCCATCGAGCCGGCCGATCACGTGCCCTTCGACTTTGACCTCACCAGACTTTCCGATTTCGGTTTCCAGCATCGTGTTCTCTCGCAGCCGCCGCATCAACACGCTGGTGCGGCGGTCCACGAAACGTTCGGCCAAACGTTCGTGCAACGCATCGGACAGCTTGTCCTCGACGGCGCGCGTAACCCCTTGCCAATGATCCGGATCGGCGAGCCAGTCCGGCCGATTGGCAACGAAAGTCCAGGTTCTGACATGCGCGATCCGGTTGGAGAGAGTATCGATGTCGCCGTCGGTCCGGTCGGCAAGAGCAACCTGGCGAGCGAACCAATCCGTCGGGATGTTACCCTCTCGCATCAGGAATCCATAGAGGGTCACGGCCAATTCGGCATGCGTCGCGGGCGCGATTTTACGATAGTCGGGAGCCTGACAGGCATCCCATAAACGGGCGATGGATGCCCGGTTGCAAGCAAGTGAACGCACATCCTCGTCGCGGGAGGCATGTTCCAGCACCAGGATGTCTTCGCCGATCGGCGCGCGCGTCAAGCCTTGTTCATTCGGCGTCGTGGCGAGCGAGGCCTGCAAGGCGCCGATCGAGGCGAAATCGAGATCGGTGTTGCGCCATTGCAGTAGCCGGATCGGCTCGAAGGTGTGGCTTTCCAGCGCCTGCACCAGCTCCGGCTCGAACGGGTCGCAGCGTCCGGTCGTGCCGAAGGTGCCGTCGCGGGTGGCGCGGCCGGCGCGGCCGGCGATCTGTGCGAGCTCGGCCGGGTTGAGCTTGCGGAACTGATAGCCGTCGAACTTGCGGTCCGACGCAAAAGCAACGTGGTCGACGTCGAGGTTGAGCCCCATGCCGATCGCATCGGTCGCAACCAGATAATCGACGTCGCCGGACTGGTACAGCGCGACCTGCGCGTTGCGCGTACGCGGCGAAAGCGCACCCAGCACGACCGCCGCCCCACCCCTCTGCCGGCGGATGAGCTCGGCGATCGCGTAAACTTCTTCTGCGGAAAATGCGACGATTGCTGACCGCGACGGCAACCGAGTGAGCTTTTTCTCGCCCGCGAAAGTAAGCGTCGACAGCCGTGGCCGGCTGATGACATGCGCCCCGGGCAGAAGCTTCTCGACCATCGGCCGCACGGTGGCCGCCCCCAGCACAAGCGTTTCCTCCCGCGCACGCGCATTGAGCATGCGGTCGGTGAATACGTGGCCGCGCTCGAAATCGGCCCCCAACTGGACTTCATCGATGGCCAGAAAGGCGACGTCGAGATCGCGCGGCATGGCCTCGACGGTCGAGACCCAGAATCGCGGATTTGGCGGCTTGATCTTTTCCTCGCCGGTGATCAGCGCGACCGCGTCCTTGCCCACCCGCTCGGCGACCTTGTTGTAGACCTCGCGCGCGAGCAGCCGCAGCGGCAGCCCGATCATCCCCGAGGAATGCGCAAGCATGCGCTCGATGGCGAGATGGGTTTTGCCGGTATTGGTGGGGCCCAGCACTGCCGTAACGCCGGCACCGCGGGTTCGCGATGCCCGGGCAGGCTGCGTCGAAAAACTGATAGCCATTAGCGTCCGAACTGGTGTCGGCGACGTCGATCGTCACCGACACGTCCTCCTCCTGTATCACAATGCGACGATGAACATCCGTGCGGTTAAGCTTTAGAACGAGTCTGGAACGAATCGCGCCCGAATCACTGACTCTGGTGCTGTACAGCTTCGTTCACGGCGACATCTGGCAAGCACGGCTCGCACAGCCACAAGATGGAGTAGTGCAGGCCTGATTCAAGCGCGATTTAGTCCCCTCAAACGTTAACGCAGCTCGGACTCGGTCGTGGCCCGAGAGTCAAGACTCATTTGCCCCTTCACTGCGTCTTCACGCCATTGGCCGAGGCCCGCGCTGGGAGCGGCACCATAATGAACTCGGATGCTTCGAGCACGGCCTGGCCGACCGGCGTCGGGGTTTGCGCGCGATACGGCACCAGGACCCGCGTTCCAGCGATCGGCGCGAGCCAAACTTCTATGTCGCGCTGCTTGGCGAGGTACTTGATCGCCGTCCGCGACGGGACAAAGCCCGCAATCGGCGAGAAATAGGCCGCACATACGACGACGGGGCCGGAGTAGCCCCTTTTTGCCTTGACGCTGTCCATTCGCTTGAAGGCGAATTGCAGATCGTACCTCAACCGCCCATCGAATACGCCGAGGGTTCGCTGACAGACCTCCGGCGAGAGCACGTCGCCGTTGCCCGGCACGCGTACCAGTGACGCGGTCATTGGATCGAGAACGTTGTGCTGGTGCGCCTCGGTGATCCGTACACGTTCAGGCTCGTCGTCCTGCGGCGGATCGACGTTGTAGTCTTTTACATTGCCACTATTGATCGTGATGCGGACGGAATCGGTCTTTTTCCGCGTGGTAATATTTGCGGCGTAGATCGAGGACAACAGGCGCCCGCCGTTGAGCGTGCTACGCGCGGTGGCATTGCCCTGCCCGCCCGTGAAAGCGCGCAAAAGCCCGGACGTCGAGCCGTTTACGGTCGCCGTGTATTGCGTTTCCGTCACGTCGATGATCCAGCTGCCGCTACCGATCGGAATGCCGGCAAGCGTCGCTGAATAGCGGGCCTCGAGCCGACCCTGTGCCGACGCCGGGCAAAGCGAGCCGAATACCGCGACAGCCAGCGCGCACACAGCGAGCAGCAGGCGTTGGATGCTCTGACGCAAGTCTCGATCCTTCCGCGCGGCGCAGCCGCTGATATTCCGCGATCGGGCCGCGGATCATATCATCCAATCCAGCACCCAAGCGCACCTTGGCAATTCGAATGCCGGCAGAGGCGGTCCGCTCCCACCTCGTCGGTCCGGATTTGGTCGAATCTTTGTTCGCCCGCGGCAGGCTGGGAAAACCCCTGGTTTTGGCCGATTTGCTCGGCTTGACGCCTTTGGCCCTGCTCTCTATACGTCCGCCCGTCTTTACCCAGACGATCGACCGGAACCCGCGCGATTGCGCGCGTAATTTTTCGAGGAACTAAGCCATGTCATGGCGTTGCGACCTGACCGGTAAGAAACCACTGGTCGGCCACAAGGTGAGCCACTCAAACATCAAGACCAAGCGGCGGTTCCTGCCGAACCTGCGCAACGTCACGTTGATTTCGGACACCCTCGGCCGGCGCATCCGGCTGCGCGTGTCGGCCAATGCGCTCAAGACCGTGGATCATCGCGGCGGGCTCGATGCGTTTCTCCTCAAGGCGAAGGACGATGAGCTCGCGCCGCGGGTGCTTGAGCTCAAGCGCCAAATCGTGAAGAAACGCGAAGCCACCTGATTATCATCCGGAGCGCGCCGGAGGCGTGCCACCCGGAATTCATAGTCCCGGTCTCACATTCGTCATGCCCGGCCTTTTGCCGGCCATGACAGCGTGAACTACTCCCCCACCACCGCAAACTGCAGCAGCAGATTGCGCTGGATGACCGAAAAATTATCGTCCGACACCAGAGTAATGATGGTCTCGCCGGCTGCGCTGTTGTGCACAGCAATGCCTTCCATATTGTCGATCTGATAGGCGAGATCGGCCTCGATCATCGATCGGCCATCGACGACCGCGTCCGTTTTGATATCGGCCAGCGGAATGCGGCGGATGCGCACCGCGATCTCCCGTGCCGGTGAGTAGCGACGCTCGAGCAGCAACAGATCGCCCGGCGCAAGGATCGTGCAGTCGCTGGCATCAAAGCCGTCGCTGCGCTTGACGCTGAAGCGCGTCACCCGGTCGCCGCTCAAAATAAACGAGCGCAAATTTCCGGCGCTGTCGAGGCTGTGCTCCGTCACTCCAACAAGTTCACCCGCTAATTGGCTCTGCCGTGGCGCCGCTAGGCATTCGAGACTTTTGTTGTAGGTGAACGTCTTGAAGTCGACCGGCACCTCGATCGGCTGACCCCGTGCACGCAGCCCGTCGCGGCGATAGTCGAAGTGCAGGATCTGTTCGACCCGCTCGATGCCGATATAGAGGATGCCATCGCGCTCGGCGAGGGATTCCACATCGTACCAGCCGCGCGCGGCGAGAGGCCCGCCGTCAGCACCAAGGATGGGCGCCATCTCCGCATCGGCGATACCGGCCGGCTTGCCGTCGCGATAAACGATACGGCCGCGGAGCCAGGAGCCGCGATCGGTGACCGCGACGAATCGGTTGCCGTCCGGCTCGACGTGGATTGCAGAGATTCCGCCGAAGGCCGGATTTTTCGACGTCAGTTCGAGCCCGCCGCGAAACTCCAGGTCCCCGAACCGGATCCGCGTCGGATCGCGATTGTCGAATGAAGTGATCGGCGTTGCAGTGATTTCGATGCGGGCCGGCGCCGGGTATCGCTGCACGTCGGCAAAAGCGAACGAGCCGGCGATGAGCGCTGCGTGCAGCGCCACGACATTGATCCAGCGGCGGCGAGAAAGCATCAAGCGACGCGTCTGCGCACGCGCGGGCTTGGCCGCTCGGCGGCAGCATGTTCCTCAAACAGCTCGGCAAGCTTGTCGGTCATCGCCCCGCCGAGCTCTTCGGCGTCGACGATAGTGACGGCGCGGCGGTAATACCGGGTGACGTCGTGACCGATACCGATGGCGATCAGTTCCACCGGCGAACGCGTCTCGATTTCCTCGATCACCCAGCGCAAGTGGCGCTCCAGATAGTTGCCGGGGTTGACCGACAGCGTCGAGTCATCGACCGGGGCGCCATCCGAGATCATCATCAAAATCTTGCGCTGCTCGGTGCGCGCCAGCAAACGCTTATGGGCCCAATCGAGCGCCTCGCCGTCAATGTTTTCCTTTAGCAAGCCCTCGCGCATCATCAGGCCGAGATTCTTGCGTGCCCGACGCCACGGGGCGTCAGCGGACTTGTAGATGATATGGCGGAGATCGTTGAGCCGGCCGGGATTGGCCGGCTTGCCCGCAGTGAGCCAATGCTCGCGCGACTGCCCGCCCTTCCATGCGCGCGTCGTGAAGCCCAGAATCTCGACCTTGACGCCGCAGCGCTCGAGCGTGCGCGCAAGAATATCGGCACAGGTTGCGGCGACCGTGATGGGACGACCGCGCATCGAGCCGGAATTATCGAGCAGCAATGTCACCACGGTATCGCGGAATTGGGTGTCCTTTTCTGCCTTGAACGAGAGCGGGTGCAGGGGATCGACGATAATGCGCGACAGCCGTGCCGGATCGAGCTGGCCTTCCTCAAGGTCGAATTCCCACGAGCGATTTTGCTGTGCCATCAGCCGCCGCTGCAGCCGATTGGCAAGGCGCGCCACCACGCCCTGCAGATGCGAAAGCTGCTTGTCGAGATAGCCTCTGAGGCGATCAAGCTCTTCCGCCTCGCAGAGATCTTCAGCCGCGACGGTTTCGTCGAATTTGGCGGTGAACGGGCGATAGTCCGGCCCGCGCGGTTCGTTGGCGCCGAAATGGCGCGGCCGTTGCGGTTCGCCTGGCGTTTCGGCGTCACCCATGTCGGTGTCGTCAGCCATGTCTGCGGTCGGCGCCTCGACCGCTTCGGCTGCGGCATCGGGCATGTCCTCGGAAGACACGTCCGTGTCCTCCATGCTCATGCGCTGCATCTCGTCGGAATCGGCGGCGTCGCCGTCCTCGCCTGAGTCCTGCTTGCGGCGATCTTCCTCGCCCTCGTCTTCTTCGTCCTCGGAATCGTGACTGCGGTCCTCGCCCATTTCGAGAGCGTCGAGCAGATCGTGCACGACGTCGCCGAACTGCCGCTGGTCTTCGACGAGGCTCTCGAGCCGGTCGAGGTCGCCGCCCGCGCGGTCCTCGATGAGCGGGCGCCACAGATCGACCAGCCGCTTCGCAGCCGGCGGCGGAGCCATGCCTGTGAGACGCTCGCGCACCATAAGGGCCAGAGCGTCCTCGATCGGTGCGTCGGCACGGTCGGTAATTTCGTCGAATTTGCCGCGGTGGAAACGCTCGTCCAGCATGGCGGTCAGATTCTGCGCCACGCCATCCATGCGTCGCGCGCCGATCGCCTCGACGCGCGCCTGTTCCACCGCCTCGAAGACGGCTCGGGCTTGCTGCCCGGCCGGCTGCAGGCGCCGGTGCACGACGGCGTCGTGACAGGCAAGCCGCAACGCGATCGAATCGGCGTGACCGCGCACCACCGCCGCCTCCGCCTTGCCGAGCTTTCGCGGCGGCTCCGGGAGCCGGACTTTTCCGCCCATGAGCCCCGGGCGCTCGGCGGCGAATGCGACCTCCAGGTCAGGCTTGCGCGCCAGCGCGCGAAGGCAGCCGGTAACCGCGCGCTTGAACGGCTCGGTCGGAGACTCCTTCGACGTCGGCTTGCTTTTGATATTGGAGGCCATGGTCAGGTCTGGTGTTCGTCAGCGCGTCGCGCCGCTCCGGAATGACCAGTGATTAGCTCAGGGCCACGTTCACCGAAGATTCCGGCAGCTCGACGCCGAAGCAACGCTGATAGAATTCGGCGACGATGGGTCTTTCCAGCTCATCGCACTTGTTCAGGAACGTGAGACGGAAGGCAAAACCGACATCGTTGAAGATTTCGGAGTTCTCCGCCCAGGTAATCACCGTGCGCGGGCTCATTACGGTCGAGATGTCGCCGTTCATGAAAGCGTTGCGCGTCAGGTCGGCCACCCGCACCATCTTGTTGACGATGTCGCGGCCCTGCTCATTGCGATAGTGCTTGGCCTTCGCAAGCACGATCTCCACTTCGTTGTCGTGCGGCAGATAATTGAGCGTGGTGACGATCGACCACCGGTCCATCTGACCCTGATTGATCTGCTGCGTACCGTGATAGAGGCCCGACGTGTCGCCGAGGCCGACCGTGTTGGCGGTGGCAAACAGACGGAATGCCGGATGCGGCTTGATCACCTTGCTCTGGTCGAGCAGCGTGAGACGCCCGGATGCCTCCAGCACGCGCTGAATGACGAACATCACGTCCGGCCGCCCGGCATCGTATTCGTCGAAGCAGAGTGCGACGTTGTTCTGAAGCGCCCAGGGCAAAATGCCTTGGCGGAATTCGGTGATCTGCTGGCCTTCCTTGATGACAATTGCGTCCTTGCCGATCAGATCGATACGGCTGATGTGACTGTCGAGGTTGACGCGCACGCATGGCCAGTTCAGCCGTGCCGCAACCTGCTCGATATGCGTGGACTTGCCCGTGCCATGGTAACCGGTGACCATGACACGGCGGTTCTTCGCAAAGCCGGCGAGAATCGCAAGCGTGGTCGGACGGTCAAAACGGTAGTCGCTGTCGATGTCGGGTACGTGTTCATCAGCCTTGGAATAGGCGGGCACGTCCAAATCACTGTCGATTCCGAAAACCTGCCGGACCGACACTTTCATGTCGGGCAGGCCGGCAACTTCTTGCACTGCGGCGGTCATTGATCCTCCGTGGCTTCGGAACGCCGAAGCCCCCTGATGCGGTCCGATTCGTACGGTCCGGCTGATGGCGGCGGCAACTTAGCAGAGGCCACGGCGGCAAAAAACCCGGCCACCACGAATGGCACCATCAATTATTTCAATAAGATAGGTACGGTTAGCCCTGTCTGAAAGGCGGAGCTGGGTTGTCCGGCGCCAAGGCCGGCCACTCAGCCGAATCCCACCGATTTGAGGTAGTTGTACGACTGGATGATTTCCACCAGCCGATCTTCGGTGGAGCGGTCGCCGCCATTGGCGTCGGGATGGTGGCGCTTTACCAGTTCCTTGAAACGAGTCTTCACCTGCTGCGAGGTCGCGTCGACGTCCAGGCCGAGCGTGTCGAGAGCCTTGCGTTCCGCGTTTCGGATCGGTCGCGTTTCCGCGCGCGCTTGCTGTTCCGCCCGGACGCCTTCACCAAACAGGCCGAATGGATCCGCATGGCTGCCGAACGAGCGCAAATCCGGCCGGACATTTGCCTTGCCAGTCCCCATCTTCCAGGTCGGGCGGTGGCCGGTGAGCGCATCCTTCTGATACGCCATCACGGCCGCATCGCTCATGCCGGCGAAGAAATTGTACGACTGGTTGTATTCGCGCACGTGATCAAGACAAAAGCGCCAGTAATCTTTATCGCGGCCACGACCCTTGGGCGCACGATGAGTCGCCTTTTCCTTGCAGCCATGCCATTCGCAGCCGGGACCGCCAGTTTTCGGACGGCGGTCTTTCTCCGGCTTGACGCGGATGCGGTCAAAAAGGGGCGAGTCGAATTTCATGACTGATCATTATGCGCTTTTGCTGGTGACGCATTCAAGACTTGTTTATGGCCGGGCATTGACCGGCGGCCCGCCCTCTCCTAAGCGGGCGGCATGCGAACCGCCGATCTCATCACAAGAAAGTTGACCGAGGCTTTCGCGCCGCAAAGCCTCAAGGTGGTGGACGAATCCCACCAGCACGAAGGCCATGCCGGGCACCGGCCGGGCGGGCAAACTCATTATCGTGTCTATATCGTATCGGAGGCTTTTAAAGGGAAGACCCGCCTCGAACGTCACCGCATGATTAATCAATCGCTTTCGGCGGATCTTTCGGGCGGAGTGCACGCGCTCGCCATCCATGCCGCCGCTCCCGGTGAGAGCGGGAACTAGCTGGCCTTTGCCTGTTGCTTCCGCGGCAGCGGCTGAATGCGCAGCGCGGTGATCCGGTTGCGCGCCCGGCGCAAGACCCTGAAGCGGAATCCGTGGAAGGTAAAACTCTGTCCCACCTCCGGGATCGAGCGCGCCTCGTGAATAACCAGACCGGCGATGGTGGTTGCCTCCTTGTCGGGCAAATTCCAGTCCATCACACGGTTCAAGTCGCGGATCGGCACTGCACCGTCGACATTGACCGAACCGTCAGGTTGACGTCGAACCCCCGGCATCGCGACGTCGTGCTCGTCGGTAATGTCGCCGACGATCTCCTCCAGGATGTCCTCGAGCGTCACCAGGCCCTCGACCTCGCCGTATTCGTCCACGACCAGCGCGAATGGCGTCTTGCGCCGGCGGAAAGCCTTAAGCTGCTCCGACACCGAACGCGTGTCCGGCACGAACCACGGCGGCGTCAACAGCGACGCGATGTCGACCTTGCCGGCATCTCCGTCGACGGCGTGCAACGCGCGCAGAAGATCTTTCACGTGCAGGATGCCAACGATATTTTCAGGATTTCCGCGCCACAGCGGCAGACGCGTCACCGGCGACGCGATCACAGCGTTGACGATGTCTTCGGGCGAACCGTCAGCATCGATCGTGATCATGTTGGTGCGGTGGATCATCACGTCGGAGACCGCGAGCTCGCGCAAATCCAGAACACCGCCGAACATGTCGCGATCGAGCGTCTCCACGTCACCTTCGCGGTGGAACAGGTCGACAGCACCGCGCAATTCCTCGTGTGCGGACAAGACCGCCTGATCCGCACCAAGTTTCATGCCGACGAGCTGGAGTAGCCAGCGTACCAGCGCCTCGATCGCCATCAGAACCGGACCGAGCAATTTGACGATCAACTGCATCGGTCGCGCAACCGCAAGCGCGATACGTTCGGGTGCATTGATGGCCGCGGTTTTCGGAAGCACCTCGGAAAACACCACAACGAGCACCGTCATTGCGACCGTGGCATAAACCACACCCGCATTGCCGAACCAGGTGAGCAGCACGCCGGTTGCCAAAGCCGAAGCGGCGATATTGACCGCATTATTGCCGAGCAGAAGCGCGCCGAGCAGGCGCTCGCGACTCTCCAGCAGGCGGTTCACAATACGCGCACGCCGGTTTCCGTGTTTGTCCAGGCGCGCCATGCTGGCGCGCGAAGACGCCGTGAGAGCCGTCTCGCTTCCGGAAAAAAATGCGGAAAGCAGCAGGCAGATCAGGACGACGACAAGTGACAGCCAGTCGTTCGCGGTCATCGATTATTTGAGCTTGTCAGCAAGGAACGCACGCACCTCGGCCGGGTCGACATTGTTTTCAATGAATGCCTGGCCGATGCCGCGCACCAAAATAAATGTGAGCGAGCCTCGCCTTACTTTCTTGTCTTGTGCGATCAGGTCCATCAATGCATCGGCGGGCGGAACCCCGCCGGATACATCCCTTAAATGGGTGGGCAGGCCAACTGCCGCAAGATGAGCGGCGGCGCGTGCGGCATCGGAGGCCGCGATCAGGCCCTTTTTTGCCGAAAATTCGAAAGCCAGGGCAATTCCCAGCGCCACTGCTTCGCCGTGCAGCAGCCGGTCGGAGAAGCCACAGCCGGCCTCGAGCGCATGGCCGAACGTGTGGCCGAGATTGAGCAGCGCGCGCTCTCCAGTCTCGCGCTCGTCCCGCGCGACGATGCCGGCCTTGGCGCGGCAGCAAACCGCAATCGCGTGCTCGCGCGCAGGACCTCCGGCAAAGACGTCCTGCCAGTTCTTCTCGAGCCAGGCGAAGAACGCGGCGTCGCCGAGCAGCCCGTATTTGGCGACTTCGGCATAGCCGGCGCGGAATTCGCGTTTCGGCAGCGTGTCGAGCAATGCCGTGTCAGCGACCACCAACGCCGGCTGATGAAAGGCACCGATGAGATTCTTGCCCTGCAGGGAGTCGATACCGGTCTTGCCGCCGACGGACGAGTCGACCTGCGCGAGCAAGGTGGTGGGCACCTGCACGTAATCGAGGCCACGCCGAACACTTGCCGCGGCAAAGCCCGCAAGATCGCCGATTACACCGCCTCCGAGCGCGATGACGAGGTCGCTGCGCTCAACGTGAGAAGAGAGCAGGGCCTCGCAGACGTACTTGAACTTTTCCCAGCTCTTCGAACCCTCGCCCGGAGGAACCGTGACAACCGTTGACGCGATGCCGGCGGCCTTGAGTGCTCCTTCGGTGGCCTTGAAGTAATGGTCAGCCACCGTCTCGTCGGTCACGATGGCGCCGCGCGCGCCGGGCCGCAGAGTCTTGATGCGCTCGCCCAGGCTTGCAAGCAGCCCGCGGCCGATGACGATATCATAGGCCCGCGCACCGAGCGCGACCGGCACCACGATGGGCTCGCTTTGACGTAGCGGCGCCGTCATAACGGCTTCTCCGAATTCAAGCCGAGGCGCTTCGGAAGCTCGCCCATGATCTCGTCGATAATCGTGTCGTGCGGTTCGTCGCGCGATTGAATGATGATGTCGGCCTGCGCGTAGAGCGGCTCGCGCACCGGCAACAGGTCCTTGATCTTTTCCGCGAGCGGCCGGTCGTTGCGGCGCTTGGTGCGCTTGAGCAATACATCGACGTCGGCCTTCAGCCAGATCGAAATGGCTTTTTCGCCGATCAAGGCGCGCGTTTGCGGATCCATCACGGAGCCGCCGCCGGTTGCCAGCACCTGCGGCCCGTTATCCAGCAAGCGCGCGATCACCCGCGCCTCGCCGGCACGGAAATAGGGTTCGCCATGCTTGGCGAAAATTTCCGGAATGCTCATGCCCGCCGCGCTTTCGATCTCGGTATCGGCATC
>DATGDN010000404.1:0-15113 GCA_035310865.1 Pseudolabrys sp. | reverse complement strand
AAAACACGCGCCCTACGACAAGCGTTCGATGGCGAAGGTGATGATCGAGGTGATGGAAAGGCTCGGTCACGTACGCTTCCGGCTTGCCGGACACGATCGCGGCGGCCGTGTCGCCTACCGCCTTGCTCTTGACCATCCGGGGCGTGTCGAACGGATGGCAACCCTCGATATCGTACCGACCTACGACATGTGGCATCGCATGGATCGCAACATGGCCATGAAGGTATGGCACTGGCCGTTCCTCGCGCAGCCGGAGCCGCTGCCTGAAATGCTGATCTCTAAAGCGCCGGTCGAATATCTCGAATGGAAGATGGCAAGCTGGACCAAGGCGAAGAACCTGACGGCTTTCGACTCTCGCGCGCTCGATCACTATCGAGCTGCCTTCGTCGATCCCATGCGCATTCATGCGCATTGCGAGGACTACCGTGCCGGGCGCTATGCCGATCTCGCCAATGACGAGGCCGATCTCGCAGCCGGCAAGACGATCGCCTGCCCGCTGTTGGCGCTCTGGGGTGGCGTCGGCATCGCCAATGAGACCGGCGGCCCTCTCGGTATCTGGAAGCAATGGGCGCCCGAGGCAACCGGCAGGCCGATTGACTCAGGGCATTTCCTCACCGAGGAAAATCCCGATGCAACGGCCGCGACGATGCTCGAATTCTTTGCGGCATGAATTCAGGAGCCACGAATGCATCCAATGTTGCGGCTTTACGAAGACGTCCTTTCCAGTGCCGAGAACGTCGAGTTCGCGCTCCCGCCGCTTCCGCGCTTTATTTTTGTCGTTCATGGCTCGGCCACGATCGCCGGCACGACACTGAACGAGGGTGATGCCTGGCAGGGCGAGGGAGCGGTCACGGTAAAGCCTGGTTCGGGCGGTGTTACCTGCTGGCGTTGGGAGCTCGCGCGTGGCGATCAGGGCAGCACCACTGCCAATGCGCCCGGCATGGTCACGCATGAAAAACTGACCGCCTATCTGGAATCACTGCCGAAGGGCGAATTGCTGATGCGCGGCGACAGTGTCGCCTTCCCGCCTGGCGGTTGCGCCTATCAGCATCGCCACCAAGGGCCTGGCATCCGCTGCCTGCTCGAAGGCGGCATCCGGATCGACACACACGGTCGCTCGACGTCGTTTGGGCCGGGCGGCGCCTGGTATGAATCGGGACCCGATGCCGTGTTCGCGCAAGCATCGGCTGATAAGCCCAGCCGTTTCATTCGCGTGATGATTTTGCCGCGTGAGCTCGCCGGCAAGAGCTCCATCCAATATGTCAACGAGGAAGACAAGGCGAAGCCGAAGTCCCAGCAGTATAAGATCTACGCCGACGCACCGATTTCATTTTCGGCGAGGAAGTGATCTTGTGGCGGCGATGACAACGATTGATCGCCAGCAAGCGTTTTCGGGCACAAAGGACGTGGCGCCGGCGCTTCGTCTCGATCTTGCAAATCTCCAAAGCTATCTCACTGCACACGTGACGGGCTTTGCTGGGCCGCTCGCGGTACGGCAATTCAAGGGCGGCCAATCCAATCCGACCTATCTCCTGGAGACACCGCAGCGGCATTACGTGCTGCGCCGAAAGCCGCCGGGCAAACTTCTTCCATCCGCGCACGCGGTCGATCGCGAGTATCGGGTGATCCGCGCGCTGCATGCACAAGGCTTTCCGGTCGCCGAGCCGTTGGCCTATTGCGCCGATGAGAGCGTGGCCGGGACTCCGTTTTATGTGATGAATTTTGTCGACGGCCGCGTGTTCTGGGAGCCGCAAATGCCGGGTGCCGATCCGGCCGAGCGCGCAGCCGTCTATGATTCAATGAATGCCACGATCGCGCAGCTGCACAGCTTTGACCCGGATAAGATCGGCCTTGCTGATTTCGGCAAGGGCGAAAATTACGTGGCGCGGCAAGTCGAACGCTGGTCGAAGCAATATCGTGCCTCCGAAACCGAAAAGATCGACGCCATGGAGCGTCTGATCGACTGGCTGCCGAAACACATACCGGCGGGCGGGCCGGTGCGGCTAGTGCATGGCGACTACCGGCTCGACAATGTAATCGTTGCCCGCGAGCAGCCAAAAATTATCGCCGTGCTTGATTGGGAATTGTCAACGCTCGGCGACCCGCTGGCCGATTTCAGCTACCACCTGATGACGTGGCATATGCCACATTCCGGGAGCGCAGCCGGGACGGCAACGCTCGTCGGGCACGACCTCAGGCCGCTCGGCATTCCATCGATGAGCGACTACGTCGATGCCTATGTCGCACGCACGGGGCTGGACCCCCGGCCTCACCTGCCCGTCTATCTTGCCTATAATTTCTTCCGCATCGCCGCCATCCTCCAAGGCATTATCGGTCGGGTGCGCGACGGTACTGCGACAAGCGAATTCGCGCCCGGCAAGGCCGAATTGATCCGGCCGCTTGCCGACATGGCCTGGGATTTCGCGCGCCAGGCCTAACCGGCTGGTCAACAAATCCTTTCCTCACAGGGTCGGATTTGACGCCCTCGGGAGGCACATCATTGAGACCTGCCGCTTACGTTGCCGCCGCAATTGGAAATGGCGTTCATGGCGGACAGCAGCATTGGCATTCAGGTCATCATGCCGAAGACCGGAACATCACCAAAGGCGACACCGCAGCAGCAGGCCAGCGAGCGCGAGGCCGCGGCGCCGCCCGTCGTGAAGGCGCCGCCGCCGCCCGGCATGGGCAAAATCGTCGACAAGACCGCCTAGCGTCCACATTCACATTTAAAAGCTACCGCCGCGCCTGGAAGAAATCTTTCAGCAGCGCGGCGCATTCGCCTTCGCCGATGCCGCCATAGACTTCTGGGCGATGATGGCACGTCGGCGCAGCGAAAAATCGCACGCCGTGCTCGACCGCTCCGCCCTTGGGATCGCCAGCGCCGAAGTAAAGCCTGCGGATGCGCGCGAACGACATCGCCGCCGCGCACATGGCGCAAGGCTCTAAAGTCACGTAGAGATCGCAGTCGGTAAGCCGCTCGCTGCCGAGCGCCGCTGCGGCTGCACGAATGGCGATGAGCTCGGCATGCGCGGTCGGGTCGCGCTCGGCAATCGTGCGGTTGCCGGCTTGGGCAATCACCTTGTTTCCGCGCACGATGACACAGCCGACCGGCACCTCGCCCCGCATGCCTGCGGCGCGGGCTTCGTCGAGGGCAATGGACATGATCGAAGGCATTCGTTGTCTTGGCCGGGCTTGTCACCGCAAGTCGGGTATACCCGACTTGCGGGGGATACTAACTTTGCGCAACTCGGGCAGGCCCGAGTTGCGCGTGCCATCCACGTCTTTTATGTCGCAAGGTGTATAAAGACGTGGATGCCCGGCACAAGGCCGGGCATGACGAAATCCGAGCATGTCCAACAAGAGCCCTTCAGACATTCCAGGCGAACGCATCGCGAAGGTGATCGCGCGTGCGGGCCTCGCCTCCCGGCGCGAGGCCGAAGCGTGGATCGCGGCGGGTCGCGTGTCGGTCAATGGGTCAGTGATTTCGTCGCCCGCACTCAATGTCACGCCGTCGGACCAGATCGTGGTCGATGGTGCACCGCTGCGGGCACGAGAGCGCACACGCCTTTTTCTCTATCACAAGCCGCGCGGACTGGTGACGACCCATTCCGATCCGGAAGGTCGCGACACGATTTTTGGCGCGTTGCCGAAAAATCTGCCGCGGCTGATCAGCGTCGGCCGGCTCGATATCAATACCGAAGGCCTTCTACTGCTGACGAACGATGGCGGGTTGGCCCGCGTATTGGAGTTGCCGGCGACCGGCTGGCTGCGCCGCTACCGCGTGCGCGCGCTCGGACGCGTACAGCAAGATGCCCTGGACCGGCTGCGTGGGGGCATCACCATCGAGGGTATCCACTACGGGCCGATTGAGGCGACGCTCGATCGCGAACAGGGCGCCAACGTCTGGCTCACATTCGGCATTCGCGAGGGCAAGAAACGCGAGGTGCGCAAGGTGCTCGAATCGCTCGGTCTGAAAGTGAACAGGCTGATCCGTGTCGCTTTCGGACCTTTCGATCTCGGTGATCTCGACGATGGCGCGGTACGGGAAATCGAGACGTCCGAACTGCGCGCGAAACTTGGAGAGAAAATCGTCGCCGCGTCCGGCGCCGATTTTGATGCGCCGGTGGCGAAAGAGGAGCCGCAGCAGCTCCCTCGCCGTCATTCCCGCTTCCAGAGACAGACTCGGCCTGGGCGTCCGGATTCCGGGTCCGGTGCTAAAGCGCCATCCCGAAACGACAGGACGGGGGCCCGCCGCCGCGACCGTTCGGGCGGTCCGCGGCCGTCGCGGCCGAGGTCCAAATAATGCGTGTCGTCGGCGGAAAGCTGCGCTCGCGCCCGCTTGCCGGGCCCAAGTCGAACGCGGTGCGTCCCACAACCGACCGGCTGCGCGAGGCGCTGTTCAACATCCTCGAGCATTCCTACGGCGATCCGGTCACGGGCGCGCGCGTGCTGGATCTTTTCGCGGGCACCGGGGCACTCGGCATCGAGGCAATCTCGCGGGGAGCGGCTTACGCACTCTTTGTGGACGACGGCGTGGAGGCGCGTGCGCTGCTGCGCGATAATGTCGAGACGCTTGGCCTCGGCGGCGTCACCCGCATATTCCGCCGCGACGCAACCAAGCTCGGGCCGGCGCATCCGCTCGAACCGTTTTCGCTGGTCTTCCTCGATCCGCCCTATGGCAAAGGCCTGGCGCAAAAGGCGCTGATCTCCGCGCGCGAAGGCGGATGGTTCAAGCCGGAAGCACTGATTGTCATGGAGGAAGCGGCGGATGCCGACTTCAAGCCGCCGGAAGGCTTCGTGGAGGAGGAACGGCGCACGTATGACGACACGGAGTTCGTGTTTTTGCGCGCGAACTGAGCCGTCACTAACGCCTGCCGAACAGCCGCTCGATATCGGTGAGCTTGAGTTCGACGTAAGTCGGGCGGCCGTGGTTGCACTGGCCCGAATTCGGAACCGCCTCCATCTCGCGCAGGAGCGCGTTCATTTCCGCAGGCTTGAGCCTGCGTCCGGCGCGCACCGAGCCATGACAAGCCATTGTCGACGACACGTGCATGAGACGCCGTTCCAGCGGCAATGAATCGTCCCATTCCGCCATGTGTTCGGCGAGATCGCCGATCAAGCCTCTGACATCGACTTCGCCGAGCATCGACGGTGTTTCGCGCACAGCCACTGCACCGGGGCCGAAGGCTTCGATAACAAGGCCGAACCGGGCAAGCTCCTCGGCCCGCGCGGAAAGGCGCCCCGCATCGGCCTCGTCGAGCTCTACGATTTCAGGGATGAGCAGAATCTGCCGCGCGACGCCCGATTTATCGATCGCCGCCTTCATGCGCTCATAGACGATGCGCTCGTGCGCAGCGTGCTGGTCCACGATCACAAGCCCGTCGCGAGTCTGCGCCACGATATAGGTTTCATGCAGCTGGGCGCGAGCCGCGCCGAGCGGCCGGTCGATCTGGTCTGCTGCCGGCTCGAAGCTCGCTATTGCTGCATCGGCAGCCGGATCTCCGACATCGAAGGCGGCTTGGGCGGCTTCCGCAAGGCCAACCGCGGCGGCGCCACGCATCGGTCCAAAGCCGCCCGGCCGCGCTTGCGAACGTCGCCAGTCATAACTGCCCCGCCGCGCAGCCGCCGCCGGCCGAAACGTGGCGATTGTCGCACCACCGACGGTCGTCGCCGCGCGTTGGCCTTCGCGCATCAATGCGTCCTTAAGCGCACGCACGATCAGCCCGCGCACCAGCGCGCCGTCGCGGAATCTCACTTCGGTCTTGGCCGGATGGACGTTCACGTCCACTTCGCGCGGATCAAGCGACACGAAAAGCGCCAGCAGCGGATGCCGGTCACGCGACAGGTAGTCGGCATAGGCTGCGCGCACGGCACCAAACAGAAGCTTATCGCGCACCGGCCGCCCGTTGATGAAGAGATATTGCCCGAGCGAATTGGCGCGTGACAATGTCGGGAGACCGGCGAAGCCGGTCACCTGCACGCCTTCGCGCTCCGCATTGATAGCGACGGCATTGGCGCGGAAGTCGGTTCCGAGCACGTCACCAAGCCGCGCCAGTTCGTCACCGCCCGCGGCGGCACCCCAGGTCATTGGCGCCCGCTCCTCGCCCGCGAGCGTGAAGGCGACATCCGGCCGGCTCATCGCCAGGCGCCGCACCGCTTCACGTACCGCCTCGGCCTCGCTGCGATCTGTTTTCAGAAACTTCAATCGTGCGGGCGTCGCATAGAAGAGGTCGCGGACTTCGACTGTCGTCCCCTGCCCAAGGGCTGCGGGCTTTACGTCGGATTTTTTGCCGGCATCAACGGTAATGCTCCAGGCATGCGGCTCACTGGCATGACGCGTGGTGATGGTCAGCCGGGCCGCTGCGCCGATTGACGGCAATGCCTCACCGCGAAAGCCGAGCGTACGGATCGACAGAAGATCGTCATCCCGGAGTTTCGAGGTCGCGTGGCGCTCGACGCTAAGTTCAAGATCGGCGCGACCCATGCCTTCGCCATCATCGGTGACGCGGATCAACCGACGACCACCGCCGTCCGTGAGGATGTCGATGCGCCGCGCGCCTGCGTCCAGGGCGTTCTCGACCAGCTCTTTCACCACGCTTGCCGGCCGTTCGACCACTTCGCCGGCGGCAATGCGGTTGACGATAGCCTCTGACAGCTGACGGACGGGCATTTTCAGGCGCCTGATCGAATCGCGCCAACTTTACCGGTGCATCAGGAAGACCGCGAGACGTTGCGGGTAGCTGCCCCCGCTATCCTATGGCTAGTCCCAAGCCGGCTTACCGCGCCGCAGGCTTTTGATCCCCGCCCGGTGCTTCTTGGCCTCAAGCCGCTCGCGGCGTTGCGCCTTCGGCACCTTCGTCGGCCGGCGCGGGGTCGGCCTTACCGCAGCCTGCCGGATCAACTTGAACAGGCGCTCACGCGCGTCCTCTCGATTGCGTTCCTGCGTGCGGTGCTGTTGCGCAATGATGACGATGACGCCGTCTTTGGTGACTCGCTTGCCCGCAAGCCGCATGAGGCGTAGCGCCACGTCATTCGGCAGCGACGGTGACTGGCGTGCATCGAAGCGGAGTTGCACCGCCGAAGACACCTTATTGACGTTCTGCCCGCCCGGGCCCGAGGCGCGCACGAAAGACTCCGACAACTCGGATTCATCGATGGAGATCGAGTCGGTGATGCGGATCATGGCCCGGTAAACCTAGCCCGGCCCTGGCCACGGAATCTAGGATCCCGTCAAATACTTCTTCGCAAGTACCTTGCCTTCTTCCACCGCAGGCTGGTCGAATGCGTCTATGCCGAGCAGATGTGCGGCAATGATCGTTTCCAGCATGAAATGCATCATCAACTCGCCAAGGCTTTCCTCATCGAGATTGTCGATGTGAATCGTCCGCACCGGGCAGCCGTTCTTCGCCAGCGTCTCGGCAGTGGCGCGCCCCTCCGCCGCCACCAGATCACCGATCGTCTTGCCGGCAAAACCGGGCTCACCCGCAAGCCTGGCAAGCTCGCCGTCGATGCGCGGCCCGAGCCCCGTACCGCCGACCGTGACGACTGTGAAGAGCTTGTCGCGCGGACCTCCAATGAAGAGTTGCAATTGACTGTGCTGATCGACGGGGCCGAGTGCAGCCAGCGGCGTGGTCCCCTTGCCGTTCTTGCCGAGACTTTCGGCCCAGAGCTGCACATACCAGTGGGTCAGGCGCTGCAACCGGTCGCAATAGGCCAACAATACGCTGATCGATTTGCCTTTGGTTTCCGCGATCGCAACCGACAGGGCAGCGCCGAGCGCGGCCGGTACTTGCGCGGCCGACTTTTTCGCCAGCACCGGCGCAAGTGCAAGGCCGGCACCTTCACGGATCGCAACGATGTCGAGACCGAGCATCGCCGCAGGCAATAGGCCGACATTGGTCAGCGCCGAATAGCGGCCACCAACGCCGGGGTCGTGGTCGAGCATGGGAACGTGAAATTTTCCGAGCAACTCGCGCAAACCATTCGACTTGCCGGATTTGGCCGGCTCGCTGATTCCCAGGAAGACATCGGGGATGCGCGTCTGCAGACCCGCATCCTTCATCGCCGACAATGCGGCGATGGTCTGCATGAGCGTTTCCGCGGTGCCGCCTGACTTGGAGATTGCAACAAAACGCGTGGTCGTATGCGGCAGCCGGGCAAGAAGTTCTCCGTAGCTGTGCGCGTCCAGGTTGTCGATGAAATGCAAGTGTGGCGGCGTCCGCAATGCACCGACGCCCGGCACCGCGAAGCCCGCGAGTTGCGCCAAAGTCTGTCCGCCGAGGCTGGATCCGCCGGTGCCGAGGACAACGATATCGGTTGCCCGGTCGGCCAGCTGACGCGCCGTGTCCCGGATCGATTCCAGATCGCCGCGCATCTCGGGCAAGCGCAACAATGGCAAGCTGCGGTCGGCATGGCGAGCGCGCAGCCAGTCCAGCGCGCCTTCCGCGCGCGCCAGTGCGGCATTCAGCGCTTCCGCTTTGACGCCGTGTGGCCCGGCGTGTTGCTCGAGCGCATTGTCGATGGATTGAACAACGCCCATTCCGATATTTGCCTAGAGTCGCGCGCAGGGCGCAACAAAAACAACGCGGCGGTTTATTCGGTGGTTCCGCTCGAGGTCAGCCCCTTTGGCCTGCCGGCAACTGTTACCAGCATCCCGCCGCCATAAAGGCGACGTGCCACCTTCTTTGCGTCCTCGATCGTTATAGCGTCGATGAGGCGGCTGCGGCGCTGGATATAATCGATACCGAGACCATCGATCTGGATCTGGGTGAGCTGCGCGGCAATCTTTCCGGAGGTATCCAGCGTGAGCGCATACGAGCCCTTGAGGAAAGACTTCGCTACGGCAAGCTCTTCTGCAGTGGGGCCATCCTCGGCCATGCGTTTTATTTCCTGCTCGATGACTGCGAGAGCGTCGGCTGTCCGATCGGCCCGTGTGGCCGTGCCACCGAGAACGACCGCGGCACGGCGGAACCAGACCAAGCTGTCGGATACCCCGTAGGCCAGTCCGCGCTTTTCGCGCACCTCTTTGTAAAGGCGTGAGGAAAAGCTGCCGCCGCCCAGGATGTGGTTCACGACATAGGCGGCCATGAATTGCGGATCGTGCCGCGCGATGCCCTGGCCGCCGAACGTCACCACGGCCTGCGGGACGTCGACATTGATCACAATCCGTCGCCCAAGCCCGCTCGGCGTTGCATCCGCGATCGGCTTGAGATCGTTCTTTGCCGGCAGGCCGGCAAACGCGCGGTCGATAAGTTCGCCCGCTGTCTTGGCATCGACGTCGCCGACAATTGAAACCTTGAGCTCGTTGCGTGCGAAAACGCGCTTCACATAGCCGCGCAGATCGTCGGCGGTAATCCGCGGCATCGTTTCCAGCGTGCCCTTGCTTTCGCGGCCGTACGGATGACCGGGAAAGGCCGTTTGCCACCAGCGCCGGCTGGCGAGATCGTTTGGGTTCGTCGTGTCGCGGCGCAATACCGCCAGTTCCTGCTCGCGAACCCGCTCGACAGCCTCGGCATCGAAGCGCGGCTTAGTAAGCGCCAAGCGCAGCAGATCGAACGCCTCATCGCGATGCTCGTTCAGCGCCCGCAGCGAGCCATGGAAATAGTCGCGGCCGACCTGAAAGCCGAGCTCGATGGCATGGTTTTCCATCCGCTCATGAAAGGTCTTGCTGTCCAGTTCGCCCGCGCCTTCATCGAGCAGGTCGGCGGTGAAATGGGCCGTGCCGGCCTTGTCCGTATCGTCCTGGCTGGCGCCGCCATGAAACGCATAGTTCAAAGTCACCAGCGGCACCGACTTCTCGCGTACCAGCCAGGCCTCAAAGCCCGATGGGCTGACGATCTTTTCGATCGTCATGGCATATGCGGAGTTTACGCCGGCAATCAGCGCGGCCACGGCAAGAAATAGACATGCTCGCCCGATCATGACCGCTTCTCCACCTGCAGACTTGTGTCCTTGATCAGATAGCCAGTGACCGAGCGCCGTTTCTCAAGCCACTGCCGGGCCGCATCGCGCACCTGGTCGGCGGTCACGGCGCGGATCCGATCGGTCCAGCTTCGCACATCATTGACGGTCGCGCCGGTCGACAACGCGGCGCCGTACCAGCGCGCCATGGTCGCCTGATTGTCCTGAGCATAGACGGCATCGGCGATCAGGCGGGTCTTGGTGCGCTCAAGCTCCTCCGCCGTGACGCCTTTGTCGACGATCTGGGAAATGACTGCATCGATCTCGGTCTCAAGTTGCGGCAGCGTGACGCCCGGGCGCGGCCCGCCCTGAATGCCGAACTTCGACAAATCGAGCGCATTGGCGTCGTACCACGCACTCGCCATGACGGCGATCTGCTTGTCCACGACGAGCGCGCGGTAGAGGCGGCTGTTCGAGCCGCTGCCAAGGATATGCGACAGCACTTCGAGGGCTTCCGACTCGCCACGCTTTGCCGTCCTGAATGACGGCACTAGATATTCGCGTTGCAACGCCGGCATTTCGACCCGCGGATCGGCGACGGTCAGCGATCGCACGGCAACCGGTGGCGGCTCTTCAGGCCGCACCCGCGGGGCGATGGTGCCGTGACGCGGAATTTTACCGTAGGTCTCTTCGACCATTGTCCGCACTTTCGCCGGATCCACATCGCCCGCAATCACCACGATGGCGTTGTTCGGTGCGTAGAACCGCCGGTAAAAACCGATGGCATCGTCACGTGACAACTGCTCCATCTCTTGCCGCCAGCCGATCACCGGCTTGCCATAAGGATGGTTGAGATAGAGCGCGGCGTCGATCTGCTCGGTGAGGCGCGCACGAGGATTGTTGCCCACGCGCTGGTTCTGCTCTTCGAGAATGACGCTCCGCTCAGGCAAGACGACGTCGTCGGTGAGCTGAAGCCCGGTCATGCGATCAGCCTCGAACTCCATGACCGTCTTGAGCTGTTCGCTCGGAACACGCTGAAAGTAACCGGTGTAATCCTGCGGCGTGAACGCGTTCTCCTGCCCTCCGATGCGGGCGACGACTTGCGAGAATTTCCCGGTGGGATTCTTCGCAGTCCCCTTGAACATCAGGTGCTCGAGAAAATGCGCCAGACCTGATTTGCCTGGCGTTTCATCTGCCGCGCCGACCTTGTACCAGATCATATGCGTGACGACGGGAGCACGATGATCGGGAATGACCACCAGCTCCAACCCGTTGGCCAATATGAAATCCGAGATCTGCGGACCGCTCGAGTCAGATTGCGCGCTGGATGCTATCGTTAGCAGCGCGGCCGCAGCTACTGCGGTGATCAAACGGTTCGGCACGGATTGGCCTTTTTCACCTTTGCTGGTGCTGGAAATGGCGCTGCGCCGGTTGTTACACGAGGACGTGGATTGATTGCCGGCCTCGCAACATATGCAACTTTCAGCGAGTTTTACTCGGGTCAGCGCGATCGGTGTAATCGTTGTACGCCTTCGACGGCGCCGTTCCCTTCGCGAGTCCGTATGGCTGATCCGGTGACGGCGTCTGGTAACCAGTCGGCGGCTCGGTCAACGAGGTGCGCGGCGGCTCGCCCGTAAATTTCGCCGTTTCTTCCTTTTTGTTGTCGAACATTGTACCGAAAATATTGCCTTTGTATCCGAGCTCGGACGGCAATATTTGGCTGCCAAAACCAGAAGCCGGCGCCTGATAGCCGTCGTCGGTCCGGGCCTGCTGCCGTTTCTTGGCGCGGCCACCCGGAGTCAACTGGTCGGGACGCAACGGATTCTGTTCGCGTTCGCGCTCGTCACTGATGTTGCGATTCTTCTCCATCGCCGCTTCGAGCTTGCGGCGCTCCACGTCCGGATCCTTCGGCCACGCGGGGTTGGCGGTCACCGCATCGGTTCGCTCAGGCGGCGGAAGATCGCGGCTGGGCGGGATCACAAGCGGCGCGCGTTCCTGGTAATTGATTGTCGCCTCGCCGTCGCGCTTAAAGCCGAGCCCGTCCATAATGCCGCGCATTATTTTCTGATCGATCGGGATCTCGTCGTCAGCCGCACGCACGGGAGTTGAGCCCAAGACGGCGCCAAGGACCACCGCGCAGGTGGCACAACCTCTGAAGAGCTCGCTCAAACGCATCATATTCATCCGGAACCGGGCCTAAACTGTTGAATATTTCAACTCTTGCGGCGGATCAGGGCGCTTTTGCGGCGCGGTCCATTACAAGAGATTCATACAATAGCCCAATAACCCCGGCAACGATCGCAACATCGGCTAGGTTAAAAACATACCAGTTGAAGCGCCAATTCGGCGTGGAAATGTGAAAAAACACGAAATCGGCAACCCAGCCATAGGCCAGGCGGTCGACGGCATTGCCGATCGCGCCGCCGATGATCAGACCGAGAGCCAACGCGGTGAACCGGTCCTTGGCATGCGCAAGCCACAGCCAGAGCAGGAGCACCGCCACAACCTTGAACGCCAGCAGCACCCACTGGCCGACCGGTCCCTGCGTCTGGAACAGTCCGTAGCTGATCCCTGTGTTGCGGGTGAGTACGAAATCGAAAAACGGACCAAGCCGGATCGGATGGGCAGCAAGATCGTGAATGAACAGAAGATAGAGCTTGCTCGCTTGATCGATGAGACAGGCGAGCGCAGCGACGCCGAATCCAAAGCGCGTTTGGGGGCCGTGCAGCGTCATCGTTTGGTCGTCCCGCTCACTCCGCCGCCTTGCGCATGGCTTCCCATTCACGCAAGGCCTGCGCATCACGTGGGGAGACCTCGGGATATTCCGGATCGGCGCCGATGGTGGTGAGAATTTTCCACGACCGCGCGCATTTTGTCCCCTCGGCAAGATTCGGCACGACTGCAACCCCGGCAACATCAGGCAGGCGAAACGCGCTCGCCGGCCCTTCGTCCTGAACGAGCGTTGCAGCCGACGTGATGCAGACCTCGGCGAGATCGCAATCAACCACGGCCTCGTAAAGCTCCTCATTCGACACATGCACGATCGGATGCGCCTCAAGCGAGGAGCCGATGCGCTTTTGCGCGCGCTCGATTTCCAGCGCGCCGGTGACCACGCGGCGCACGGTGCGAATTTTTCGCCATTTCTCGGCAAGCTTGTCGTCGCGCCAGGCCGACGGCACCTCGGGGGATGATTCGAGATGGACGGATTTGACGCTTTCGCCGTAGCGCGAGAGCCACGACTCTTCCGCAGTGAAGCACAGCATCGGCGCGAGCCAGGTGACCGTGCAGCGGAACAGATGATCGAGCACGGTGAGGCAAGCCTTGCGCTTCACCGAGGAGAAAGGATCGCAATACAGCGTGTCCTTGCGGATGTCGAAGTAGAACGCCGACAGGTCCGAGGTCATGAAGCTCGAGAGCGCCGCAAAGATCCGCTTGTAGTCGAAATCGGCGTAAGCCTTGCGCACCAGCGCATCGAGCTCATGGAGCCGGTGTAGCATCAGGCGCTCAAGCTCCGGCATCTTGTCGAGCTTGACGCGATCCTCCTCGTGGAAATGCGCAAGGCTGCCGAGCATCCAACGAACGGTGTTGCGCAGCTTGCGATAGGTCTCAACCGTCGTTTTCAGAATCTCCGGGCCGATACGCAGATCGTCGGCATAGTCGGACGCACAGACCCACATGCGCAGGATGTCGGCGCCGGACTGCTTGATCACATCCTGCGGCGCGGTGACGTTGCCGAGCGATTTCGACATCTTGCGACCCTGCTCGTCCAGCACGAAACCGTGCGTGAGCACCACGTCATAGGGCGCGCGCCCGCGCGTGCCGCAGCTTTCCAGCAAGGAGGAATGGAACCAGCCGCGGTGCTGGTCGCTGCCCTCCAGATACATCACCGTATCCTTGCCGCCGTCCATCTTGCGCTTGATGCCGGCCAGCGTCGGGAAATGCTTGGGATCCTCCAGCACGAAGGCGTGCGTGGAGCCTGAGTCGAACCAGACGTCCAGAATGTCGTCGACCTTTTTCCATTCCTCATTCGCCCGCTTGCCGAGAAAGCGCCCGCGCGCGCCCGGCTTGTACCAGGCGTCTGCGCCTTCCTTCTCGAAGGCCTCGATAATGCGCATCTCGACGTCGGGATCCTGCAGAATCTCGACAGAGCCGTCCGGCTTTTCCTCGATGAACACGGCGATTGGCACACCCCAGGCGCGCTGGCGCGAGATCACCCAGTCGGGCCGCGATTCGATCATGCCGGTAATACGGTTCTCGCCCTGCGGCGGCACCCAGCGCGTGACCTTGATGGCATGTAACGCACGCGCGCGTAGCGTATCGGCGGGCTTGTCGATGCCCTTGTCCATCGCAATGAACCACTGCGGCGTATTGCGGAAGATGATCGGCTTCTTCGAGCGCCAGCTGTGCGGGTATTGGTGCTTGAGACGGCCGCGCGCAATCAGCATATGGGCCTCGATCAACGCCTTGATCACCGCCTCGTTGGCGTCGCCCTTCTCGCCCTTGTCGTTGATGACGCGCTTGCCGGTGAACCCGGGCGCCGCGTCGGTGAAGGCGCCATTTTCGTCGACGGTGTACGGGATGGCAGGGTTGATGCCGCGCGCTTCGAGCGCCACGCGGTTGGCAGTCCAGACCTCAAAATCCTCGCGGCCATGACCCGGGGCGGTGTGCACGAAGCCTGTGCCGGCGTCGTCGGTGACATGCTCGCCCGCGAGCATTGGTACATTGAAATCGTAGCCCCCTTTGCCCTTCAGTGGATGTACGCACAATAGGTTATTGAGTTCATCTGCGGCGACAGCCTTCACTTTCTCAAATGAAGTCACGCGCGCCTGTTTAAAGACGTCGTTGGCAAGTTTGTCGGCAAGCACGAATTGGTCGCTGGCTTTCGCCCAATTATCCGACGGCGCATCGATAACTTTGTAGAGGCCATATTCAATTTTCGGCGAAAAACTGATGGCGCGGTTGCCCGGTAGCGTCCACGGCGTGGTCGTCCAGATCACAATCGAAGCCTTGGACAGTTCGCTTTTTCCTGGGCCGATCGGAAACTTCACCCACACAGTATCGCTAGTGTAGTCCTCGTATTCGACCTCAGCTTCCGCGAGTGCGGTCTTCTCCACCACCGACCACATCACCGGCTTCGAGCCGCGATACAAGGTGCCGTTGACGGCAAATTTCATCAGCTCGCGCGCAATCTGCGCCTCGGCCGAAAAGCTCAT
>DATGDN010000403.1:0-9611 GCA_035310865.1 Pseudolabrys sp. | reverse complement strand
CGCACAAGCTCCCGGATCTTCCTCAGCGGATGGTTGGCCGGCACCCGTGCTTCCGGCGAGATGTATGAAAACAGCTTGCCCTGGTCCACAAATGCGCCTCGCATCCTCGCGTCCGCCGATTCGTGACAAAAACTGAATCAGCAAACCATCGCTATGGCGAGGGGTTTTTCAGCAGACTGCTAGGTCTTATTGCAGGCGTATCAATATCAAGCCGCAAACGATAAGGCAGGCCGCGCCGACGCGTACTGGGCGCAATGGCTCCTTCAACACTATGACTGCAATTGCCGCGCCGAACAGCACGCTTGTTTCACGCAAGGTAGCGACAATGGCAATCGGTGCCGCCGTCATCGCCCAGATCGCAATTCCATAGGAAAGGACCTGCAAGGCGCCGCCGGCAAATCCGCGCAGCCAGAACCGCCGCATTGCCGGGATGACATCCCGTCCGTCGCGATAAAGCGCGTAAGGCACTATCACCACCGCAATTCCCATAAAGAGCCAGACCGAATACGCGTTCGGATTTTCGGATAGCCGAGCGCCTATGCCGTCAACCACGGAATAGGCGCAGATGGTGAGCGCGGTGAATAGCGCAAAGCCGATGGCGCGACGGTCGATCTCGGCCAGTTCCCTGCCTCCACGTGCAGACAGCAGCAGAACGCCCGCCACAAGTGCGACAATTCCCGTCCAACCGATCGCACCCAAGGTCTCCCCGATGAAAATCGTCGTCGCCGCCGCGGTCATCAGCGGAGCCGAGCCGCGTGCGATCGGATAGACCTGACCCAGATCGCCGGTGCGATAGCTTTCGATCAGCGACGCAAAATAGACCAGATGGATGACGACCGACGCAAGCAACCAGGGCCAGGCCGCCGAGGCAGGCATGCCCACCAATGGTGCAAACGCGAGCGCCACGATACCGGAGCCTACGGAAATCAGGGTCGTCGTCGAGAGCGGATCGAGACCAACCTTTATCAGGGCATTCCACCCGGCATGGCATGCGGCGGCAAACAAAACGGCGAGAAAAACAAAGGTTTCCATGAGAAGGCTTTATCGCCGACCCGGCTACGGCAATCCAGCAGGCGGGCGATTCATAGAGAGCTTGCTTGCCGGGCATAGAAATCCAGTAAACGCCACGGAACCGGAAATTTATAGCGACCTATACTTTAGTGGCTAGCCGTTCGCACGGGCCGAGAGTATCGTTTCTAAAACGCCGAATAATGGCGCCATCAGGGAGGAGACAATGGGACAATCACGTCTATCGCGTCGTACTGTTCTCAGGACTGCCGCCCTTGGTTCCGCGGCAGCAATTACTGCTCCGTATGTCAGCGGCGTTTATGCCGCAGGTACACTCACCCTTGGCGTGTGGGATCACTGGGTGCCCGGTGCCAACAAGGCAATGGACAAGCTCTGCAAGGAGTGGGGAGACAAGAACAAGGTTGAGGTGAAAATCGACTACATCACCTCGCAGGGCGACAAAGATATTCTTACCGCGAGCGCCGAGGCGCAGGCCGGCACCGGTCACGACATCATGTCCCATCGCGCCTGGCAGATTCAGGTGCATCGCCGCGTGCTCGAGCCGATCGACGACGTCGTCAACGGCCTCATCAAGCAATATGGCGAGATCAGCCCAGTCGCCCGCTACCTCGCTACGCACGACAATCACTGGTACGGCATTCCGACCACCGTCGGCAGCCAGGTGAAGCCGCCCGCCTCCCGCGTCGATCTCTACAAGCAGCACTGCGGAATCGACCTCACTCAAGTCTTCCCGGCCAACGATCAGCGCGACCCAAAACTGATCGAGGCCTGGAACTACGACAATTACCTCAAATACGCGGAGCTGCTGTTCAAGGCCGGCAATCCGATCGGGCTTCCGATGGGGCAGACCAGCGACGCCATCGATTGCACCGGCGCCATGTTCCGCGCCTTCGGGTCGGTGGTCGTCGACGAGAAGGACAACATCAAGATCAACTCGGACGCGACGCGTCACGCGCTCGAGTATTTCGCCAAGCTGATGCAGTACCTTCCCTCGGAGGTCTATGCCTGGGACGACGCCGGCAACAACCGCTGGCTGATCTCCGGCAAGGGCTCCGGCATCATGAATCCGCCGAGCGCCTGGGCGGTCGCCAAGCGCGACAACCCGAAGGTGGCGGAGCAGGTGTGGCACCACGACATGCCGAAGGGTCCAGCTGGCCGCTTCGCCGGTCAGTTGCCGTTCTTCTACGGCCTTTGGGCCTTCTCCAAGAACAAGTCGGCGGGCAAGGATCTGCTCTCCTTCATCTCGCAGAAGGAATCGGCACGGCAATACGTCGAGGCCTCGCAGGGTTACGACCTGCCGTCATTTAAGACCTTCTACGACTTCGAGACTTGGAAGACGGTCGGCCCGCCGGTCGGCACGGCGTACAACTATCCGCCGCGCGGCGACGAGCAGCCGAGCGTGACCGGCTTCCCAGCACGCCCCGCCATCGGTGCCCAGATCTACAATCAGTCGCTCCACACCGTCATGGTTGCCAAGGTGGCCCAGGCCAAGGAGTCGATCGAGAGCGTGATCAAGTGGGCGGAGAAGGAAGTGGAAGGCTACCTGCGCGCGTAATTGGCGCGAGCGTTCTGCCGTCTTCAAGACGAACGGTGCGGGGTGGCGTGAACCGTCATCCCGCACATTAGCCGCGCCGCCGGTGGCGGCGCCGAACCGACGAGCAGGCAAGCCATATGGTCGATCTCGTTCAGCAATTCCGGGGTTCTGTTACGCAACGGCCCGCCGTCGCGCCGCGCAGCGGTTTGCACCGGCTGATGCGCAAGCGCAGCACGATCGCATTCCTGATGTGCCTGCCGCTTATCTCAATCGTGGTCGGCCTTATTATCTATCCGGCCATTTATGCGATTTACTTGTCGACGCTGAACAGGTCGCAAACCAAGTTCCTTGGGCTCGGTAACTTTACCTATCTGCTCACCCGCGACACCTTCATCATGGTGATCGAGCAGTCGGTAATCTTCGCACTCAGTGCGGTGTTCTTCAAAGCGACCATCGGGCTCATCACCGCACATCTCGTCAACAACCTCCCCGACAAGGGACAGCGCAAATGGCGCGGCATGCTACTGGTGCCCTGGGTGATACCGCTCGCGCTGTCGACACTCGGCTGGTGGTGGCTGTTCGATCCGACGCACAGCGCGTTCAATTGGACCCTCACCGGACTTGGCTTCGGGGAGGTGCCCTGGCTCAGCAATCCCTATTGGGCGCGCTTTTGCGTCATCCTCGTCAACGTCTGGTATGGCGCGCCCTTCTTTCTCATCATGTATCTTGCGGCGCTCAAATCGGTGCCCGAACAGCTTTATGAAGCCGCCGCGATTGACGGCGCCAATGCCTGGCAGAAATTCGTGCACATCACGCTGCCGATGATGCGCAACATCATCGCCATTACCGTGCTGTTCTCGCTGATCGTGACGTTCGCCAATTTCGATATCGTCCAGATCATGACCGCCGGCGGTCCACGCAACATGACTCACGTGTTCGCGACCTACGCCTTCCTATCCGGCATCAAGTCGGGCGACATCCCGCTCGGCGCGTCGATCTCGTTGTTCATGTTCCCCATCCTCGCCATCTCTGCAATCTTCATTCTGCGGGGCGTCAATAAGCGCGGAAGGGAGATCTGATGAGCGCGGTAAGCGTCGCCTCCGTCCCGAACCGGCCGGCCGCTGCGCGCGCGAGCCTCAAGCGCGGCCGCCGCTGGGCGCTGTTCGCGTCGTACTTCTTCCTGATCCTGTTCGCGATCTTCTTCCTGACGCCGCCGTATTACATGATCATCACGTCGCTCAAGACCGACGCCGAGATGGCGCATATGGCGACCAATCCCTGGTTTATCTTCAACGGCGTCACTCTCGACCAGTACAAGCTCCTGTTGTTTGGCACTGACTTTCTGATCTTCTTCAAGAACACCGTGATCGTGACCGTGTGCGTCGTCGCCATCACCATGGTGGTGAGCGTGCTGGCGGCGTTTGCACTGTCGCGCATGCGCTTCTGGGGATCGACGGTGATGGCCACCGGCATCTTCCTTACCTACCTAATCCCCGACACGTTGCTGTTCATCCCGATGTTCCAGATCGTCAAGTCGATCGGCCTGCTCAACTCGTACTGGGGCATGGTGCTGGTCTATCCGACGCTCACGGTGCCGTTCTGCACCTGGATCATGATTGGCTACTTCCAGTCGATCCCGAGGGAACTCGATGAAGCGGCGCTGATCGACGGTGCCGGCCACATTCAGATGCTGTGGCGCATCTTCATTCCGGTGGCGCTGCCCGGCATCATCGCCGCCACCATTTTCGCCTTCACCGTGTCCTGGGCGGCCTTCGTTTATCCGATGACGTTCCTCTACAGCGCCGACCAGCAGGTGCTGACCGTCGGCACGGTTACCAGCCTCATCAAGGCCGACGTCTACAAGTGGGGCATGCTGATGGCCGGCGCGCTGGTCGCAGCCGCCCCGCCACTCGTCATCTACGCGTTCCTCATGGACTACTACATCGCCGGACTGACCGCCGGTGCCACCAAGGGCTAAACACCATGGCCGAAGTCGCGTTGCATCAGGTCGTCAAGAAGTTCGGTGAGGTCGAGGCCGTCCGCGCCATCGACCTCGATATTCCCGACAACGAGTTCGTCGTGCTGGTCGGCCCGTCCGGCTGCGGCAAGAGCACAACGCTGCGGATGATCGCGGGGCTTGAAGAGGTTACATCCGGCAACATTTCGATCGGCGGCGAAGTCGTCAACGACCTGCCGCCAAAAGACCGCGATATCGCGATGGTCTTCCAGAACTATGCGCTCTATCCGCATATGACAGCCTACGAGAACATGTCGTTCGGCCTGAAGCTGCGGAAGTTCTCCAAGGACGAGATACGCCAGCGCGTCGAGCACGCAGCCCGCATCCTCGACATCACCGAACTGCTCGACCGCCGGCCGAAAGCGCTGTCAGGCGGCCAGCGCCAGCGCGTGGCGATGGGCCGCGCCATCGTCCGCAATCCCAAGGTCTTCCTCTTCGATGAGCCGCTGTCGAATCTCGACGCCAAGCTGCGCGTGCAGATGCGCACCGAGATCAAACGCGTGCACCAGAAGGTCAAGACGACGACCGTCTACGTGACGCACGACCAGGTCGAGGCGATGACGCTCGCCGACCGCGTCGTGGTGATGAACCAAGGGCGCATCGAGCAGATCGGCACGCCCCACGAGCTCTACCATCATCCCCGCACGCGGTTCGTGGCGGGATTCATCGGCTCACCGGCGATGAATTTCATCCCGTGCCGGCTCGAGCAGGTCGGTTCGGGCCTGCGCGCGCGCTTTTCGGACGCAATTGCGCTGCCCGTCCCATCGGACCGCGAAGCCCGTTATCAGTCGGTTGTCGGCAAGGAGATGGTCCTCGGCCTGCGACCGGAGCACATCACCGAACCGCGCCACAATGGTCGCGCCGATGGCTGCGATTTCGATGTCACTTTGGATGTCGTCGAGCCGATGGGCATGGAGACGATGGTCTTCTTCACCCTCAATGGGACGGAGATCTGCGGCCGGGTCGAGCCGAACAGCGCGGGGGATGCAGGGGCGAAAATGCGCCTGCGCGCCAACGTCGATCACATGCACTTGATCGATCCCGCGAGCGGCGCGGTCATCTAGCCCCCGTTCAGGCTTTCGCTGCGGCTGGCGCCCAGAGCTTCGGACCGGCCCGCTGATATTGCGGCGGCCGCGAAACCTCTGCACCAAGCGCCTTGGCCGCATGCCAGCCCCAATGCGGATCGTCGAGGAAGCAGCGCGCCATCGACACCATGTCGGCATCGCCTTTGGCGACGATCTGCTCGGCGTGTTCGGGCTTGACGATCAGCCCGACGGTGCGAGTCGGAATATTGGCTTCCTTTTTCACGCGCGCTGCTATCGGCACGTTGTAGCCGGGTTCCGTTGGATTGCGGATATCGGCAGCGACGCCGCCGGACGAGATGCAGATGAAATCGACCCCCTCGCCTTTTAAAGCCTTTGAGATCGCCACCGCGTCGTCAGGCGTCAGCCCGCCCTCGCGCCAGTCGCTGCCGGTTATGCGTGCGCCGAGCACCACCGTTTTCGGCACCACGGCCCGCACCGCGCGCGCGATCGACAGCGGGAAGCGCAAGCGGTTCTCGAACGAACCGCCATACTGGTCGGTGCGCTTGTTTGAAATGGGCGACATGAAACCATGCGCCAGATACCCGTGAGCCATATGCAGCTCGATCTCGTCGAAGCCGATGCGCAGCGCGCGCTGGGCAGACGAGACGAAAGCCGCGCGCACGCGCTCCATATCGGCTTCAGTGACTTGCCGCGGTGTGTGCCAGCCTTCGCCGAAAGGAATTGGCGAGGCGGCGATCGTGGGCCACGGGTCCGCCTCGGGCTTGAGCGCTCCGCCACCCTCCCAGGGACGCTGCGCCGATCCCTTGCGGCCGGAATGAGCGATTTGAATGCCGAATTTGGCGCTGCCCATGCGGCGTGCCTGCGCAATCACCCGCGCCAAAGCCGCTTCATTGTCGTCAGAGTAAAGGCCCAGGCAGCCATGCGTGATGCGGCCGTGCCGTTCGACATGGGTTGCCTCCACAATCACCAGCGCTGCGCCGGAATGCGCCATCATGCCAAGGTGCATGAGGTGCCAGTCATTGGCGCAGCCGTCATCGGCCGAATATTGGCACATGGGCGAAACGACGATGCGGTTGGCAAGCTCAAGGCCGGCCACACGAAAGGGCGTAAACAAGGTACTGGGCATGGTGTCGGTTCAGCTCTGGGTGAGGAAGCGCCGGTTTCAGCGCTGCTGGATGGACTTCAGGTAAGCAATGATGGCACCGACGTCACCTGCATCAAAGCTAAATTCAGGCATGTCCGGATGGCCGGACATGATGCCCTCTCCCAGCGCCTCTTCCAGTGACTCGATCGGATAGCGCTGGCCCAGCGTGCGAAACGGCGGCGCTGGTTTGTCGGGACTCTCCCCGCTTCGGCCGACCGCGTGGCACGACCCGCAGTTGCGTGTCAGCAATGCTTCGCCCCGTCTTAGATCCTGTGAGCTCGCAGCCGGTGACAAGACGATCGCGAAAGACGCAACAGCTACTGCTCCGCTAATGCGCTTCACGCGGCCGGAAGCATATTGCCGCTGTTGGGCGCGAGCCGCCGGCTGGTAAGACGGGCCCAGAGCGTCGCCGCGCGTTCGGCTTCGCGCAGGCACAAGCGGAACTGCTCTTCGGTGTAAAAACGTTTCCATCGGCCGCTGTGCTCGAGCTCGCGAATATGGCAAGGCGTCTCTGCGCGAGCGCATGCCATTTCTCAGCAATTTTATCGAAGCGGACTCCGCCTTGCACAGCCGCCATTGAGCGCCCCCCGGCACGCGCTAAATCGGCCGCCGACAGACGCAAGACGCATCGCCGACCATCGAAAATTGCACGAAAACAACGGCATACAGTGAGAGTTCGCCATGTACGACGATTCGCGGAAGATTCAAAGAGGCCAGCGGAATCTACAGGCGGATGCGAAGCTTGTTGGCGAGTTCGCCAATGATGCCGCGGCGGAAAAGGAGCACACAGGCCACGAAAATCGCGCCTTGAATGACGAGGACCCACTCGCCAATCGGCGCGAGCTTGAACTGCATCACGAGAATCACGAAGGCGCCCGCCACCGGCCCAAAAATCGTGCCGAGCCCGCCGACAAGTGTCATCAATACAACCTCGCCCGACATCGGCCAGTTAACATCGGTCAAGGAAGCCAGTTGCAATACGATTGCCTTTGTCGCGCCGGCGACGCCGGCAAGCGTTGCCGACAGAACAAACGCGACGAGTTTGTAGCGATCGGTCTTATAGCCGAGTGAAATTGCGCGCGTTTCGTTCTCGCGGATTGCCTTGAGCACTTCCCCGAATGGCGAATGAATGATGCGGTAAATGAACAAAAAGCCTGCAAGAAAAATGACCAGCACAACTGCATACATAGTCATTTCGTTCTTAAGATCGAAGATTCCGAAGAGGTGGCCGCGCGGAACCGCCTGGATACCATCCTCGCCGCCGGTGAACTTGGCCTGTAACGCAAAGAAATACATCATCTGCGCGAGCGCCAGAGTGATCATCGCGAAGTAAATGCCCTGCCGCCGGATCGCCAGCGAGCCGGCAACGAGGCCGCAAACAGCAGCGGTCGCCGTGCCGGTCAGAATTGAAAACTCGGGCGGGAAGCCCCACAACTTGGCAGCATAAGCGGACAGATAGCTCGCCCAGCCGAAATAAAGCGCATGGCCGAAAGACAACAAGCCGACATATCCGATCAACAGATTGAAGGCGCAGGCAAACAGCGCGAAGCACATCGCCTGCATCAGGAACAGCGGGTAGGTAAAGAACGGTGCGACCACCAGGGTCACGACCATGACAAGGAAGGCGATCGTCTCACTTTGCGTGCGGAGCACGGACGGTTTCTTGGCGAGCGGATCGATGACCCTTTCCATCACGCTCTCCGCCCGAACAAGCCCGCCGGCCGTACCAGCAGCACGATCGCCATTATGACGAAAATCACCGTGTTCGACGCTTCGGGGAAAAACACCTTGGTGAGACCTTCAATCACGCCGAGACCAAATCCGGTGACGATTGCGCCGAGGATCGAGCCCATGCCGCCGATAACCACCACGGCGAACACGACGATAATCAGCTCTGAACCCATTTGGGGCGACACGTTGTAGATCGGCGCCGCCATGACTCCGGCAAAAGCAGCGAGCGCGACGCCGAAGCCGTAGGTGAGCGTGATCATGCGAGGGACGTTGATGCCGAAGGCACGCACTAATGTCGGATTTTCGGTAGCCGCGCGCAGATAGGCGCCAAGCCGGGTACGCTCGATGACAAACCAGGTTCCGAAGCAGACGACGAGTGACGCCGCGATCACCCACGCGCGGTAATTCGGGAGGAACATGAATCCGAGATTTTGTCCGCCCTGAAGCGATTCCGGAACGGTATAGGGCAAACCCGCCGAACCGAAATAATTCCGGGCAACGCCTTCAAAGATCAGCGCCAGCCCGAACGTAAGCAGCAGCCCGTATAGATGGTCGAGCTTGTACAGCCATTGCAGAAAGAGCCGCTCAATGATGACGCCCGTAATGCCGACGATGATCGGCGCGATGATCAATGCCGGCCAATAGCCGAGCCCCGAATATTGCAGGATCAGATAGGCGGCAAATGCGCCCATCATGTACTGGGCGCCGTGACTGAAGTTGATGATGTTGAGCATGCCGAAAATCACGGCCAGCCCCAAACTCAACAGTGCGTAGAACGAGCCGTTGATGAGGCCGATCAACAGCTGTCCAAACAGCGCGGTCGATGGGATTCCAAAAATCTCGAACATGCACGGTCACCGGAAAACCAAGGGGGCGGATGCAATCACCCGCCCCCGCATCCCAATCAACGATCAGCCGCTGACCAGCGGGCAGTTGCCTTCCTTGATCGGCCGGAAGGCTTCATCTGCCGGGATGGTAGCGCGCACATTGTAGAAATCGCCAGGATATTTGGATTCCGACGGCGCCTTCACCTCGAGCAGGTAGGCTGGATGCACTTTGCGGCCGTCGGCGCGGATGTTGCCTTTGCCAAAGAGGGCATCGTCGGTTGGC
>DATGDN010000402.1:0-10320 GCA_035310865.1 Pseudolabrys sp. | reverse complement strand
GGAAGTTCTAACAAGATTGAAGAGCACTGTCGGTAAAGTGTTCCCACTCATGGGAGACAAATAACATGCGCCAAACAGCAAGAGGCCTTGTAGAGGCCACGTTGGTCGTGGCCTCTTGGTTGGCGAACATTTCGCAGGTGGTGCTCATGCCAATCGATAGATTCGTCGATTGGCTCGAAGGGGTTTAGAGCTTGATGAGTAACTTGGAGTCGGCAGGGTTTGGACGGGAAGCTATTCGATCCGCGTTGAGGAAAAAGGCCGGGCAATTTCAATGTAATTTACCCGGCGCTGCGCGTCTGGCAGGACAAGCTTTCCGGTAGCCCATCCCATTCGGCGCCGTACGAACGCCATCGCCGATGCCGGTTCCAGCTGCGATATCATTATGGATATGTGGGCCTACCGACCTAACACCTGAACCTAAGTTCTTGCGTTCGATCTGGAGAATGAGCCAGAAAAGTTGTGCGACATAAATAGGCCCTCAGGGCGAGGGGGCACATGACGGGCGCCGTAGGATTCGCGGGCGTTTCATCGAATATAGGACACGAGCCGAGAACGACTAAGAGTGGCTCGGTCAGCGCTGCCGCGACGACTCCGGCGGGTGACGATCAACGGACGAGCAATGCCGTGTCGCGCGGCGAGCATTTTGAGTTCTCCGACAGCGCCAACGGCGAACAACACGTCGGTCCGTCATGGTCGCGACTTCCAATAATTAGCCGAGCTGTCCGGGCTGCGTATCAGACTGACACTCCACCAAAGCGCGCTTCGAGCAGCTGTGTGAATTGCGCTGCGCGTTCGTCGGCGCGCCGCTCAAACAGGCGATCGACGACCGGCTTGAGCGGGCCTCGCCCGATCACTTGAAAGCGACTGGTCAGCTCGGTACCCGATCCCTTTGCACACAGCCGAACGTCGATTTCGACATCGACATGCTTTCCTTTCGCGACCGCATGCAAACTGTGCGGCGGGTCCTCTGCATCGATGTGGGCGTTTAGTTCGACGCGCATCGGAACGGCTCCCACCTTTTCCACGACCGTCACTTCGGCCGTCGTGTCGTCGACGCGGTGCAGGCGCTCCACACCGGGAATGCAGGCGCAAAGTGATTCGAAATCTCGAATAAACCCCCAGAGTACATCGGGCGCGATGGGGACCGTAAAGACCGCTTCCCGCTGATGCATTAGTCCCACCACTTGTTCAGGCTGAAGTCGTCCGCGATGACACCAGCGGCATTGTGGCCGGCACCCGCATGCACCCCACCGCCCGGATGGCAATAGCCGCCGCACATGTACAGACCTTCCACCGGTGAGCGGTACTGCGACCAGCCGGCGAACGGCCGGAAGTAGCCGAGCTGATCCGGCGACAGATCGCCGATGACGTCCACACCGTTCACGAGGTTGTCGTTGTTGCGCTCCGTGTCGGTCGGATCCTGAATCTTCGTGCCCAGGATCTTGTCCGGCGTCATGTTCGGCGCATAGGAACGCCAGAGACCAAGCACGTGCTCCGCATACTCGTCGCGCAAAGAGCGCCAGGCCTCGGGGCCGCCGGCCTCCAAATTGTAGGGCGCGTACTGCCAAACGACGGCGGTGTGCTTGCCCGGAGGAGCCTGAGAGGGATCGTGCAAAGTTGGCATGCAGACCTGCAGCATAGGCTTTTGCGGCGGGCGTCCAATCGCAATTTCCTGATATGCGCGCACCTGCTCCATAACGTCACCGCCAAAGATCTCCTGGCTGAACGCCGTGTTCACCGGCGCATTGTCCGCCGCAGCGCGATATTGCGGCGGCTCTGCAAGCGCGAGATGCAGGACGAAGAGTGAGCGGCCACGCGAATGGTAATTGCGCACGCGCCGCAAGAACATCTCGGGCAGATACTCCTCTCCGACCATTTTCAAAAAGCTCTTTTTCGGCTCGATGTTCGTGATCACCGCCTTGCCGGCATCGATCGTTTCGCCGTCCGCGAGCTCCACGCCTATGGCACGATTTCCGCGCAGGCGGATGCGCTTGACCGTCGCGTCCGTGCGCACTTGGCCGTTGTTCGCTTCCACGACGCGGCGTAGGCCTTCGGCGAGCTGTTGAGAGCCTCCGGCGCAGATCGGCGCCTCACCGGTGAGAATGCGCAGCAGGCAAATCCATCCAAGCCCAAACTGGTCCGGCGCGAACCCGAGCACAGTGAGTCGGGTGAGAAAATGCACTTTCACTTCGTCGCTTTCGAACAGCTCGTTCAAGAGCTGCACCGGCGTGCTCATCTGCCACTGCAACAGCATGTTGCCTTCCGGGGACTTCTCGAGCTCGGCCGTTTGCACCGACGGGGGCAGCGGTGGCATATACATCAGCGGGTGAATCGTCGCCTGGACGAACTCGCCATAATCGGCGACCAGGTCTTGGTATGTTTTTGCATCGCGCTCAGAGAATTTGCGGATCTCTGATGCCATCCGCTCCGAGTCGCGATACATCACGATGCTTCTATGATCGGGAAAGATCGTGCCGCGCAGATGCTCGGGATAGACGTAGCGCACGCCATGACGCTCCAGCTCGAGATCGCGGTAGACCGGACTGGACGGAATGTGCGTATGCACGACCGAACAGATGTTGTGTTTGAATCCGGGAAGCGTGACTTCCTCGGTGTGGCAGGCGCCCCCGACTCGGCCGTTCCGTTCGAGCACCAGAACCGACGCTCCAGCGCGCGCGAGGTACGCGGCGCAGGCAAGGCCGTTGTGCCCTGCGCCGATGATGATGAAGTCCTTAGCCATGGTCGTCTCTTTTCGTCGGAGTTCAGTCGGCTACGGCCGGCGAGCAGATCGTTCGAAGTACCAGCAGCGAGAAGGGCGGGGCAGCCGACGCCTTGATGCGTCGCAGATGCGAAGATACTATGCCGCGGACATAAGTATCCAGATGGTTACTTATGGATGGGCCGCGAACATCTTCACACGGCGGCTCGAGAGTTCCCTCAGCTTTGCGGCAAAGAATGCATTCGACAGTCTTGCCAGAGCGTTTCGTTGATGAAGATCAACTCGAAGACCTCATGACTATGCCCTCAGGGTCGCTACGAGCGGCACTGCAAGGCGTTCCGGGCGATCTCATGATCCTGGGCGTGGGCGGAAAGATGGGTCCGACGCTCGCGCAACTCGCCCGCCGCGCGGCACCCGACAAGCGCATCTTCGGTGTGGCACGTTTCAGCGAAGCCGGTTTGCGCGAGAAACTCGAAACGTTCGGAGTCGAATGCATCGTCGCTGACCTGCTCGATCGAGACGCGATCGCACTCCTGCCGAAGCCGCCGAATATAATTTTCATGGCTGGACGAAAGTTCGGCACCAGCGGCCGCGAGGATTTGACGTGGGCGATGAACGTCCTGGTCCCTTCGCTTGTGGCCGAAGCATTCAGGGAGTCGCGTATTGTCGCCTTCTCGACCGGCAATGTCTATCCATTCGTGAACGTTCTGCACGGCGGGGCAACCGAAGCCACGCCACCAGATCCGCGCGGCACATATGCCAATTCATGCGTGGGACGTGAGCGGATGTTCGAATATTTCTCGCGTCTGTACGGCACCCCTGGGCGCCTCATCCGGCTGAACTACGCGATCGATATGCGATACGGTGTCCTGCATGACGTCGCTCAGAAAGTTCTCCGCGGACAAGAGATCGACGTCACAGCCGGGCACGCCAACGTCATTTGGCAGGGCGACGCGAACAACATGGTCCTGCAGGCGCTCGCGCATTGCATGACACCGACGCAACCGCTCAACGTCAGTGGCCCCGAAACCATCAGCATCCGCGCGCTGGCGGAAGCGTTCGGTCATCGCCTCGGCAAACAGCCGCGCTTCGTTGGCACAGAGGCGCAGATGGGCTGGCTGATCAACTCCTCCGAGGCGCATCGCCTATTCGGCTATCCGAGCGTTCCGCTTGCGCGCATGATCGACTGGGTGGCGGACTGGATTTCGCGCGGCATGCGCAGCCTCGGCAAGGAAACGCATTACGATAGCCGTGATGGCAGTTTCTGATCGAGAATTACCGCACGGCCTTGCCGCGCGAGCGCTGCGCGAAAGCGATTTAACGGCGGCAATGGCACTGTCGCAGGAAGCCGGTTGGAATCAGATTGTTGCAGACTGGCGCATTTTTCTGGAGCTTGGCTGCCTGATCGGACTGACTCGCGAGGGTGGACGCCTGATCGCGACCGCCGCGACCCTGCCGCACGGCAGCGAGTTCGGTTGGATCAGCATGGTCCTCGTCACGGCTTCGGAGCGGCGTCAAGGACTCGCACGTTGGCTATTGCGCCGCTGCATGGACGAGCTAATCGCACAGAAGCTCGTGCCTGTGCTCGACGCGACACCAGCCGGTCGAATGGTCTATGTCGGTCTCGGTTTTAACGATTGCTGGACGATGCGGCGTCTAGTGGGACGCACCGCCGGGACGCCAAGCCGGGCCGTCCTGAAGAGCGATGCGAGCATACGCTCCATCCAGAAAGACGATTGGCCCGCGATCATCGCGCTCGACACAGATGTGTTCGGCGCAGATCGAAGCGGCCTCTTGCGCCGGCTTGCCATGCGCTTGCCTGCGAGCGCCTTGGTTGCCGAGCGCGGCGGACGGATCGTCGGCTACCTGCTCGGCCGGGACGGCCGCAACATGAGCCAACTCGGCCCGCTGGCAGCCGAGAACGAGGACGTCGCGATGGCGCTGCTCAGCCACGGCATCGCCGCGGTACCCGCGCCACTCGCAATCGATCTACCTGATCGTCACGGACCGACGGGCGAATGGCTGGGCACGCTTGATTTTAAAGTCGAGCGGCCGCTGACCCGAATGGTCTACGGCCGCTCACAGGCATTCGACGATGGCGCGCGGCTCTTTGCGATTGCCGGACCCGAACTCGGCTGAGCATCTGCCAGTTCAATCCGTGAACGGAACCGCCTTCATTTTGATCGACTTATCGAGAAACTCGTTCGTGTAGTACTTCGTCACATCGAACGGTTTATCGACTCCAATGTAATCTTTGACCAAGTTATAGGTGTCCTGCATCCGCTTCGGATCCATCCAGCCCAGCGCTTCGGTCTGCGATGTCTTGTCGCTCATGAGCTGCTCGACCTCGCGCCAGTTCACCAGCTGATCTTTTGGCTGGAGACCGGAATTGGCTTCGACCAGCGCTTCGATGCACGGATCGGCGTTGGCGACGCAGGCCGCGAAGGCTTTCTGGGTGACATTGACGAACGCCGCCACCGTGGAACGATGCGCTTTTAGATACGCCCCATTCACCGCGATGGCGTTCCCGTAGGGATTAACCCCGGCATCTTTCCAAGCGGCATACCCCATGTTGTCGCCGAACGTGTTCTTATAGACGTGGTGCAGGTTATAGAACTCCGTAACAGCGTCGACGGTGCCTGCTTTGAGAGCCGCGACCTTTGCACCCGGGCTGACATTTACCCAGGTAACCGAGTTCGGATCGACACCATTCGCCTTCGCAAGCGCAGGCCACACCGCCCGCGCCGCATCGCCGGGCGGATTGCCGATCTTCTTGCCGCCAAGATCTTTGATGGATTTGATGCCGGAGCTTTTCTGCCAATAGAAGCCGCCCGGATAATTCGCGTAGACGTCCATCACCGCGACTTCATCGCCGCCTTTACCGATCGCCACCATGATCGTGGCCATATCTGCCAAGCCGAACGTGTTGACGCCCGCACCGGCAGCCTGAGCGGCGACCGAAGAGCCCTTCCCCTGCAGAAGCGTAAGATCGATCCCGGCGTCTTTGTACCAGCCCATCTTTTGAGCGTAGTAGTACGGTGCGTGGTCACCGCCGGCCACCCAGTTCAGAAGAAAACTAACTTGCTCGTTCGCGTGAGCGACGCCAGTACTTGCAAGCACGGCGAGCGCCGCAAGAGACATTCGAAATTTCATGATTGGGCCTCCCAGGACGATTTATGTGCACGGCCGTCGTCCAGATTGCGAACGAAAGCAGATTCTAGTAACTGGTTGGTTACACATGACGCTACGGAGCTCCCCGAAGCTTGTCAACTCGCGCTCTGGCCGCTTCGCCGCACGATCGCGCCAGCGACGCCAGCCTGCCGTCACACGCGGTCGCATTTTAGGCGCAGCAACCGCCGAGTTTTCGGCAAAAGGGCTCGCCGGCGCCCGCGTCGACGAAATCGCCCGTCGCGCCAGCGTCAGCAAGCGCATGCTCTATCACTACTTCGGAAATAAAGAGGCTCTTTGGCTTGCAGTGCTCGAGCAGGCCTATCTGCACATCCGCAGCGAGGAACGCGAGCTCGACGTGCAGCGCCTGTCCCCTATCCAAGGAATGCGCCGGTTGATCGAGTTCACACTTTCGTACGACGCAGCGCACCCGGAGTTCATATCATTATTGCTCAGTGAAAATTTGCAACGGGCGCTCTATTTGCGGCAGTCGAGAAAAGTGCGCGAATTGCACACGTCACTGCTCGGCGTGATTGAGGATCTATTGGAGCGTGGATGCCGGGCTGGCGTGTTCCGCGCCGGCGTCGACCCGGCGGAGCTGTACATCACGATCGCAGCGCTCGGATTTTTCTATTTTTCCAACATACATACATTGTCGGCAATATTCGGCCGCGACTTCAACTCGGCTCCGGCACGCGAGCAGCACCTGCGACATACCGTCGACGTCATCTTGGGCTACCTGAGGCCATGAAGACGACTGTACGCTTTGCGCCGAGGTGCGCCCGGACGGGCGTGAGCAGTTCGAACTGGAGATAAGCGATGGGGCTTAGCTGGACCGATTGGCCGCATGACGTGCTTGAGACATTTCGTCGCGGAACCGTCATCCCGGCCCACCTCCTAGCGCTCGATGCCAAGCGCCGGCTGGATGCGCGGAGACAACGCGCGCTCAGCCGGTATTACATCGACGCAGGCGTAGGCGGCTTGGCCGTGGGTGTGCATTCGACGCAATTCGGAATCCGCGAGCTCGATCTTTACGAACCGGTGCTTAGGATTGCGGCGGAAACGGCTGCTGAACGCCGCCCGCTGGTGATGATCGCCGGGATCGTCGGCCGGACCGAGCAGGCGCGGCGAGAGGCTGAAATAGCCCTCGGTCTCGGGTATCACGCCGGTCTGTTGAGCCTCGCCGCCATGAAGCGCGCGAGCGAGGACGAACTGATCGCGCACTGCCGCGCGGTCGCTCAGATTATGCCGCTGGTCGGTTTTTATCTGCAGCCTGCGGTCGGCGGCATTCCGCTGTCCCGCAATTTCTGGCGGCGCTTCGCCGAGATCGAGCAGGTGATCGGAATAAAGATCGCACCGTTCAATCGCTACCACACGCTAGATGTCGTGCAAGGGGTAGTGGATGCGAGTGCGGAAAAGCGGATTGCACTGTACACGGGCAATGACGACACCATCGTGCTCGACCTGATCACGCCATACGTGCTGCGACGGGGCGAGGAAAGCGTTCAAATCAGAATTGTTGGCGGCCTTCTCGGCCATTGGAGTGTCTGGACCAACGGTGCCGTCGAATTGTTCGACCGCATCAAACGGGCGGTCGAATCAGGCGCGATTGACGATGATCTCCTCGCTACTGCAGCCAAGGTCACGGATTGCAACGCCGCCTTCTTCGATGTTGCGCATGAGTTTCACGGTTGCATCGCCGGATGTCATGAAGTGCTGCGGCGGCAAGGCCTTTTTGAAGGCACGTGGTGCCTCGATCCGAACGAGGGATTGAGTGCCGGCCAGGCAGAGGCGATCGATCGCGTGATGCGACTCTATCCCGAGCTTGGGGACGATGCGTTCGTGGCAGCCCATCGGGAGCGCTGGTTGTCATGACCCAGAAGGAGGCCACCCAATCGGAATGGCTGGTGCCCGAAGTCATGCGGCGCTACGGGCTGGCGCTCTTCTCACATCTCCTGCTGATCCTCGTCTGGTATCTGGCCGTTAGCTACGGACACCTGCCGTCGTTCATAATCCCGTCGCCCGTTGCGACGGTCGCGTCCCTCGACGGCCCCAACTACCATTGGATCAGTAATACGCTCGTTACCGCCAGCGAGATCTTCGGCGGCTATTTTCTTGCGGTCATCGTCGGCGTCACTTTCGCGATCGTCTTCTCCTGGTCGCGAACCGCAGAAGAAGGAATCATGCCGCTGCTCGTGACCCTCAATATGATTCCGAAGGTCGCGCTCGGCCCCTTGTTCATCGTCTGGTTCTCTTACGGAATTATGCCGAACACAATCATGGCGTTCGCCATCAGCTTCTTCCCCATACTTCTCAATACGGCGCGCGGGTTACGAGAGGTGGAGCCGGAGCTGCTGGAGCTTGTGCGCTCGCTTCGCAGTTCGAAGTGGCAAACCTTCATCAAGATCCAATTGCCGAGCGCGTTGCCTTACATTTTTTCTGGAATGAAGGTCGGTGCGATTTTGGCTGTCGCGGGCGCTATCGTCGGCGAGTTCTTGGGGTCAGCGCGCGGCCTCGGCTATTTGATGCTGCAGGTCCAGGTGACGCTCGATACGCCTGCAATGTTCATGGCGGTGATTCTAATCACGTTGCTCGGCGTGATTCTCTACGGCGTCGTTCTGGGACTTGAGCGGCTGGTGATCGTGCGCGATGCCCGCGTGAATTGAGGAAACGCCGTGCTTGAGCCATTTATCCGCGTCGAAGGCCTTCGGAAGATCTATCACAAGCGCAACGAGGAGTTTCTGGCGATTTCCGACGCGAGCTTCGAAGTCGCGCCTGGAGAATTAGTCTCGTTCGTCGGACCGTCAGGATGCGGGAAGACGACGTTGCTAAAAGTTCTCGCCGGGCTGGAAGGTTATGACTCCGGCGAGGTGAACATCGGCTCGACCACCCATCCATTCGATCCGTCACGCGATATCGGGATGGTGTTCCAACAAGCCCTGCTGCTCAAATGGCGCCGCGTGCTGCAGAACGTGCTGCTGCCAGCCGAGATCTTGGGCTTACCGATGGCCGAAAGCCGGGAGCGCGCGCGAGACCTCCTGGCCATGGTCGGACTGTCCGGGTTCGAAGAGAAATATCCATACGAACTTTCAGGCGGCATGCAGCAGCGCGCGGCAATTGCGCGCGCCCTTGTTCACGATCCGAAGCTCGTGCTCATGGATGAGCCCTTCGGGGCGCTCGATGCACTCACCCGCGAGAAGATGAATCTCGAACTCCTGAAGATCTGGAAGCAAAGTGGCAAGACAATTCTTTTCGTGACGCACGGTATCTCGGAGGCGGTTTTCCTGGGCACCCGCGCAATCGTCTTCACGGCGGGTCCGGCGCGCATGGCCGACAATATCACGATTCGACTGCCGGAACCGCGCACGCTCGACGTGAAAACAACCGAGATCTTTGGCGAGTATAGCCGCCGACTTTATCACCTTCTCGGCATGGAATAGGTGTAAGCCGCCTCGTTCCTAAATGACTTGGAGGAATTGGGAGTAACAATCATGGCTACACGTAGGCTCGGCATCATCATGAATGGCGTGACGGGCCGCATGGGGACGAACCAGCACCTCGTCCGTTCTGTGCTCGCAATCCGGGCTCAAGGCGGTGTGCAGCTTGCAAATGGCAACCGCGTGATGCCTGATCCGATCCTGATCGGACGCAATGCCGGCAAGGTATCTGCGCTTGCAAAGCAGTATGGCGTCGAACGCTGGTCGACCGACCTCGAGAAAGCGCTCGCCGATAAGAACGACGAGGTGTTCTTCGACGCCGCCACGACGCAAATGCGGCCCAAGCTGCTCGAACAGGCAATCGCGGCGGGGAAACACATTTACTGCGAAAAGCCGATCGCGACGAGTTTGGAAGAGGCGCTCAATGCATGCAAGCTCGCGGAGCGAGCCGGCGTGAAGAATGGCGTCGTGCAGGACAAGATTTTCCTGCCAGGCCTCCTCAAGCTGCGGATGCTGCGCGACTCAGGCTTCTTCGGCCGCATGCTTTCGGTCCGCGGCGAGTTCGGCTATTGGGTGTTCGAAGGCGATTGGCAGACCGCGCAGCGGCCCTCGTGGAACTACAAAACACAGGAAGGCGGCGGAATCATTCTCGACATGCTCTGCCACTGGCGCTACGTGCTCGACAACACCTTCGCGGAAGTGAAGGCCGTATCCTGCCTCGGCACGACGCACATCCCACAGCGCTGGGACGAGAACGGCAAGTCGTACGAAGCCGACGCCGATGATGCCGCCTATGCGACGTTCCAGCTCGATGGTGGCGTCGTCGCCACCATCAATTCCTCATGGTGCGTACGACCTTACCGCGATGACTTGGTCACGTTTCAGGTCGACGGAACGAACGGCTCCGCCATCGCCGGCTTACACAACTGTATGATGCAAGCGCGGCAGGCGACGCCGCGGCCCGTATGGAACCCGGATCAGAAGCAGACGCTCGAT
>DATGDN010000401.1:0-16022 GCA_035310865.1 Pseudolabrys sp. | reverse complement strand
TCCATCAGCATGATCTTCGGCTCGATCGACAGCGCACGGGCAATGCCGACCCGCTGTTTCATGCCGCCGGATAGCTCGGCCGGCCGCTTGTGCTCGGCTCCCGTAAGACCAACCAGATCAATGAATTTTTGTGCGTGTGCGGTTACCTGCGTTATTGGCCAATCACGCCATTTCGATGATACGGCATAGGCGACGTTGCCCAGCACTGTGCGCCACGGCAGCAGTGCATGGCTCTGGAAGATCACTGCGCGATCGAGGCTCGGGCCTTCGATTGCCTTGGCATCCACGATCACCGCGCCGCTTGAGGGCGCGTCGAGCGCCGAAAATGGTTCATCCATCAGCATGATCTTCGGCTCGATCGACAGCGCACGGGCAATGCCGACCCGCTGTTTCATGCCGCCGGATAGCTCAGCCGGCCGCTTGTGCTCGGCGCCCGTAAGGCCAACCAGATCAATGAATTTTTGTGCGTGTGCGGTTACCTGCGCTGCCGGCCAGTCACGCCATTTCGACGATATGGCGTAGGCGACGTTGCCCAGCACTGTGCGCCACGGCAGCAGCGCGTGGCTCTGGAAGATCACTGCGCGGTCGAGGCTCGGGCCTTCGATTGCCTGGCCGTCGACGATCACCGCACCGCTTGAGGGCACGTCGAGTCCAGCAAGAATATTGAGCACTGTGGTTTTGCCGCAGCCCGAATGACCGATCACGCAGACGAATTCCCCGCGTGCCATCGACAGCCACAAATCCTCGAACACGGTGGTCGTGCCGCCATGCGCCGGAAATCGCCGAGCAATCCCTTCGATGGAGATGAAATGTTCCGACACGGCTCACTCCGGAAAGGTGACCAGCCGCGCGAGCCGGGCCAGAATGAGGTCAAGCAGCATGCCGACGATGCCGATCACCAGGATCGCGGTGATGACATTGGTGATCGACAGGTTGTTCCACTCATTCCAGACGAAATATCCGATACCGGTGCCGCCAACGAGCATCTCAGCGGCGACGATCACCAGCCAGGCGATGCCGATGGAAATGCGCATGCCCGTCAGAATTGTCGGCGCGGCGGCCGGCAGGATGATGGTGAAGGCGCGGCGGAAGGTGCCGACTTCCAAAGTCTTCGCCACGTTGAGCCATTCGCGCCGTACCGCCGCAACGCCGAACGCGGTGTTGATCATGGTCGGCCACAACGAGCAGATGAAGATCACAAAAATGGCCGACAGGCTGGAATCCTTGATGGTGTAGAGGGCGAGCGGCATCCAGGCGAGTGGCGAGATCGGTTTGAGCACCTGGATGAATGGATCGAGCGCCTTGCTCATCAGGGGCGACATGCCGATCAGAAAACCGACCGGCACCGCCACCGCAATTGCCAGCAGGTAACCGATCATTACGCGAGCGATCGAGAACGCGAGCTGAATGCCGACGCCCTTGTCGTTCGGGCCATTGTCGTAGAACGGCCGGCGCAGGTGCTCCCAGAGTTTCGCACCGACATCAAGCGGGCCGGGCATCGCCGACTTGCCCTGGGTCGCCGTCGCGCCCATGAGCTTGGCGTATTCCGGACTCATTTGCTGTACGGAGCCGGTCCCGCGCGTGGCGAGATGCCACGCGACGAGGAAGCTGAACAACAGCGCCAGTGAGACGACGGCGGCGCGTCCGGTAAGTGATGCCGCCTTCATTCAGACCGCCTTCTTGATCTTGAAACTCTTGAGGTACTCCTCGGGCTTGCCCGGATCGAAAGTCTTGCCCATGACCACGAAGGTCTTCGTGGTTGCGGTCGGTGGCTTCATGCCGATCTCGGTCATCAGCTTCGAGGTATCGGTCGCGAGGAACACCTGCTCGGCTACGCCCTTGTAGTCGACGTCGCTCTTGATCTGACCCCATCGCTTCATCTGCGTGATTATCCAGACGGCAAAGGACTGCCACGGGAACGGGTCGAAATCGACTCGGTTGGCATCGGTCTTTACTGTGCCGAGACCGTCGGCGTAGGTGCCAGTCAGGATCTGCTCCAGCACGGTAACCGGCTGGTTGATGTAGTTCGCCGGCGCGATCGCTTCGGCAATCTGCTTTCGATTCTCCGGTTTATGAGCGAACGCGGTGGCGTCGATAATTGCCTTGAGCAATGCGGCGTAGGTATTCGGCGTTTGCGTGACGAAATCCTTCGACGCGGCAAAGACGCAGCAGGGATGCCCGTTCCATATTTCCTTGGAGAGCACATGAATGAAGCCAACGCCGTCATAGACGGCGCGCTGATTCATCGGATCGGGACCGAGGAAGCCGTCGATGTTATCGGCCCGTAGATTGGCCACCATTTCCGGCGGCGGCACCGCGCGGATCTGGATGTCCTGGTCGGGATCGAGGCCGTGTTCGGCCACGTAATAACGCAGCAGATAGTTGTGCATCGAATAGTCGAACGGCACCGCGAACTTAAAGCCCTTCCAGTTTTTCGGATCGCGCTTATCCTTATGCTTGATGGCAAGGGTGATCGCCTGGCCATTGATGTTCTCGATCGCCGGTGCGGTATAGGGGATCGCATTCGATCCGACCCCCAGCGTGATGGCGATGGGCATCGGCGAAAGCATATGGGCGGCGTCGTATTCCTTGTTGAGGGTCTTGTCGCGGATCACCGCCCAGCCGGCGGTCTTGATCACATCCACGTTCAAGCCCTGCTTTTCGTAGAAGCCCATCGGCTTCGCCATGATGATCGGGGTAGCGCAGGTGATCGGGATGAAACCGACTTTAAGGTCGTTCTTTTCAACCGCACCGGGTGCGGCGAACACTTCCGTTGCGGTCTTCAGCGGGAAGAATTGCGACAGCGCAGCCAGCGCAGTGGAGGCGCCAAGCGATTGCAGGAAGGCACGGCGGCCGGCATCCTTTGGGAATATCGCGCGCATCACCGCTGAAGCGACCAGGTTCTCGTAGCGCTTCTCTTCGCTCTCGACCGGGAGGCATTGCAGCTGTGCAGCGGCGTCGAGTTCGTGTGCCGCCTGGCTGATATGACGGCCGCAGGAGCAGCCGCTGCTGCTGTTCAATGAACGTGACGGGTCGAACGGATTGTCAAATGTGGACATGACGCGCCCCTGTTGGGCCGGCCCCCGGACCGGCGATTTACCGTCCGAATTGCAATCGACGTGCCAAAACCGATGCTGAATTGGGCGGCAATTTATGCCGCAGAAACCGCTGAAATTTCGGGCTCAGGCGCATCAATTCAAATGGAGGCTGCCCTAATCTTGGGCAAACGCTCTAAACTTCAGCACGCTTGTCAAAAATTGCATCGCGTGCGACGGGGAAGCTATGAGTGCTGAGGTGTCGATCGGCAACGGCAAGGGCACGCGGCTCACGCCGCACCCATTGCGCGCTGCGATACTTGGAGAAGTGCACGCGCGGCCGTTTACACCAATCGAGACGCCGAGGCGTATTCTCCATTTTGCCTTCGATACGGCTGGCGATGCCGCGCGGCAGGATCGAGCCGCGCTCGCTGATTTGTGTGCGCGCCGCAATCTCGAGCCGCTGAAACCGTCCGCCAAACAGCACCGCGTCGTGTTCGGCGGTGCAATGTTGCGGTGGGAGCAGCATTCGGAATTCACGACATACACCTGGGAATTGCCGTCACCGGGCACGAGCCCGTTCCATCCCGACGCCGCGTCGTTGGCGGGGCCGATGACGAGCTTGCCCCAGCCGGGACCGCTGCTGGTGGCGCTCGATGTGCATCTGCTAGCGGAGAAGGAGAAAAGGTTGCCGATCACGAAGGTGTTCGATCGCGCCAGTCTTGCGGTCGCCGAGAATTCCGATGGCCTCGCGTTGTTTGCGACCGATTTCCAGGCCGATGCCACCGGATATGTGCGCATCCTCGTGCTCGACCGGGGTCTGGGCAGCGAACGTGCCGGCGCCGTGGTCCAGCGCATCATTGAATTGGAGACTTATCGAACACTAGCGCTGCTTGCCCTGCCCGAGGCGCAGCGGCTATTGCCCTCGATCAACCGCATCGAGACGCGCCTCGGCGAAGTAACCGAGGAAATGCGCCGCACCGACCAACTGATTGACAACCACCGTCTGCTCGACGAATTGACCGAACTCGCCGCCGAACTGGAAGCAGGCGCCGCGGCGAGCCTGTTTCGCTTCGGTGCAAGCCGCGCCTACAACGAGATCGTCCAGCTGCGCCTGCAGACCATCGGCGAGCGCAAAGTAGAGGGCCTGCCGACGTGGTCGTCATTCCTCGCCCGGCGTATGGCGCCGGCGATGCGCACCTGCCTCACCACCGAGGAGCGGCAGTCGAACCTGTCGGAGAAGCTGGCACGCGCCGCCAATCTGCTGCGCACGCGGGTCGACGTGGATATGGAGCGGCAGAACCGCGATCTGCTCAAGTCTATGAACGAGCGCACACGGCTGCAATTGCGGCTGCAGACAACGGTCGAAGGATTATCGGTCGCCGCCGTCAGCTACTACGTGGTCGGGCTGTTCGGCTATCTGGTGAAGGGCCTGCACGACGAGGGCATCCCGGTCGACATTTCACTCGCCACGGCATTGTTTGTACCGGTTGCCATACTGGCGATCTGGTGGGTGGTGCGGCGCATCCGCCGCAAACATATCGCCGGCGACTGACAATGTAGGATCGGTTCCCGATCATCAAGCATGCGAGGTGGTGCCATGAGCATTATGTACCACGACGGCAATCGACAGCTGCAGGACCGCTTCGACAGCCGGCGCATTTCCGACAGACTGGAAGAAAAACTGACACGCACAACTTTCACCGATGACGACAAGACGTTCATCGAGAGTTCCGCCTATTTCTTTGTCGCCACGGCCGATGCCGATGGCCGACCGGATTGCTCATTCAAGGGCGGCATGCCGGGCTTTGTGCGCGTTACCGGATCGGCTGAACTGGCGTTTCCCGATTATGACGGCAATGGGATGTTCAAGAGCCTCGGCAATCTGCTGGTGAACCCCAATGTCGGCCTCCTGTTCATCGCCATGCACGACAAGCCGAAGCGGCTACGCGTCAACGGCAGCGCACGTGTAAGCGATGCCGATCCGCTGCTGCAGGAAACCGTCGGCGCGCAACTTATCGTGAGAGTCGAAGCCCGGGCTATTTTCCCTAATTGTCCGCGCTATATCCCGGCAATGCAGATGACCGGCCCGTCGATCTACACCCCGCAACCGAAATGCGATCCCCCGGAGCCGGCCTGGAAGACTTTCGACGCCTTCCAGGATGCCGTGCATCCGCGCCAGCCGACATTTAAGGGCTAGCCATGCGCAGCGAACGCTTCAGTTTTCCCAATGCGAAGGGCGAGAAACTAGCGGCCACGCTCGACCTCCCGCTCGGCAAGCCAAACGCCTTCGCGCTGTTCACGCACTGCTTCACCTGCGGCAAGGACAACCTCGCGGCCAAGCGGATTTCAGAGGGGCTGGCCATGTGCGGCATTGGTGTCCTGCGTTTCGATTTCACCGGTCTCGGCATGAGCGAAGGCGAATTCGCCGACACGCATTTCTCGTCAAACGTCGATGACCTGGTTGCCGCCGCCGACCATTTACGAAAAACGCGCGGCACACCTGCCATCTTGATCGGCCACAGCCTCGGCGGCGCTGCCGCGCTTGCAGCCGCGCATCGCATTCCGGATGCGCGTGCCGTGGTCACTATTGCGGCCCCCTGTGATCCGGCTCATGTCACCGGCTTGTTCAAGGAAGATATCGACAAGATCCGTGAGCAAGGCCAGATCGAGGTTGCGCTGGCCGGACGGCCGTTCCGCATCAAGCGCGAATTTCTCGATGATATCGCCGAGCAACGCATCAAGGATTGCCTGGCCAACCTGCGCAAGGCGTTGCTTGTATTCCATTCACCGACTGACGATACCGTAGGTATCGAGAATGCCTCGCGCATTTTTACCGCTGCAAAGCATCCCAAGAGCTTTGTTTCGCTCGCTGGTGCTGATCACCTGCTGAGGAAGAGGGGTGACGCGGTCTATGTGGCCGATGTGATCGCGGCCTGGGCCGAGCGCTATCTCGAGCAACCGGTCGAGCGCAGCGACGAGCAGATCGAGGTTGGCACTGTTCTTGTGCGTGAAACCGGCGATGGCAAATTCCAGCAGGAAATCCTGAGCGGCCCGCATCGTTTTCTTGCCGATGAACCGGTCAAGGTCGGCGGACTCGACTCTGGGCCTGGCCCTTACGACCTCCTGTTGGCCGGATTCGGCGCCTGCACGTCGATGACATTGCGGCTTTACGCCGAACACAAGAAGCTGCCGCTCGAACGCGTCTCGGTTCAGCTTGCGCACAACAAGATTCACGCTGAGGACTGCCTGAACTGCGAGACCAAGGAAGGCATGGTCGATCGCATCGATCGCAACATCACGATGGAAGGCCCCCTCGACGCCGAGCAACGCAAGCGGCTATTGGAAATCGCCGATAAGTGTCCGGTACACCGAACTCTGGAATCGAAAATCGAGATCCGGACGTTCGAGCGCCGGGCCTGACTTTTTAATGACGCCAGTCATATATTTAGGTTGCCATGCAAGATGCCGCGCACGCATTGACGCTGCAGTTTCTCGCCTGGGTGGCCGAGGCCCCGCGCAGCTATGCCGATGCGGAAGCCTGGCGGCGGAGCTGCCCGCACCTGTCCATCTGGGAAGACGCCATTTCGGACGGTCTGATCCGCTTTGAGAATGGTAGCAGCATGGGGGATTCCCGGCTGGTGCTGACGGCGCGCGGAAGGGCGCAACTTGACCGCAGCTAAGCACCGGCGGATTTGACGAGAGTCAAAGTTGCCATTGCGAACTTGGCCCATAAATTGAAAGGGCAGGAATCGCATGGACAAAAATCGTGCTGATCCTCGACTCGTCTGGCTGGCTAGCGTGTTGGCAGCAGCAGTGGTCGTTATCGCCCTGACGCAAAGCTAGACGTTGTGCCGTACTCAGACCTCTAACCCCATTCCCTTGCGGCTTGACGTCCTCTAATCGATGGAGGACATTAGAACAAAACAAGAACAAGAGAAACGGCACGCCCAGCCAACTGGGCCAAATGCGTCCGTATCTTCAAAGGCTTAGTAATGATCGAGCAGCTTCGTCAACACCTGCTGGCCTTGCAAAAGACGCCACGGATCGAAGGTTGTCCCAGTTCCGTGCCCTTCGGCATTCCCGCCATCGATAGGGCGCTCGGCGGCGGACTTGTTCGCGGCGCACTCCATGAAATCGCGGCAACCGGCGAGGCTCATCTTCCGGCAACGGTTGGGTTTGCTTTGGGGATGGTTGGCTGGAACATAGGCGCGCGAAAGCACGCCGTCCTTCGGACGGCTATGCCCAGTCATGACAGGCGGAGCGTCTTCTGGATTTCGGAGGACCTGACGCTCGCTGAAAGCGGCGCTCCCCACGGTGCCGGACTCGATGCCTTTGGCCTCACCCCGGAACAGTTGGTGATGGTTTTCGCCGCGCATCGCCGCGACCTGTTGTGGGGAATGGAAGAGGCACTGCGCTGCCGCGCGATCAGCTCAGTGATCGGCGAAATGCGTGGCGGTGGAATCGATGGTGTAACGGTTCGGCGACTTTCACTTGCGGCAGCAGAGAGCGGCACACTGGCCTTGCTGTTGCGGACCGAGCCTCCGAACGACGCCTCAACTGCCGCTACGCGCTGGATCGTCGGTGCCGCGCCTTCGATCGCTTCTGGCTCGCCGCGCTTTGCCGCACAACTTGTCCGCAACCGCCGTGGCCCGGTCGGATCATGGATTCTCGAATGGAGTGACCGCGATGGACAATTCATCCTCGCAACGCATGCTCAGCCTGTGGCTGCGCCGGCTTTCGACCGATCGCATCGTCAGGTCGCGTAAAATATCTGCACCGCTGGCTGTCACCGGCAGGCGCGGCAATGCCGAAGTTCTTACGGCCGTGGATGATGCAGCCAGGCGGCTTGGTCTCACGCCCGGCCTCCCTTTGGCGCAAGCACGCGCCATGCATCCCGGCATCGAAGTGGTCGCCGAAGATGCCGAGGCCGATGCTGCCCTGCTTGACTCCATTGCCGACTGGTGCCTGCGTTACACACCGCTAGTAGCCTGCGATGCACCCGACGGATTGCTGCTCGACATCAGCGGCTGCGCACATCTTTACGGTGGCGAACAGGAACTGACCGCCGATCTCAGCGGCCGGCTGGAAAAGGCCGGTTTCGCCTATTCGCTTGCCATTGCCGGCACTACCGGTGCCGCGTGGGCTATCGCGCGTTATGGCGAACCGGCCAGCTATGCCTGCGGTGAGGAGCGCAGCGTTCTTGCGCCATTGCCGCTGTCTGCGCTGCGGCTCCCGGCCACGACGGTCGCAGCACTCGCCCGCGTCGGATTGAAACGCATCGGTGATATTGTCGATCTGCCGCGCGCACCGCTTACTGCGCGCTTCGGGCCTGACATGCTGCGCCAGCTCGACCGTGCACTTGGCCAAGAACATGAGCCGCTGACACCGCGCTTGCCGGCCGCGCCATATATCACCGAGCAGCGCTTTGCCGAGCCGGTCGCCCGCGAGGAAGACGTGCTCGCGATCGCTCTGCGGCTGGCGCGACGATTGCAATTTGCGTTGGAACGGCGCGGCGATGGCGCCCGCCGCATCGAGCTGACCTTGTTCCGCACCGACGGCGTGGTTCGCCGCATCGCCGCCGGCACTTCGCGGCCACTGCGAGATCCAGACGAAATACGGGCACTCTTTGTCGAACGACTTGCCGCGCTCGCCGACGCACTCGATCCCAGTTTTGGTTTCGATATGGCGCGATTGTCGGTCATCGTCGCCGAACCCTGCCCTCCCGAACAGATCGGCATCGGCGGCAGCGAAGATGCGGCCGAACTTTGCCGCCTGGTCGATCGTCTGAGTGCGCGGCTGGGCACGCGCCGCGTGCGCCGGTTGATTGCGCAGGACAGCCATATTCCGGAGCTAGCCGAGGCCGGCTTGCCTGCACAAGCCGTCAATAGCGACGACGGCTGGAATGCGTTCCGCCGCTATCGCAACGAGGTTGACCTTCCACCGCGTCCGCTACGGCTGCTGACACGGCCGGAGCCGATCGAGGCCGTGGCAGGAGTGCCGGATGGCCCGCCGCTGCGCTTTCGATGGCGGCGCGCGTTGCACGAGGTGATCGCTGCCGAAGGCCCTGAGCGCATCGAAGGTGCCTGGTGGAGCGAACACGGCGGACCCGCGCGCGATTACTTCCGCGTTGAAGACAAGAGAGGGCTTCGATTCTGGCTCTTCCGCGCCGGACTTTACCGCGACATTGCACACACTGCCGGCGCGCCGGCGTGGTTCCTCCACGGAATGTTTTCATAAGATCGAGAGAGTAATGCGTTATCTCGAATTCGCCGCAGCCTCGAACTTCTCTTTCCTGCGTGGGGCCTCACACCCCGAAGAGTTGATGGTACAGGCCGCGCATGTCGGGCTTGCCGGCCTTGGCCTGTGCGACCGCAATTCGGTCGCCGGCGTGGTGCGCGCGCATTTGGCCAAACGCGAACAAAATTTGTCGTTGCGCTATCACCCGGGCGCACGGCTCGTGTTCGCCGACGGCACGCCAGACATCCTTGTCTATCCACGCAACCGTGCCGGCTGGGGAAGGCTCACCCGCCTGCTCACTCTCGGAAATCTTTGCGCGGAAAAGGCTGAATGCATTCTGCACCTCGACGATCTGCTGTCGCATATCTTCGGGCTTGAATTGATAGCCATGGGCGGCCCTGCCCGCCTGTTGACACGTCTGCGCGAAGCGGCGCCACATCGCGTCCGGCTTGCCGCTTCCATGCTTTATCGCGGGCGCGACCGTGCCAGACTCGCGCGCGCAAAGGAGACCGCACGCGAAGCGCAGGCGCCGTTGATCGCCGCCAATGATGTGCTCTATCACCATCCCGACCGGCGGCCGCTTGCGGATGTACTCACCTGCATCCGCGAGAAAACAACCATCGACCAGGCCGGGCGCAAGCTCGCTGCGAATGCCGAACGGTTTCTTAAACCAACACAGGAAATGATGCGGTTATTCCGCGATGCGCCGGAGGCGATCGAGGAAACGATGGCGCTCAGCGACGCACTTTCCTTTTCGCTCGACGAACTGCGCTATGAATATCCAGATGAAGAGGTGCAAGGCTTCGACAATGCTCAGGATGCGATGACGCACCTCACTTATGAAGGCGCTGCCCGCCGCTATCCGCAGGGCATTCCGGACAAGGTGCGCGCCAATCTCGAGTACGAGCTTAAGTTGATCGCGCAATTGCAATATGCGCCCTATTTTCTCACCGTCCACGACATCGTGCGCTTCGCCCGCTCACAGGGCATCCTCTGCCAGGGCCGCGGATCGGCTGCCAATTCCGCAGTCTGCTTCTGCCTTGGCGTGACCGAGGTTGATCCTGACCGCGCCGACCTGTTGTTCGAGCGGTTCATCTCACCCGAGCGGCGCGAACCACCCGATATCGATGTCGATTTCGAGCACGAGCGGCGCGAAGAGGTCATCCAATACATTTACAAAAAATACGGCCGTGAGCGCGCCGGCATTGCCGCAACCGTGATCTCGTATCGCGGCCGCTCAGCGACCCGCGAGGTCGGCAAGGCTTTTGGCCTCTCCGAGGACACCATTGGTGCGCTGTCGTCTTCCATTTGGGGCGGAGGCGGCGGCGCGGTGTCGAAAGATGCCGTCACCCGCACCGGCCTCGACCCGCACAGCCGGCGCATGCGGCAGGTTCTTGCACTCGCGCAGGAAATCAACGGCTTTCCGCGCCATCTTTCGCAGCATGTCGGAGGCTTCGTCATTACGCGCAGCCGGCTCGACGAAGTGATGCCGATCGGCAACGCAGCGATGGACGATCGCACCTTCGTCGAATGGGACAAGGACGATCTCGACGCACTCGGCATTCTGAAAATCGATGTGCTTGGTCTCGGCATGCTGTCCTGCCTGCGCAAGGCGCTCGATCTGGTGGATAGGCTTTATGGCGAGCGCCGGACCCTCGCCACCATCCCGGCCGAAGATCCGGCCGTCTATCACATGCTGTGCCGTGCGGATTCGCTCGGCGTGTTCCAGGTGGAAAGCCGAGCACAGATGACCATGCTGCCGCGGCTCGCGCCGAAAAATTTCTATGATCTGGTGATCGAGGTGGCGATCGTGCGGCCAGGGCCTATCCAGGGAGACATGGTGCATCCTTATCTGCGCCGCCGTCGCGGTCAGGAACAAGTCACCTATCCTTCCAAGGAACTTGAAGCCGTGTTGTCGAAGACCCTGGGCGTGCCGCTGTTCCAGGAGCAGGCGATGAAGATCGCGATCGTTGCCGCCGGCTTTACACCTTCCGAAGCCGACAAGCTGCGCCGCGCCATGGCGACCTTCAAGCGCGTGGGCACCATCGGCACATTCCAGCGCAAGATGATCGACGGCATGCTGGCCAACGGTTATGAACGCGAATTCGCCGAGCGTTGCTTCCAGCAGATCGAAGGCTTCGGCGAATACGGCTTCCCCGAAAGCCACGCGGCGAGCTTCGCACTGCTGGTCTATGCCTCGGCCTGGTTGAAATGCCGCTATCCGGACGCCTTCGCCGCCGCGCTTTTGAATGCGCAGCCGATGGGCTTTTACGCACCGGCACAGATCGTGCGCGATGCACGCGAGCATGGTGTCGAAGTACAGCCACCCGACATCAATCATTCGCACTGGGATTCGACGCTCGAACCGGGCCCACGCGCAGCCGAGCGCATGCACGAGTTGCATCAAGAGATGCGGGACGACGTGCGTACCGCATGCGCTGTCCGTCTGGGATTACGTGAGATCAAAGGACTCAAGAAAGAAGACGCCAAATCAATCATGAAACGGCGAAGCGGCTCCTATGATTCCATGCGCGACGTCTGGCTGCGCACCGGCCTTTCACCGCGCGTGCTGGAACGGCTGGCGGATGCCGATGCCTTCGGCTCGCTCGGCCTCACCCGCCGCGAGGCGCTGTGGGCGGCCAAGGCGCTTGGCCGGGTCGGCGACCGTGACGACGACCTACCATTGTTTGCGGCGGGCGGCGCCATGCAAACGCGCATTGTCTCACAGGAACCCGACGTGCGCCTTCCACCGATGCCGATCGGCGAGGAAGTCATCAACGACTATCGCTTCCTGCATCTTTCATTGCGTGCGCATCCCGCCCAATTCCTGCGCGCCGATCTCGATGCACGCGGCATCAAACAAAACGAGACTCTGCGTCAGATGGCTTCCGGCACGCGCGTACGCATCTCCGGCCTGGTCACCTGCCGGCAGCGGCCGGGCTCAGCCAATGGCGTGGTGTTCATGACGATTGAGGATGAAACCGCGGTTGCCAATGTGATCGTGTGGCCCAAAGTATTCGAGCGCCTGCGGCCCATCGTCCTGGGTGCCCGTTATGTGGCGGTCACCGGCCGCGTGCAGGAAGAATCGGGCGTTATCCACGTCGTTGCCGAGCAGCTGGAGGATCTTACCTATTTCCTAGCCAAGCTCGCTGAAAATGGCGGCAACATAGACAGCCTCACGCGTTGTGACGAAGTGCGCCGGCCAATCGAGGATCAGCGCGAAGCACGCCTTGCGGGCGGCCGGCAAAACCGGCTTGTCAACTTGATGCGCGGAATGCCCGAACTCGCCGACGACCTGGATGTCCCCGCCCGCGGCTCGGCGCATGCACCGAGCCGACGCGCGGTCTAATCACATAGCCGGAGCCACGCTGCGGCCCACATACATCGTCTTGGCCAGTATCGAGCCATCCGGCTGCTTGTCCCAACCAAAGATGATGAGCTGCGCCCCGGGCTTAAGCTCGTCCTTCTTGCCAGGCGCGGCAGCCGCAATCACCGTTTGCGGCGTGACCACAACCTTCTTCTCACCGTCCTTGTATTTCACCGTGAGCGTCTCGCCATCCTTCTCTTGCACCACGCTCGTCACATAGGCATTGGTCATCGTGCTGCCGGGCCGCGCATCCCAGGGACCATGTCGGTCCGGGACAACGCCCCGCTGCGCCGGCAGAAAGATATGGATTGAAAACGCCTCGATGCTGCCGTCCGATCGCGGCATGCCAGCAATGCCGATGAAGCTGTCGTTCTTGATGTCGGCGAGCGAAGCTTTCTCGAGCGCCGACACCCGCGCATCGTCAGCCAACTTCACATTGAGCATGGCACCGTCACGCGCCCTGAGCACCAGCATCGCGCCATCAATCTTCTCGATCTGGCCGCGGATCCGGCCGGGCTGTTGCGCCTGGGCCGCGGTGGTAAAAAACAGAGCGATGACCGCGGCGCCGATTACCCGGGGTGTCATATTCAAATTGTGCATACCGATACCTCCCGATCCGGTTCCGGCGTGCAGCCGGTCTCGATCAGGCTGATAACCCCGTCTTGCGCGCCTTATTCCGCGGCTTTGAAACAGTCACTTATTCTTGAGCAGATCAGCTTCGACCAGTGCGCGTAGTTCAGGCGTCACCTCGGGGCGCACGCCAAACCAAAGCTGAAAACCGCGGACGGCCTGATGCAATAGCATACCAAGACCGCCAGCCGTCCGCAGTCCGCGCGCGCGCGCCGCGGCCAGCAGCCCGGTTTCCAGCGGCGCATAAACCAGATCGGCCACAACGAGCGAGGCTGGGCAACGCAGATTGATTTCCAATGGCGGTTGGCCAACCATGCCCAAGGTCGTGGTGTTGACCAAGAGACCGGCGCCGCCAAGCAAGCCGGTGGTTTCATCCCACCCCGCGATGTGCACACGCGCGCCAAATTTTTTCTTCAGTGTCTGCGTCCGGGCGCGCGTCCGATTGATCACATAGATGCGGCCAACCTCGCGCTGGAGAAGCGCAAATATTACCGCACGCGCCCCACCGCCTGCGCCAAGCACGACGGCGGTCTCAAGTCCGCGATCCCAACCCGGTGCTGCGGCGTCGACATTGGCAAGAAAGCCTTCGACGTCGGTATTGGTCGATCGCAACCTGCCGTCATCGTACCAAAGCGTGTTGGCCGCACCTACGGCGCGCGCGCGATCATCTGGTTCCGACAGCGCCAGCGCAGCTTCCTTGTGCGGCACGGTAATATTCGCGCCGATGTAACCGTTACCTTTGAGGTTTCCGACAAACGCAGCAAACTTCTCGGGCGGCACCGCCTCGCGCCGGTACTCGGCGTCGAGCTTGTGCTGTTTGATCCAATAATTGTGGATCAGCGGCGAACGCGAGTGGCCGGCCGGCCAGGCGATAACGCAAACGGCTTTTTTTTCTGTGGTCATTCCCCAGCCACTACTTTGCTACATAAGACGCCGGCGGCGCCAGGATTTCGATCAACAACTTGCGCCAAGCGCGGCCCGGTGCATGTATTCTGCAGACCGCGCGCCGTCAATGTTTGCAGCCAAGCTTCCTGCGATGGCATGATTGGCATGCGCCTGCGGAACGCATTGCCGGGATCAAGATACTCATGAAATCCATTTTCATCGACTGCAACGACCAACTCGCACCTGTCTGGGAGAAGGTCGTAAGACCGAGCGATCCACCGATTGACGTCAACCGCAAAGCCTTCGCGCGTGATGAATTGCCGCGTGTGCTCAAAGGCTACGATATCGCTCTCGACGACCATTCCTACATGCCTACTGAACTCGTGGCGCAGTGCCCGCAACTCAAACATATCGTTTTCCTTGGCACTGGCGCGGCGAGCTACATGAACGTCGGTGAACTGAACACAAGCGGAGTAAAAGTCCACACCATCAAGGGCTACGGCGATACCGCGGTTGCCGAACATGGCATCGCCCTGATGTTTGCCGCCGCCCGCGATGTCGCACGTATGGACCATGAAGTCCGGTCGGGCATTTGGACGCCGCAGGAAGGCATGCAGCTGCTCGGCAAGACGCTCGGCGTGGTCGGACTCGGAGGTATCGGTTCAGAAGTCGCGCGAATTGGCAAGGGCTTGGGTATGGAGGTGATCGCGTATAACCGGACGTCGCGCGCGAATGCCGGTGTGCCGCTGGTCGATATCGATACGTTGCTGGCGAAATCGGATGTGGTGTCGCTCAACCTTGTGCTCAATGACGAAACACGCGGGTTCTTGAGCAAGGAACGCATCGCGCGCATGAAGCCGGGCGCGATCCTCGTCAACACCGCGCGCGGCGCTCTGGTGGACGAAGCGGCGCTGATCGAAGCCTTGCAGAGCCGGCACATTCGCCACGCCGGGCTGGACGTTTTTCATACCGAACCGCTCAAGGCCGATCATCCACTGGCCAAACTCCCAAATGTCACGCTGACATCGCACGCGGCATTCCGCACTTTGGAGGCGTCGATGACGCTGCTGCGGCGCGCGATCGATATCGTGAACCAGCTCGCCTCTCAATAATATCCGGGCGTGCCACCGCCATCGACTGCGATGGCTGTGCCATGGATATGGCGCGCCTGCTTGCCGCAAAGGAACACCGCCAGCGCGGCAACATCCTCGGGCTGGCCGATACGGCGCAGCCCGCTTTTGGTCAGAGCCTCCGCGCGTACCTGCTCCACCGTTTTGTTCTGTGCCTTGGCGAATTGCTGGAACAGTTGCTCCACACGGTCGGTCTGAGTCTGACCCGGATGGATGACATTGATATTGATGTCATCGCGATTACCGAGCGCAGTAAGGCCCTTCGAGAAATTGGCCATGGCGGCATTCACTGCCCCGCCGATCAGAAAGTCCGTTCCTGGTGTGCGCGCGGCACCGCCGACAATATTGACAACATTGCCATGTGCCTGTTTCAGCAGCGGCCAGAAGAGCCGCGTCAGCCGAACCGTGGCGTGAAACTTCAGCGCGAACCCATCAGTCCACAGCGCATCAGCCTGCTCGAAGAAATTTCCGCCGCGGGTCGCGCCGGCATTGTTCACCAGCACGTCGCAGCGCTTGAAGCGTTCATTGACCTTGGCAAATACCTGCTCGCACGCTTCCAGCGTACGAAGATCTCCCGCGACCGTCATCGCCTCCGGACCGCCGGTTGGGGCAACTGCCTTCGCACCCTCGGCGAGATTGCCTGCATTGGCGGCGGCCAATACCGTCTGCGCGCCCTCACGCGCAAAGGCGACCGCAATCGCGCGGCCGATGCCGCGGCTGCCGCCGCTGATGACA
>DATGDN010000400.1:0-10808 GCA_035310865.1 Pseudolabrys sp. | reverse complement strand
CAAATGCGCCTCGCATCCTCGCCTCCGCCGATTCGTGACAAAAAACTGAATCAGCAAACCATCGCTATGGCGAGGGGTTTTTCAGCAAACTGCTAGAGCTTCATCTCGGGAAATTCGCGTTCAAGCCGTTCAAGGTCGCTTTCGGTGTCAACGTCCCACAACGGGGGGCGCTCTACCAACATGAGGCGATGCTCGATGATCTTTGCGCGCGTGTCGGCAAGCACCGTCGTTGTGCCCCAGGCGATGTTGGAAAAGAGTGCGGGTTGCGCACTGCGCATCCCGATGAGCACGTAACCGCCGTCCTCTGCCGGAATCAGGATCACGTCGGTGCCACCACGAAGTGCAGTAGCGGCTCCGCGAAGATGCACCTCGGTCAGGGCAGGGCAGTCGGTGCCGATCACCAGGACCGGTCCGGCGCTTCCGGCTGCCGCTGCCAGCATGCGCGCGCCGAGGTCCCCCTTAGGTTGCGGCTTGAGCGTAATCCGCAGCCGGGCGACGAGCTTGAGAAATGTGTTGTGCGTAGCATCGGGCGCGCAGCATAACGTGACCGAGCCGATGTCGGCGGCAAGGGCAGTCGCAAGGGCGTGCTCTGTCAGGCGCTGCTGCAAGACGGCAGCCGCGTGTGCCCCGATTGCGGGGATGAGCCGCGTTTTGGCGAACCCCGGAATCGGAGCCTTCGCCAGAATCGCGATCGATACAGGACTATTGCTCGGCGGGGACATAGCCATAGCGTTGCGCGAGTTGCCTCGGGTCGGCACCGAGGAAATACGCCAGCCGCAGCCGCCACATCAAGAAGACTGTACGCAAAGTCCCATTTTCTTTCCAGCGGCTCGGCGACGTCGTGGCATGCGGTCGCAAACACAGGGGATGGGAGATGCGTTTAAGTCGTGTTGACAGCGCAATGTCTTCCATGAGCGCGATCGGCGGGAAGCCGCCCGCGGCATCGAAAGCCGCGCGTGAAACGAAAATGGCCTGATCGCCCGTGGCTATTCCGGTGATCCGCGAGCGCAAATTCATCATGAGGGCGATCAAGCCAAGAAACGGCCCTGCATTGAAGCGCACGTCGAAGCGCCCCCAGGCTCGGCCCGTCCTTGCGAGACCGTCGCGTATGAACGCATCGGCCCTGTCCGGCAGTCGCGTGTCTGCGTGCAGAAACAGCAGAATCCTGCCGCGTGCGACTGCCGCACCCGTGTTCATCTGCGTCGCCCGCCCGCGTGGCCCGGTGACTACGTGGTCAGCCAACGTGCGGGCAATATCTCGCGTGCCGTCATTGCTTTCGCCGTCGACAACAATCACCTCTACGCCGCGATTGCGAAGCGGCGATAGCAGCCTGAGCGTGGCCTCAATTCGGGCCACCTCATTCAGCACGGGGACTATAATCGACAGCGTCACGCCGCTCATTCGGCCGCCTCTTTCAACGCGCCGCCGCAGCTCGATCCCTGCCCGGCGGTGCAACCGTAACAGTGGCCGGCGACGCGGATTGGATTCCCGTCGATTGTATCGTCAAGCAGATCGGTCAAATGCACGCGCTGGCGTTGGCGTCGCGCCATCGGCAGGTCAAGCATCTGGTTGAAGTCGCAATCGTAGACATAGCCGCGCCAGTCGACCGAAATCAGGCTGCGGCACATGACGCCGTCGAGATTGGCATCGAGATGCCCGTCTCGCAGCAGCTCGATGTAGTCGTTTAACTCGCCTTTGCTGATAAGCATCGAGCCGAAGCGCTGGATCGGCATGTTGGCGAGCACGAACAACTTGTTAAAGACGATGCCATAGCGCTCGCCAAGCACACGCTTGTAGTCGACTTCAAGAGAGGCTTGCGGAGGCGGGAGCGAGGGCCCTTGCGGATTGTAAACAAGATTGAGGACCAGGTTCGGGTCACGCCCATACCCTAACGAATTGAGGCGCTTGAGGCCCCGAATCGAACCTTCGAACACACCCTTGCCGCGCTGGCGCTCGACGTTGTCCTGCAAATAGCATGGCATGGAGGCGACGACTTCGACGTGTTCGCTTGCAAGAAATTCCGCCAGATCTTCCTGACCCGGTTGCTCAAGGATCGTCAGGTTGCAGCGATCCATGACTTTTGCGCGCAGTTTGCGGGCCTCTCGCACAAGCCGGCGGAAATGCGGATTGAGCTCCGGCGCACCGCCCGTAATGTCGAGAGCTGCAATCTTCCGGCGGCGAAGAAAATCCAACACAAGGTCAGCGATATCGCCAGTCATCTCTTCGGTTCGATTGGGGCCGGCATTCACGTGGCAATGGAAGCAGGACTGGTTGCAGCGGTAGCCGACATTGACCTGCAGGGTTGCCAGCTTGCCGCGGCGGATCGCGGGGAAGGCAATTTTTTCAAGCAGCTGCAGGGTGTCGCGCATTGCAGGCCTCAATTCCGGCGGCAACTTGCCACGAAGCGTGCGGCCGCGTCACCTGCCGATCGGATTGGTCCAACAGATCGCCGTGAGCTGGCCGTAAATTCAGCGCGCTAGCGCGGTTGTGACCGGCGAATCAATACCGATGCGCCCGAAGCCCGGCACCTTCAGGCCGGGGTGACGCAGATCGAGGCCCGCGACCAGACCCAATAAATTCAATTCGATGCCCTCAACCCAGCCAAGCTTGATGCCGGCTACACCGTACAGATTGATCTCGAAGCCGGTGCCGCTGTCAGAAGTTCCCGCGAAAAAGCCGTGCCGGAAATCGCGGCCGACCGCATTCGATGGCAACGCCAGGCCAAGCTCAGGCACTGTCCGCAGGATAGCTGCGACGAAGCTGTTGCTGTTCGGCCCGGGCCAGATCCGGTAGTCGCCGGTCTGTGCGTAGTCATAGGCCCTAACGGCCGCTTCGATGCGCGGAATAAGTTTCTCGGCGTCCGGTCCTGAAATATCCGCGAGCGCGACCGGGGTGTTGCCGTACCATTTGCCGTCGACCGGCCAATTGTTGAGCCGCACCGGCTGACCCCACCCGACCACATCGTAGCGCCGCCAGCGTGTTTCATTCGCGCCCTTGAGCACAATCCAGCTATGCACGGAGAAAACGCCCTTCCAGGCGCCGGCGGTGCCGCTGAATATGATGACGCGTGCAGGCGCGGATTCCGCCGCCGCCGGCAGTAGGCCGGTGCTCGACCAGTCGGCTTCACGCCACGAGCGTGGATCGTTGCTCACGGCATACAGTGCGGCGCGGGCGAGGATCGGTGCGATAAAAAGGACAAAGATGGCGAACATGAAAATCGTGCTGCGGCTCAGTGAACGGAAGGATGGCATGGGACTGGAATTATAGACGCTTTCAGGCCTAAACGTGGCAGCTACCGCGTCTGATTGTTGGCAATGGCGATCTGCGGTAGCGCGCAGCGCCATCTTTGCTGAGGTGGCCGGTGACGACCTTGCTCCATTCCATACCGACAATCGACATGGCGCACTTATGATGCGCCCGGGAAGTTAACGCCGTACTGCTGCGACAAGGGCAACAAGGGCTCGGCCGCCGGCCTGAGCCAGGTCGTCCAAACTCGGCAGCGTCTTTGCACGTTTTCGCCTTGGGCTGCGCCGCGCCCGCGGTACATGGATGAAGGCGACGAGAGAAGGGCCGGATTCCACCGACGCAAGTTCCGCGGCATGCCAGCACAGATAGTTGCAAAGATAGCGTCCGGCGTCGCGTGAGAACATCGCTGAAGGTCGGCTACCGCGCAGAGCGGCGAGCAGCGCGCGTGCGGGCGTCGGCATCGCCACTGCGGCTGGCTTGCCAATTGCGATGGCATTGCGGCGCATTGAGGCGCGGCCGGCATCGGGCAAGAGCGCCAGGGCATTTCGCGCTCGCGTTTCCACCCGCAAGCCACGGGCACGCGGTGCGAGCCCCAACATCAATAATGCATGCGGCTTGTGCCGGGCGATCAGCAACGGCAGTTCGCGGTCGACCGCCGCATAACTTGTCGCGAAAATGTGAGTCACGACTTTTACCTGCGCCAAGGCAGGTCGCCGCGCGCGCGCGAGTCGTCTCGCGAGAGGTCCGCTTGGGTTGAATGGCGCACCTGGAAAAGGACCAAATCCGGTGACGAGGATCGTGAGGGACATCTAGACGCCGAGCAGCTTCGCGATCTGTTCGACGGCGAGCGTGGGGGCAAGCTTGCCGGCGGCAACCTGCGTCTCCATCTGGCGAACTTTTGCGCGTACGGCGGCATCGCTACGCAGGCGTGCGGTCAGGCGCTCTTCCAGCATGGTCCACATCCATTTCACCTGCTGTTCGCGTCGCCGCGCCGCCAGTTCGCCCGATGCCGTCATTTTTTCCTTGTGGGCAATCACCTGGGCCCACAACTCCCCAATGCCGCTGCCCGTGAGCGCGGAATAGGTAATGATAGGTGGCGTCCAGGTCTTCGACTGTGGCGTGAGAATATTCAGTGCGGCACGGTATTCCGCGGCCGCGAACTTGGCACGCTCGATATTGGCGCCGTCGGCTTTATTGACGGCAATCATGTCGGCGAGTTCGACGATGCCTTTCTTCAAGCCCTGCAATTCGTCGCCGGCGCCCGGCAACATCAATACAAGGAAGAAATCGGTCATGTCGGCGACCGCGGTTTCAGACTGGCCAATACCGACTGTTTCCACCATCACGACGTCGTAGCCGGCCGCCTCACAAAGCAGCATGGTCTCGCGTGTCTTCGCCGCGACACCGCCAAGCGTGCCGGACGATGGCGACGGGCGCACGAAGGCGTGCGGATCGCTCGCAAGCCGCGCCATGCGTGTCTTGTCGCCGAGAATTGAGCCCCCGGTCCGGCTCGAGGACGGGTCAACGGCGAGAACCGCGACCTTGTGGCCCTTGCCGGTCAGATAGGTGCCAAGGACATCGATGGTTGTCGACTTGCCGGCGCCGGGCGCACCGGTGATGCCGAGGCGCACGCCTTTGCCGGTGAGCGGCAGCAGCTCTTGCACAAGATGATGTGCGGTCTTGCGGTGGTCCGCACGCTTGCTCTCGATCAGCGTGATCGCACGCGCGAGCATCGCGCGGTCGCCAGCGCGGACACCGCGGACGAGGTCGGCAGACGGCAGGTTGCGCGAAGCCATCGATTCCTCAAGCCCCGGAAATGACCATGCTAGCGCTTTGCACAATAAGATTGCCGCCTTCGAATGGGTGCACTGAGAAGGAGCCAATATCACTCATGCCCCCGCCCGTGCGCGCGTATTTCGCGCCGTCCCACTTGTAGGTCGCCTGTTCAGGCTCGTCGGCAAATCCTTTTCGAAGTGAATAGAACTGCAGACGCAATTGCTCTCCGAACATCGGCCGCGCATCCGGCAGGAGAGGGCCTGATGAATCCACACAGGCGGAAAGCGACAGTGCACAGAGGATCGCGCCGGTGGCGCCGATGATCGGTCGCCTCACTCTGCGGCCTCTTCGCTGTGTCCGAGCCGCTTATTGAGTTTTTTGAGCAACTTCTCCGCCGCTTCGGCGATCACCGTACCTGGAGGAAAGATCGCTTCCGCGCCCGCTTTCATGAGCACGTCATAGTCCTGCGGCGGCACAACGCCGCCGACGACGATCATGATGTCGTCCCGACCTTGCTTTTTAAGTTCCGATTTCAATTCCGGCACCAGCGTCAGATGTGCTGCGGCGAGCGAGGACACTCCAAGAATATGCACATCGTTCTCGACCGCCTGCCGGGCGGCTTCGGCGGGCGTTGCGAACAGCGGGCCGATATCGACATCGAAACCGAGATCCGCGAAAGCCGAGGCGATGACTTTCTGACCCCGGTCGTGGCCATCCTGTCCGATCTTGGCAACGAGCAGGCGGGGACGGCGGCCTTCAGCCGCCTCGAAAGCTTCAACGGCCGTGCGGACACGTTCGACGGCGCCGGTCATGCCGACCTCCCGCTTGTAGACCCCTGTGATCGCCTTGATCTCGGCGCGGTGGCGGCCGAACACCTTTTCCAGCGCTGCCGAGATTTCGCCGACGGTTGCCTTGGCGCGGGCGGCGTCGACGGCGAGAGCAAGCAGATTCCCGTTGCCGCGGTCGGCGGCGCGCGTAAGCGCATCGAGGGCTTCCTGTAAGGCCGCCGGGTCGCGCTCGGCCTTCAGCCGGCGAAGCTTCTCAATTTGACTAGCCCGCACGGCTGAATTGTCGATCTTGAGCACATCGATGGGGGCCTCGTCCGACGGCGGATACTTGTTGACCCCGATGACCGATTGCGCGCCGGCATCGATGCGAGCCTGCGTCTTTGCCGCTGCTTCCTCGATGCGAAGCTTGGGAATTCCGGCTTCGATTGCCTTGGCCATACCGCCAAGCGCCTCGACCTCCTCGATGTGGCCCCAGGCCTTGCGTGCAAGCTCGTAAGTCAGACGCTCGACGTAGTAAGAGCCGCCCCAGGGATCGACGATGCGGGTCGCACCGGCTTCCTGCTGGAGCACGATCTGGGTGTTGCGCGCGATGCGCGCGGAAAAATCGGTCGGCAGCGCCAGCGCCTCATCGAGCGCATTGGTATGCAATGACTGGGTCTGCCCTTGAGTGGCCGCCATCGCTTCGATCATGGTGCGGGCGACGTTGTTGAACACGTCCTGCGCGGCGAGCGACCAGCCCGAGGTCTGGCAATGCGTCCGCAACGAGAACGATCGCGCATCTTCGGGCTTGAAGGGCTTCATCAGTTTTGCCCAAAGCATCCGCGCAGCGCGTAGCTTTGCGATCTCCATGAAGTAGTTCATGCCGATCGCCCAGAAGAACGAGATGCGCGGCGCGAACTGATCAACGGTCAGACCGGCCTTCAAGCCGGCACGCACGTATTCGACGCCGTCGGCGAGTGTGTAGGCGAGCTCAAGGTCTTGCGTCGCGCCGGCTTCCTGCATGTGATAGCCGGACACCGAGATCGAATTGAATTTCGGCATTTCGGCGGATGTGTAGGCGAAGATGTCTGAGATAATGCGCAGACTCGGGGCAGGCGGATAGATGTAGGTGTTGCGCACCATGAATTCTTTGAGGATGTCGTTCTGGATCGTGCCCGACAGTTTCTCATGCGGCACGCCTTGCTCTTCCGCGGCGACAATGTAGAGCGCGAGCACCGGCAGTACCGCGCCGTTCATGGTCATCGATACGCTCATCTGGTCGAGCGGGATGCCCGAGAAGAGCGTTCGCATGTCGTAAATCGAATCGATTGCGACGCCGGCCATACCGACATCACCGGAGACACGCGGATGGTCGCTGTCGTAGCCGCGGTGTGTGGCAAGATCGAAAGCGATCGAGAGGCCTTTCTGCCCGGCGGCCAAGTTGCGCCGATAGAAAGCGTTGGAATCCTCGGCGGTGGAGAAGCCTGCATACTGGCGGATCGTCCAGGGCTGCGCCGCGTACATCGCCGGGTAGGGGCCGCGCAGGAAGGGCGGTTTTCCGGGATAGGTATCGAGGAAGTCGAGGCCGGCGATATCTTGATCGCTATAGGCGGGCTTAACCGCAATCCCTTCCGGAGTTGTCCATGGCTTCGCGGAACCTTTGCCCGGAGGCACGGCCGTATCGGCGAAGGCGAGCTTGGCGAAGCTGGGGACCTGACTCATTTGATGCCCAGAATATCATGCGCCGATTGCAACGTCGAAAGCGCGTCGCAGCCCATATAAATGAAGTCCTTCACGCCCGCCTGCCGCCAGTTTTTCTCATTTTCGCCCGGGCGGCCGGCGAGGTGGACGATCGCGCCGGCGGAGGTGAGTGCCTTGGCGGCCTCAGGCGCCTCGTCAGCATAGATTTTGTCCGCGGAGCACAGGCAGGCGAGCCTGGCGTCGGACGCCTTGTAGGCGGCAATCATTTCGGTCCGGTTTTTGAAGCCGTCATTCGTCACGGCCTCGATGCCCCCGGCCTCATAGAAGTTTTTGGCGAAGGTCGCGCGTGCCGTGAAGTCCGGCAGCATGCCGAGATTGGCCAGGAAGACTTTCGGCCGTGCGCCGCTTTTGGCAAGCACGCGGTCTGACGCATCGCGCAAGGCCTCGAACGGCTCAGCCAGCCGGATGCGCGGCAAAGCATCGGTCGTCAGCGTTGTGGCCGCCTCTTTCGGCGGCGTCACTGGCGCGACGCCAAGCACGGCCGCTGGCGCTTCATCAAGGTTGGGATAATCGCTTGTGCCGGTGAGCGCATCCTTGCGGCGGGCGACCGCCTGCTGACGCTCGGCGCGTACGGCGGCAACTTTCGTTTGGATGAGGCGGGCCTCGAGCGCCGCCCAGGCGCCGCCAGCGCTTTCAATTTCCTGAAACAAAGTCCATGCGGCGGAGCAGAGTTTCTGGGTCAGATCCTCGATGGCCCCGGACCCGGCGGCAGGGTCGACGGCCCGCGCAAGGTTCGACTCTTCGAGCAAAATGAGTTGACTGTTGCGTGCGACGCGCCGCGCGAATGCATCGGGTAAGCCGAGCGCCGCAGTGTGAGGCAACGCCACAATGCTGTCGGCGCCACCAACACCGGCGGCAGTAATGGCAATGGTCGTCCGCAGCATGTTCACATAGGGGTCGCGCCTGGTCATCATGCGCCAGGCGGTTTCTGCCGCGACATAGGCCGGCTTCGGCGCAAGCGCGCAGGCTTCTTCGATCCGCGCCCACAATTTCCGCAGCGCGCGAAACTTGGCGATGGTGAGGAATTCGTCAGTGTCAGCGGAAAGCCGGAAATAAATCATGTTGCGCGCGGCATCGAGGGGGAGGCCGCTCGTTTCAAGCGCGCGCAGATATTCGACTGCGCTCGCAATAACGAATGAAAGCTCCTGTGCTTCCGAGCCGCCGGCATTGTGAATAATGCGGCCATCGGCCACCGCGAACGGCCCGCGAAAGCCCTGCGATGCCAGTTCGCGGATCAAGCTGGCGAAGCCTTTCGAAATTGCGCTCCATGCCTGCGGGCTCTTGCCGGTGGCTGCGAATCCGCCGACCGGATTGATGCTGGCGCGCAGGTCGACTGCAGCCGGCGGAAGCTTCCGGCTTTGCACAAGCGCCGCGAAGTGTTGGACGGCGGCACGCGTGGCGGGGCTCAGATTGAAATCAATGGTAATTCCGGCATCGAGCTTCACATCTTGCAACACGCGCGCGAGCGTTGCCGGTGACGCATCAAGCCCGTAGCCATTGGCGCTGACCGAGCCGGCCATGACCAGCGTCAGGCCAGTCGCGCCGTTTTCCAGGTCCTGCAAGGCTTGTTCGTTTGCCGCCGACGGGTCCGGATGGTCGACACGTTGCATCAGGGTCCAGGGCGCGCCGGGAGCGCGGCCGATGACGGGCTTTGCGCCCACCGCGCGCGTGTAAAGAGGTTCGATGCGCAGGCCGTCATATGTCTTGCTCACCAGGCGCTTGTCGAACGACGCGCCCTTAAGGGCTGCCTCGACCAGCTTGCGCCAGTCCGCCTCGGTCGTCGGCGGGAATTCGGCGGCGAGGGGTAAATCGTCACCCATGCGGGCAAAATGGCACAGTTGGGCATTCCTGCAAATTCGTCAGGGCAGCCGATGGATCCCGCTCGCATCGATGGCATTGGCCGCCTCATCGACGCGCCTGCCGGCGATCACGCGGGTACCCGCGATCTCGGCCAGCGGCACCAGCACAAACGCGCGTTCGAACAATCTGGGATGCGGCAATGTCAGGTTCGGCTCGTCCAGCGTGAGGGCGTCATAGGCAAGGATGTCGATGTCGGCCGTGCGCGGGCCGTTGCGTTTTTCGTGGGCGCGGTCGCGGCCGAGCTTGAGTTCGACCTCCTGTGCACGAGCCAGGAGCTCGCGCGGGCCCAGTGTCGTTTCCACGGCGATTGCGAGGTTAACGAAATACGGTTGATACTTGAATCCCCACGGGGGCGTTCGGTAGTCGGACGAGCGCGCCGTCAGCCGCACGTCCTTGCCGTCGCAGAGCAGGCCGATGGCGCGGTCGAGAATGGCGCGGCTGTTTCCGACATTTCCACCGAGCGCCAGCAGCGCCTCAGCCATGGCGAGCCCTCACAAGCGTAACCCCGACGTCACTGAAAGTCGCGGCAATCGGGGCATGCGGCTTGTGAATGGTGACGCGTACCGAGCGCACGCGGGGAAAAGCGGAAAGCACGGCGTCCGCGACACGGCCGGCGGCGGCCTCGATCAGGCGGAAGCGCTGGCCGCAAAACGCAGTGCTCACGCAATCAACGACCTTATCGTACGAGACTGTGTCGACGACCTTGTCCGAGCGTGCGGCAGCCGACAGATCAATTTCCAGGTCGAGATCGATGGTGAAGGTCTGTCCGACCTTGGCCTCGTGCGCCATCACGCCGTGATAGGCGTGAAGCGCAAGCTCTCTGATGAATATTCGATCGCTCATCGGGAGGCCTCGATCGCTGCCGCCACGCGCAGCGCCTGGACGGTTTCGGCGACGTCATGGGCACGGATGATTGCGGCGCCTTTTTCGACCGCCAATAAGTGAGCGGAGATCGAGCCGCCGATGCGCTCATCCGGGTTTGAGGGCGTGATCGTACTGATAAAGCGCTTGCGCGACGCGCCAACGAGGAGGGGCAAGCCAAAGCGCTTGAACTCGTCAAGCCGTCCGATGCAGGTAATGCTTTGCGCCGGCGTTTTTCCGAAACCGATGCCGGGGTCCAGCACGATATTTTCGCGTGCGATGCCGGCGCGAGCGGCGATTTCCAGCGACCGGGAAAAAAACGCGATCACATCTGCGATGATGTCGATCTTTTCATCGGCGGCTTCGCGGTTGTGCATCACGATGACCGGCACGCCGCGTTGCGCGACGAGTTTCGCCATTTCGGGGTCACGTTGCAGACCCCACACGTCGTTGACGATCGTCGCGCCTTGGTCGAGCGCCCAGGCTGCGATCGATGCCTTGATGGTGTCGATCGATACCGGCACGCCGAGCTTTATC
>DATGDN010000399.1:0-20049 GCA_035310865.1 Pseudolabrys sp. | reverse complement strand
TCGGTCGGCCGGCCCTGCCTTGCAGTCCGGCGAGGTTGAACACGCGCTTGGGGACGACTTCACCGCGGTCGACTTCGGCAAGGGCGAGCAATCGGCCCGAGACCGTGACGTAAACCGGACCGCGGAAATTGGGAGCGTCCCGTCCGCGCAACAAAACGGCTTGGCCCCGTTGGAGCCTTGCCGCATCAGACCCGTTGACGGCCAGCGCCGGGATGTCGTCCAGCGCGGTCTCGACGGGCATGAGCGCGTCGGCGAGGCTAGCCTCACCAGCGGCGGCTCTATGACACAGAGCCTCAAGTTGTTCCAGCAAAATCATGGTTTCTTCGCCGAGGGGCCCTACCGCGGCCCGGCGCAGGGCGCTGACATGGCCAAAACAGCCCAATGCGCGACCGAGATCGCGCGCCAGGGAGCGGACGTAGGTGCCTTTGCCGCATTCGGCTTCGAGCACGACATGATCCGGATCGGGAACGTTAACGAGCTCCAGCCGGCTGATCTCGACCGGGCGAGGGGCAAGTTCCACCTCCTCGCCGTCACGGGCGAGATCGTATGCCCGCTCACCCTCGATCTTGATGGCCGAGTAGCGTGGCGGCACTTGCTGGATGAGTCCTGTAAAGGAGGGCAGCAGGGTGCGGATCGCCTCGGGGGATGGTCGCTCCTTGCTCGTAGCAACGACGCGTCCTTCGGCGTCATCGGTATCGCGTTCCTCGCCCCATTGTACGGTGAAGCGGTAGAGCTTGCGGCCGTCCATTACGAACGGAACCGTTTTGGTCGCTTCGCCAAGTGCGATCGGCAGCGCGCCGGAGGCCAGTGGATCGAGCGTGCCGGCGTGCCCTGCGCGTTTTGCAGAAAACAGGCGCTTCACCACACTCACCGCGTGGGTCGAAGTCATGCCTACCGGCTTGTCGAGTACGACCCAGCCATGGACGTCACGCTTGTCGCGCTTCTTCTGTCTTGGCCTTTCGCCACCCTCATTGATCGGGGCGATATCGTTCAAATCTTCGTTCACTCGCCGTCCTCGTTATTGTTCAGGTCGCGTTTCACGTCCGGGGAGCGCAGCAGCTTGTCGATGCGCTCGGCTTCGGCAAAGCGGTCGTCGACCCGAAAGCGGATATCGGGTGCAAATTTCAAATTGATGCGATGAGCAATTTCGGCGCGGAGAAATTTCTTGTGCCGTTCAAAGGCGGCGACAACCTCTTCGGCGTCGCGCCCGCCAAGCGGCATCACATAGATGGTGGCAAGCCGCAGGTCGGCGCTGACCCGCACCTCCGGGATTGTAATCATGTGCCTTTCGATGACGGGATCATGCACGTCGCCGCGTGTGAGCATCTCGGCGAGCGCGTGACGCACAAGCTCACCGACCCGCAACTGGCGCTGCGAGCCGCCAGGCGGTGAATCGCGGTGATGTTGTTTGTGCCGTGTCATTGTAAATCCAAAATCGTATTTGTCATGGTCGGCCTTGTGCCGGCAATCTCGTTGAGGAGGGCACGCCTCGTGCCAATCCTTATCGGGACACCCGGGACAAGCCCGGGCATGACGGTGGAAAAAAGTGGAACGGTCCTAACGCCTAGCCGTGAGATTCGGACTCACAGGCTGCGTTGAATCTGCTCCACCCGGTAGCATTCGATCACGTCGCCTTGCCGCATGTCCTGGTAGCTCTCGAAGGCCATGCCGCATTCCATGCCGGCGCCGACTTCGCGCACGTCATCCTTGAAGCGCTTGAGTTGTGAGAGTTTCCCTTCGTGGATCACCACGTTGTCGCGGATCAGCCGTACATTGGCGCCGCGCTCGACCGTGCCGTCGGTGACCTTGCAGCCGGCGATATTGCCGACCTTGGATACCTTGAAAATTTCCAGGATCTGCGCATTGCCTAGCATGGTTTCGCGCAGGGTCGGGGGCAGCAGGCCGGACATCGCCTTCTTAACGTCATCCACCAGGTCGTAGATGATATTGTAGTAGCGGATTTCGATGCCAGCGCGCTCGGCCGCCTCGCGTGCTTCCTTGTTGGCGCGCACGTTGAAGGCGATGATCGGGACGCCTGAAGCCTCGGCCAGCGTAACGTCGGACTCCGAAATGCCGCCGACGCCGGCATGCAACACGCGTGCGGCCACTTCCTCGGTACCCAGCTTGTCGAGCGCGCCGATAATGGCTTCAGCCGAGCCTTGCACGTCGGCCTTGATCACCAGCGGGAATTCCTTGCGGCCGGAAGTTCTGGCCTGCGCCATCATTTGCTCGAGCGAGCCGCGCAAGCCGGTCGCGCGCGCTGCCGTTTTCTCGCGTTTCTGGCGGGCGCGGTAATCGGTCACCTCGCGGGCACGCGCTTCACTGTCAACCACCGCCAGGCGGTCGCCGGCGTCCGGTGTGCCGGAGAAACCCAGCACTTCGACCGGGGTCGAAGGCCCGGCGCTCTGCACCGGCTCACCGGTGTCGGACACGAGCGCGCGCACGCGACCCCATTCGGCGCCCGCTACAACAATGTCGCCCGGATGCAGCGTACCGCGCTGGATCAACACGGTCGCCACGGGCCCTCGGCCGCGGTCGAGCTTGGCCTCGATCACGGTGCCTTCGGCCGCCCGGCTTGGATTGGCTTTGAGGTCGAGAATTTCCGCCTGCAGCCCGAGCATTTCGAGCAGCTTGTCAATATTGGTTTTCTTGGTGGCGGACACTTCGACATCCACCACTTCACCGCCCATGGATTCGACCTGGATCTCGTGCTGCAAAAGATCGGTGCGCACGCGCTCGGGCTTGGCATCCGGCTTGTCGATCTTGTTGATCGCAACGATGATCGGCACCTTCGCCGCCTTGGCATGATGGATTGCTTCCACCGTTTGCGGCATGACCCCGTCATCCGCGGCAACGACAAGCACCACAATGTCAGTGACTTTAGCGCCGCGCGCTCGCATCGCCGTGAAGGCGGCGTGGCCGGGCGTATCGATGAAGGTGATCTTGGCGCCCGACGGTGCGGTCACCTGATAGGCGCCGATATGCTGGGTGATGCCGCCGGCTTCGCCCGCCGCCACATCAGAAGAACGAATGGCGTCGAGCAGCGAGGTCTTACCGTGGTCGACATGTCCCATGACGGTGACAACTGGCGCGCGCGGCGCAAGCTGCGCTGGGTCGTCGGCCACGTCGAACAAGCCCTCTTCCACATCGGCTTCCGCCACGCGGCGCACACTGTGGCCCATTTCCTCGGCGATCAGCTGGGCGGTGTCGGCGTCGATGACATCGTTGATCGTCGCCATCTGGCCCTGCTTCATCAGCAGACGGATGACGTCGACGGCGCGCTCGGACATGCGGTTCGCCAGATCCTGGATGGTGATTGCCTCGGGAATAGTAACTTCACGCACGAGCTTTTCCTTCGGCTCGGCGGAAGCCTGGCCCTTGAGGCGCTGGGTGCGGCGGCGGAACGAGGCCACGGAGCGCTCACGCACCTCGTCGGCGCGCAGCGCGGTGACCAGCGTGAGACGGCCGCGCTGCTTCTCGGCGCCTGCGCGGGGCGCGGGGCGCGGAGCCGCTACGGGACGTCCAGCGCCGCCGGGACGGCGCGAGCGCGGCGCCTCGTCCTCCTCGACTTCGAGCGCCATGCGGCCGCCCGGTCCGCCAGGACGTCGGGTCTCATCCTCGCCGAGGCGCTTCTTGGCAACTTCGCCGGCCTTGCGCTTGGTTTCTTCCTCGCGCTTGTGACGATCTTCTTCCTCGCGCTTGCGCGCTTCGGCGGCTTCACGCTCGCTGCGGTCGACCGACTCGCGGCTGGCGCGGCGGCGTGCCTCTTCCTCGGCGATCTTGCGCTCTTCGGCCTCGCGCACGCGGGAATCGGCGAGCGCATGCGCGCGCGCACTCCGCTCTTCATCGGTCAAAGTGCGCAGCACGACGCCGGACGGTTTCGGCTTTGTTGCCGCTTCCGCCTGGGCAACACTTGCCCTGGCTGCCGGTGCGGCCTTTCCGGCCGGCTTTTTCAGTTCAACAGCGGGCGGGGCTTCCGCCTTCGGTTCGCCCGCTCCACCGACGATCCGGCGCTTCACTTTCTCGACCACGACCTGCTTACTGCGGCCATGGCTGAAGCTCTGGCGCACCACGCCCGTCTCAGCGCGCGGCTTGAGCGTCAGCGTCTTGCCAGACACGCTAAGTTTCTTTTCGCCAGGGTTCTTTGTTTCGCTCATTCCGTACTGTGTCCTTATGCGCCGTCCGTCGGCGCATGCGCGCTAACTGCATCGGGCGAAATTCCGGTCCGAAAGCGCGTCAAACGCGCAACGCGTGCGAGAAATGTCTCGCTTCCGGGCCCGGCAAGCAGGGCTGCATGTACCACATTTGGGCGGCTCAATGCCAAATCCAATTGGGCGCCGGTAAACGCGCTGATGACTACGATTTCACGCGGTTTGCCGGCAGTGTTGCGGTGCAAAGCGGCGGCAAGTTTGCGTTTGCCATCGTCTGCCCCGTCTGCGGCGTGGATGAGAGCCAGGATGTCGTCACTGCCGAGCGCCGCCTCGACCTTGGAAAAGCCGCTGACGATCGCGCCGCCTTTGCCGGCGATCGCCAGCGCATCGAGGGCCGCGCGTTCAAGCAGCCTTTCGGTTTGTGCCGCCAGGTCTTCCGGTATGCGGACCTCGCGCTTGAAACCGCGGGCAAACACGTTCCGCTCGGCGGCATCCTCGATCGCAGAGCGGGTCCCAGTGACCCATATGCCGCGCCCGGGCAGCTTGCGCTTGACGTCGGGGACGGCCTCTCCCGTTGGACCGACAACGAAGCGCACCAACTCCGCCACCGGTCTGACCTCGCGGGTCAACGCGCAGGTGCGCTCGGTCCCGGCGGCGACGCTTGTCGCCCCGTGGTCGAGTTCAACCTCCTGCGCAACTGCCAGCATCGTCAGGTGGCCTCCCTTTATGCCCGAGGCTGCGGGGCTTCTTCGGCCGCCGCTTCAGCGGGAGGCGGAGGGGCGAGCTCTGCTTCCGTGACCCAGCCGGCCTTCAAACGTGCCTGCATGATCATGGCTTCCGCGTCCTCGCGCGAGATGGCTAAGCCGTCGAGGAAACCCGGCTCGTGCTTGGTCTCGCCGTCCTTGCGTTCGGTCCAGCCGGTCAGGTCGTCGGTGGCGCAGCCGGCGAAATCCTCCACCGTCTTCACGCCATTCTCGCCAAGCGCCACCAGAATCTTGGTGGTGAGTCCGGGCACGTCCTTGAGTGCGTCTTCAACGCCCAGTTCCTTGCGCTTGGCATCGAGTTCCGCTTCCTGCTGCGCCAGGTATTCCTTGGCGCGCTCCTGCAGTTCGCGTGCGGTGTCGTTGTCGAAACCTTCGATGCCGGCGATTTCCTTCTCGTCGACCAGCGCAAGTTCTTCGATGGAGCCGAAGCCTTCCGAGGCGAGCAGCTGACCAACCACTTCGTCAAGGTTGAGCGCATCCACGAATACCTTGGTCCGGTTCTCGAATTCCGCCTGGCGGCGCTCGGATTCTTCCTGCTCCGTCAGGATATCGATGTCCCAGCCCGTGAGTTGAGAAGCGAGACGCACGTTCTGCCCGCGACGACCGATGGCCAACGACAGTTGCTGGTCCGGCACCACGACTTCGATGCGTTCCTTGTCTTCGTCCAGCACGACCTTCGCGACTTCCGCCGGCGCAAGCGCGTTCACGACGAAGGTGGCGATATCCTGCGACCACGGAATGATGTCGATCTTCTCGCCTTGCAGTTCGTTTACAACCGCCTGCACGCGCGAGCCGCGCATGCCGACGCAGGCACCGACCGGGTCGACCGAGGAATCGCGCGAGATCACGGCGATCTTGGCGCGCGAACCCGGATCGCGAGCAACCGCCTTGACCTCGACGATGCCATCATAGATTTCCGGGACTTCCTGCGCGAACAGCTTGGCTGTGAACTGCGGGTGCGTGCGGGACAGGAAAATCTGTGGGCCGCGTGGCTCACGCCTGACGTCGTAGATATAGGCGCGGATGCGGTCGCCGTTGCGGAAGACCTCGCGCGGCAGCAGTTCATCTCGCCGCACGATCGCTTCGCCGCGGCCAAGGTCGACGACGACGTTGCCGTATTCGACGCGCTTGACGATGCCGTTGACGATGTCGCCGATGCGGTCCTTGTATTCGGCGTACTGCCGGTCGCGCTCGGCCTCGCGCACCTTCTGCACGATGACCTGCTTGGCAGATTGCGCGGCGATGCGGCCGTACTCAAGCGGCGGCAATGGATCCGCGATTGTGTCGCCGACTTGCGCGGCGGGGTGGCGCTTGCGCGCCTCTTCCAGCGTGATCTGGTTGGACGGATTCTCGACGGCTTCCACCACCAGCATGTGGCGGGTCAGCCGCAGATCGCCGGTCTTCGGCTCGATCTCGGCATGCACGTCGGTCTCCGCGCCGTAACGTGAACGCGCCGCCTTGGCGATGGCATCTTCCATCGCTGCGATCACGATGCCGCGGTCGATCGCTTTTTCTCGCGCGACTGCATCGGCGATCTGCAATAGCTCGAGCCTGTTGGCGCTGACAGCCATAGCTCATTCTCCTCCTTTGGCGGAAGGCCTCTGCGGCCGATGCCGTGAATGTCTCTCTTCGCGTCGTGTTTCTCTCCGCGCCGCGCGCGCTTCGCGCTTGGCGGACTTTTCACGTCGTAATGCCTCGGTCACCAGCTCGTCGGTCAATATGAGCTTGGCTTCGCTCATCTCCTCGATCGGGAGCAGGATCTCGGCCTCTTCGCCTTCCGCCGCATCGTCGCGGCGAATGCGCACTGCTGCGCCTTCGGTTCCAACCAGCACGCCGCGAAATCGCTTGCGGCCGCCGAACGGCATATCCGTTTCGATCTTGGCAAGGTGTCCGACGTAACGCTCGAAATCGGACATGCGCACAAGAGGCCGGTCGATGCCGGGAGAGGAAACCTCCAGTCGATAGGCTCGGTCGATCGGGTCTGCCATATCGAGAACCGGCGAGAGCGCGCGCGAAATCGCTTCGCAATCCTCGACAGTCATCGAGCCGTCGGCCCGTTCCGCCATGATCTGCACAGTGCACCCCTCGGCGCCCGATACGCGGACGCGCACGAGGCGGTAACCGAGCTGCTCAATCACCGGCTCGGCAACTGCAGCGACGCGCGCAGGAAGCCCCGGCTCGGTGATGAGCCGCGGTTCATCCGGTGCGGCATCGGCCGCCACTCTCTGCAACGTGTCGCCTGTCGGCATCCGGTAACAAAAAAGAGCGGGCCCGGCAGGACCCACTCTCAAAACCGTTCGGTTATGAGGGTGTCTAGTAACGCGTGAAATATAGCGATTTCACGAGCCTATGCAAGGGTTGGGGTGCATTGAGGACTAACCCTTCTTTCAGAATCTGCCCTTAAATTTGCGTAAAACCTCCGGCCCGAGCGATTTCACGGCGTTTTGCAGGTCTTGTATGGGTGTTCCCGCTTCGCTGCTTCCGGAACTGGAAGATGTCGTACAGCATGGCTCGGCGGAAAAGCGTGCAGAGACCCTGCATCGCATCACCACTTTATTCCTCGATGGCGTCCCGAGTTTCAATGCCGCGCACATCGCGCTTTTCGATGATGTCATCGGATGCCTGATCGAGGAGATTGAAGCCAAGGCGCTCGCCGAACTCGCGCGCCGCATTGCGCCAGTTCCCAATGCGCCGGCCGGTGTCGTCAGCACGCTCGCCAAAAATGACGACATCGAAGTTGCCGGCCCCGTGTTGCGGCAGGCAAGGTTGGCCGATCGCGATCTGATGCATATTGCCGAAACCAAAAGCCAGGCGCATTTGCTTGCAATGTCGACGCGGCTCGGAATCGGCGAGGCCCTCTCCGATATCCTGGTGGACCGCGGCAACGGCGATGTGGCTCGTTCGATCGCCAACAATCACCATGCACAGCTTTCGACCAACGCCTTCACGACACTCGTGAAGCGCGCCGAGCAGGACGGCGTCCTTGCGGAAAAAGTCGGCATGCGCACCGACATCCCACCACGGCTTTTTCGTCAGCTCCTGATGCAGGCAAGCGATGTCGTGCAGAAGCGCTTGCTGTCAAAGGCCAAGCCGGAAACCCAGGCAGAAATCCGTCGCATTCTCGCCCAGGTCACCGACGAGGTCGCCGCAAAGGCCGCGCCACGCAACTACACGGCCGCGCTTGCGGCGGTGCGCGCTTTGCATAAAGAGCGCAAGCTCGGCGAGAGCGACATCGCCGAATTCGCCAATGCCGGAAAATACGAGGAAACCATTGCGGCGCTCGCGACGATGTGCGCGGTGCCGGTCGAGGTCGTGGACAGGCTAATGAACGGCGAACGCGCCGATCCGGTATTGATCCTGGCGCGTGCGATCGGTTTCGGCTGGCCAACGGTGAGGGTCGTGCTCAAGGCGCGGCCCGGTCCCAAGCCTTCCGCTCAGTCACTCGATGCAGCGCACGAAAATTTCGAGCGGCTGACGGCGACGACAGCGCAACGCGTCGTGCGTTTCTGGCAGGTGCGCCAAGGGACCGGCGAGTAGTCAGGCGCGCTGGAAGATAAAATACGCCGGGGTGCGGCCCTCGCGCTTGGCTTTTGCCTCGTAGCGCGTGCCGCGAAATTCGGCCCAAGGCCTGCGCCAGTCGTCGGCACATTCCGCGGTCCAGCCAAAATCCTTCGAGCGCAGCACACGGGCTAGCGCGTAGGCTGCGTAGTCGTCGATATCCGTGGCAAACCGCAGCTCGCCGCCGCGCTTCAAAATGCGCGCAAGCCGCGCTAGGCTTTCGTCCTGGATGAATCGCCGCTTCCAATGGCGTCGCTTCGGCCACGGGTCGGGATAGAGCAAATCGATGCGCGACAGTGTTCCACCGGGCAGCCAGTCGATGAGTTCACTGGCATCGCCGAAATAGAGGCGAATGTTCGCCAGCGCACTGTCGTTAATCGCGACCAGCGCCTTGGCAACCGAATTGACGAAAGCATCGGTGGCGATGAACCCCGTTTGTGGATGCGCCTGTGCTTCTGCGATCAGGTGCTCGGCGCCTCCAAAACCGATTTCGAGGCGTACGTCGCCGACCGGTGTTGCAAACAGCGTGCGGAGATCTGCAGGCGCCGGCTTGCTGAGATCGAGCGCCAGCCGCGGCAGCAACTCATCGAACAGCGCCGATTGCCGCGGCTTGAGCGGATGACCCTTGCGGCGACCAAAAAACGCGCGCTGTGATGCTGGTCTATCGTGATCCATCAGTCGTCATGCCCGGCCTTAGCCGTCCGAAGGACGGCGTGCTTTCGCACGCCTATGTGCCGGACATCCACGTCTTTCTTGCTGCGTCGATAGTGAAGCAAGACGTAGATGGCCGGGACAAGCCCGGCCATGATGAAGTCTTTAATAGCTACGTCCGCTTGCGCGGGAACTAGCGGGTATAAAGGTTATCCCACCGCACTTTTAATTGCCGAGGCAAGGTCAGTCTTCTCCCAGGAGAAACCGCCGTCCTTGTCGGGCGCACGGCCAAAATGGCCATAGGCCGCAGTGCGCTTGTAGATCGGCCGATTGAGCTTGAGCGTGCGGCGGATGTTCGTCGGGGTCAGCCGGAACAGTTCTGGCAAGACCTTCTCGAGCTTTTTCTCCTCGACCTTTCCGGTGCCGTGCGTGTCGACCAGTACCGACATCGGGTCGGCGACACCGATCGCATAGGCGACCTGGATGGTGCAGCGCTCGGCTACTCCTGCTGCGACAACGTTCTTGGCGAGATAACGCGCCGCATACGCGGCCGAACGATCGACCTTGGTCGGATCCTTGCCGGAGAATGCGCCGCCACCGTGGGGTGCGTAGCCGCCGTACGTATCGACGATGATCTTGCGGCCGGTGAGACCGCAGTCGCCGTCAGGTCCGCCAATCACGAAATTGCCGGTCGGGTTGACCAGGAAGTCGGACGGTTTCTTCGGCATCCAGCCTTTCGGCAAGGCCGACTCGACGGAGTCCGAGATCATCTCCTTGATCAGGCCGGGCGTGTATTTCTTGCCGTTGCGGCTCTGTGCGTTGTGCTGCGTTGACACTACAACCTTGGTGCAGCCGACCGGCTTGCCGTCGATGTAGCGGATGGTGACCTGGCTCTTCGAATCGGGTTGCAGGTCATAGAGTTGGCCGGAACGGCGCTTTTCCGAAAGCACTTTGAGGATCTTGTGCGCGAAATAAATTGGCGCAGGCATGAATGAATTCTTCTCGTAGACCTCGCTCTCGGTGCAGGCGAAGCCGAACATCATGCCCTGGTCGCCGGCGCCTTCTTCCTCGCCGCCCTTTTTCCTCTTGGCATTCACGCCCATGGCGATGTCGGGTGATTGGCCGTGCAAAAGCACTTCGACGTCGGCACCGTAGTACGAGAAGCCGTCCTGGTCGTAGCCGATGTCCCTGACCACGTCGCGCGCGATCTTGGTGATGAGTTCACGATCGACAACTGCTTTGTCGCCATGCTTACGGAACAACGGTGCCTGACCGCGGCCTTCGCCGGCGATGACAATTTTATTGGTGGTCGCGAGTGTCTCGCAGCCAAGCCGAGTGTTCACCAGGCTGTCGTCGGCGATGCCAAGCTTGATGTCATTTTCCAGGAACGCGTCGAGCACCGCGTCAGAAATCTGATCGCAGACCTTGTCTGGATGACCTTCCGAAACTGACTCGCTGGTGAATAGAAAATTATTATGAGCCACCGATGTAACTCCTCCCTTGGCGCGGCTGCGCTGCCGTTTCGTGCCATGTCGGGGTGGTTCTTGCAGCGGCGGCGATGCAGGTCAAGATGCGGGCAGCGGTGGGCAGATGCCTCGAAAATGATGGGATATGACCCCTATTCAGTCCACGCCGGCAATTTGCTCGACCAAATCGACGATACGCCGCCGCAGCTTGCTGCTCTTTATGCGCATAAACGCCTTGGTCAAAGAAAGCCCATCGGAGCTGGCTAGGAAGTCGGCGACGTAAGCCGGCGACGGCGCTTCGCTCATGCCGCCCGCGTGACCCGGCGCATGCGGCGCTCCCTCGAAGAAAAATGAAACCGGTACCTGCAGGATGTGCGCGATCTGCTGGAGCCGGCTGGCGCCGATGCGGTTCGTCCCTTTTTCGTATTTTTGTACTTGTTGGAATGTGAGACCTAGAGCGTCACCCAGCTTTTCCTGGCTCATGCTCAGCATCATCCGGCGCATGCGGACGCGTGAACCGACATGTCTGTCGATCGGGTTCGGCGCCTTCTTAGCCATAGATTTCTCCTATGCCCCCATTGTTGGGCATAGTTGTCACAAGTGAAGGCGCTAACGCAATGAGCTAATCCCTGTAATCGGGACACCCACCGAAAATTTAGTCATAGATGTCGGCAGTTTTCGCGTCGTGACAATGCGGTGGTATTTATCTCAATCGAAATTTGCAGGCGCGATTTGCCTGCAGCAACTTACATAATGCGCTTCATATTTGCGCAATCTAGGCGCGAAACCGCCGCCGACTGACAACAATCAAACTGAGCATCAATGCGAGAGCCAGAACGTAATCGCCGTATTTCAAATAGAGGGTCGGTTCGATTGCGGCCGGCAGTTGGGCGTCCAGCACACCCTCGACACCCAATGGCAGTGAATTGACGATCCGTCCGACCGGATCGATGACCGCCGAGATACCGGTATTGGCCGCACGCACCAAAGGCAGACCCTCGGCGATCGCAAGAACGCGCGCCTGCTGTAGATGCTGGTAAGGCCCGGAGCTGATCCCGAACCAGCCGTCATTGGTGACATTGACCATCCAGCCGGGCCGCTCACCTTGCGGAACTGCGTCACCGGGAAAGATGGCCTCATAGCAGATCAGGGGCAACATTTTGGGCGCACCGAGAACGTCCATTGCGCGCCGGCGATCGCCCGAGAGAAATCCGCCGACCACTTTGGTCAATTGCATCAAGCCCAATCGTTCGAGCACGCTCTGGAAGGGCAGATATTCGCCGAACGGAACGAGATGCACCTTGTCGTAGATGCCGCGAATCGATCCACCAGGGTCGATCACATAGATCGAATTGTATGCTCGCGGATCGCGCGCGCTGGCATCGGACGCTGCGCGAACGGCGCCGGTTATCAATTCGGTAGATGGCTTGAGCAGAGCGGCGATTTGCGCAAGAGCATCAGGCTCGCGCGTCAGAAAAAATGGAAACGCTGCCTCGGGCCAGATGAGATGTGTCACGTCGCGGACGCCATTCGACCGCGGGCTTGTGGCGCGATCCGACAGGCGCAAGTAGCGATCCATCACATCCGCTTTGGCGGAATAGTTGAATTTGTCGTCCTGCTGCAGATTGGGCTGCATGATGCGCAGCCGCACCCCATTCACATACTCGGTTGGATGCGACCATAGTCTCAGCGTCCCGTAGCCGGCGAGCGCGGCAAGAAGGATCAAACCAAAGATCAGTGGCCTGTGACGCGTGTCGGCCTTGTCATCGGCGAGAACTGCAGGGGTCGCGCATACGGCGATGCACACGAAAGTGAGAGTCCATATGCTGACCAACGAAACGCTTTGCGCAATGACGAGCGGCTCGGTGAACGCATAGCCGAACGTATTCCAGGGAAAACCGCTGAGCAGGTGCCCGCGCAGCCATTCAGCGCCGGTCAGTGCCGCGGCAAGAGCCAGAATTCGCTCGGGCCCGCGCACCCAAATCAACCGCGCGACAGCGAGGCCAAGTCCCGTATAAAGCGCAAGGTAGGCCGGCAAACCAGCCACCGCCACGGGCAACAGCCAGCCGAAGGTCTTGGCATCGACCAGAAAGGCGTATCCGATCCAGTACAGCCCCGCGAGAAAATATCCGAAACCAAAGCACCAGCCGGTAACCGCGGCGGTTATCGCGCCGCTCCAGCGTCCCGCGGCTGACCCGTCGGCGAGCCAGACCAGCACCGGAAACGTCACAAACAATATTGGCCATGCGTTGAACGGCGGCATCGCGAGCGCCGACGCCGCGCCAGCCGCAAACGCAATCATCGCGCGCCGCCAGCCAAAGGCGAGGATTACGACGTGGGCGAAGCGGGTGATCACAGTTGGCGCGTGCCCGTCGGACCGGCATCGTTGGGCGTTGCCTTTTCGCTCGCGCCCGAGGACGACGTTGCGACGCCCGAGAATACTCCATCCGCCTCGTTGCGTTTGCGCGCCTCGCGCGGCTGGTCGCGCCTCTCTTTCAACCGAATTATACGCACGCGTTTAACGCGTCGTGGATCCGCGTCGAGGACTTCGAATTCGAAAAGATCCGGGCCCGGCACGATTTCGCCGCGCACCGGCAATCGTCCGGCGCGGGTCACCAAATATCCGCCAATCGTATCGACATCTTCGATCGCATCGCCGACGTCGAAGTCATTCCCTACCGTTGCGACGACATCTTCGATGTTCGCGCGCGCGTCGGCGACAAAGGAACCATCGGCCTGCTGCACTATTGCAGGCGTTGTGTCTTCGTCATGTTCATCCGCGATTTCGCCGACGATCTGCTCGACGATGTCCTCGATCGACGCGAGCCCATCGGTGCCGCCATATTCGTCAACCACCAGTGACAAGTGAATTCGGGTCGCTTGCATTCTCGCCAGCAAGTCGATGACACGCATTGACGGCGGCACGAACAGGATTTCGCGTACGATTTTGGTGGCCGACAATGGTGTGGCGAGGTTGATCGCCTTCATGTCGAGCCCCGCAGGCAGCGGTTTTCTGCGCTTCGCGTTCTTTTCAGGGTCGACGGCTGCACGTGCAGTCATGAATGCGATCAAATCGCGGATGTGCACCATGCCCACGGGGTCGTCGAGCGTGTCGTTGTAGACGACGAGGCGCGAGTGGCCTGCACTTTCGAACACCCGCATCAAATCACCGAGCTTGATATCCTGCTGGACCGCGATGATATCTGCGCGAGGCACCATGACGTCGCCAACGCGTCGCTCGCGCAAGCCGAGGATGTTCCGGAGCATCCGGCCTTCTTCCGGAGAGAAGCCAGACTCACCAGGTCCAACGGCGTCCAATATGTCCTGCAGGTCAGCGCGCACCATGTTCGGCTTCCAGCCGAACAACGCACGCAAGGCACGCATGAACCAGTTCTCGCCGCCGTTGCGTGCAGGCGGCACCGGCACGGGCAGGTTACGCGGCTCGTATGGCGTCGCGCCGGCAGAAATTGAACCAGGTGAATCGCGTTCAGGCATGGCGGTCAGGCGTTGCCGAGATCACGCGCGCGGTAGGGATCGGACATGTTCAAGCGCGTCATGATTTTACTTTCGAGCCGTTCCATCTTCTCGGCCTCCGCGTCGGTCTGGTGATCGTAGCGAAGGAGATGGAGAAAGCCATGCACCGCCAGATGGGCGAGGTGATGAAGGAAGATGCGGTTTTCATCGGCGCATTCTCTTTCGAGCGTCTCGAAGGCGATGACAATATCGCCGAGCAGGCGAGCGTCTTTGTCGGCCGCGGAACCGGACGCCGGAAACGACAGTACGTTTGTCGGCCTGTCGATGCCGCGCCAGTCCAGATTGAGCGAGCGGATAGCCGAATCGTCGGTGAGCACAATACTCACTTCGCCGCCCACTGTTGAGAGTGCCGAGGCCGCTGCAAGAACAGCGTTGCGTACGGTTTTGCCGGCCAAAGGTTGCGCGTCCCAAAGGGGCGATTGAATCCCGATGTCGATGTGCGGCGGCGAAGCTTGCCGTCCCGGCGCCGTCTTCATCCCTTTCCCTCGCGCGCGGGCGTGCCGCGGTCGTAGGCCTCCACGATGCGCGCCACGAGCTCGTGGCGGATAACGTCCTCATGCGTAAACGTGACATGGCCGACGCCTTCGATTCCGGTCAGCAATTTCACGGCCTCGGCCAAGCCGGAAGCCTGGCCATGCGGCAGGTCGACCTGGCTGGGGTCGCCGGTGACGATCATGCGGCTGTTTTCACCGAGGCGGGTGAGGAACATCTTCATCTGCATGGGGGTCGTATTCTGCGCCTCGTCGAGGATGACGGCCGCGTTCGAGAGTGTACGTCCGCGCATGAAGGCAAGAGGCGCGATTTCGATTTCGCCAGCCTGCAACGCGCGCTCAACGATGCGCGCGTCCATCAAGTCATAAAGCGCGTCGTAGATCGGACGCAAATAAGGATCGACCTTTTCTCGCATGTCACCGGGCAGAAAGCCGAGACGCTCGCCGGCCTCGACGGCGGGTCGCGACAATATGATGCGGTCGACGTCCTTCCGTTCGAACATCTGAAGTGCATGCGCAACGGCGAGCCAGGTCTTGCCGGTGCCGGCGGGGCCGGTCCCGAACACCAATGAATGGCGCTTGAGAGCGCGGATGTAGGCATCTTGTGCAGCCGTGCGTGCGCGCACCGGTCGCTTGCGCAGGTTGATTTCCTCGAACGCGGGCCGTGGAGCCGCCGGGTCGTAGTCGAACAGCGAGCCCTGCGCGATCGCTTGCCGGATCGCCCCTTCGACATCGCCCTGGCTCAAGTCGCGGCCGCGCTTGAGCTGTTCGTAGAGACCCTCGAGCACGCGGCGCGCCTGCTCGCAGGCACCGCGCGAACCTTCGATGGTGACGTGGTTGCCGCGCTGCTCCGCCATGACGCCGAGGCGCCGCTCGATCAGCGCGAGGTTCTGTCCGTATTGCCCGAACAGCACGGAGGCAAGCTTGTTGTCTTCGAACGCGAGCACGGTCTGCGTCGTGGCCGTCTCCTCGGAGGCGGCAGCGGGTGGGATCACCGGATCCGTTGTACGCAAGGGTGGTTCAAGCTCCTGATGCGATAAGCGTCATTGCACGGGTTTCATCTGCGAGACTGCCGAAAAGACTGTTAGTACCGACCTCGTCGATGGTTACGCGTCGGACTGTGCCAATACAATCAACCGACGCCATGACCTGCACCGCCTGCAGATATGGCGAGCGGCCGACAAGCTGTCCGGGGAGCCTGCCCGGCTTTTCGAGAAGCACATCGACAGTACGTCCGGCAAAGCCTGCATTGAATCCGCGTTGATGGCGCGTAATGGCGGCCTGCAGCCGCTGCAGGCGCTCGGACTTTTCTTCCGGCGGAACCTGCTCGATCATATCGGCGGCGGGCGTGCCGGGTCGCGGCGAAAACAAGAAAGAGTAGGCGCCGGCGAAACCGACCTCGTCGACGAGCGTGAGCGTATCACGGAAATCCTGTTCGGTTTCGCCGGGAAAGCCGACGATGAAATCGGATGTGAAAGCGAGATCGGGACGGCCCGCGCGAAGGCGTGCGATCACGTCGAGATAGTCCTTGCGCGTATGCTTGCGATTCATCGACGCGAGAATTTGGTCGGAGCCCGATTGAGCCGGCAAATGCACGTACGGCATGAGAGCCGGCAACTCGCGATGCGCCTCGATCAAGTCGTCGTCCATGTCGCGCGGATGGCTGGTCGTATAGCGCAGACGAAGAATGCCGGGCACTTGCGCGAGACGGCGAAGCAACTTGCCGAGATTTGAGGGCGTCCCATCAGGACCAGGTCCGTGATACGCGTTCACGTTCTGCCCGATCAGCGTGACCTCGCGCACGCCGGCATCGGCCAGACGTTCGACTTCGGCGACGATCTTTTGAACCGGCCGCGAGACTTCCGCGCCACGTGTATAGGGCACGACGCAGAACGTACAGAACTTGTCGCAGCCCTCCTGGACTGTGACGAATGTCGAGATGCCGCGCTTGGCGATCGCGTCCCGGCTAGGCACGGCCAAAGCTTCGAATTTATCCTCAATCGGAAATTCGGTATCGATGACTTTTTCGCCGCCTTGCGCGCGCGCGATCATCTCCGGCAGCCGATGATAGTTCTGTGAGCCGACCACCAGATCGACCGCACCCGCGCGACGAATAATCTCCTTGCCTTCGGCCTGCGCGACACAGCCGGCGACCGCGATCAGCATGCGGCGCCCCTCGCGCTCGGCCGCCTCCTTCATCTCGCGGATACGGCCGATTTCCGAATAGACCTTCTCCGCCGCCTTTTCGCGGATGTGGCAGGTGTTGAGGATCACCAGGTCGGCTTCTTCAGGTGTTGCGGACTCGCTGAAGCCCTCGGGCGCCAAGGTGTCCGCCATACGATGGGAATCGTAGACGTTCATCTGGCAGCCGAACGATTTGACGTGGACCTTGCGGGCTTTGCTCATGCCGTTTCAATGCGAAGCGTATCCAATCTAACCTGCCGCCGCGGGATTTGTCCCGCGAGACCATATATTTGATTTTACAGCGATTTTAAGACTCGCCAAGCCGGCGCCTGAAAATAAATCCTCAGCCGGGGTGCGCCTTTTGCACCGTCAGCGGCCGCCCGCGCAATGCCGAAGTCAGCAGGCCGCGAACCGAACCTTCCAGGCTTTTGGTCATGGCCTTGCGGTCGGCGGCGCCATCGGCCGGAACCGGTTCGCCATAGGTGACGACGGCGTCGACCGCGCCCTGTTCGATGAATGCCTTTATGTGCGGCAGGAAGTCGAGATCGCCATACCACGCGACCAGCGGGCGGTGCTGACGACCCATCGGGATGCCATGTTGGCCGGTATAGCAGATCGACATCGGCTGGATCAGGATATTGCCGGCACCGTCGTGTGCGGCAGCCTCTTCGACGGCGCCGAGCAGTGCGGAGCGGAACGGCAGCACGCGGTTGCCGTCGCTCGAGGTTCCTTCGGCAAACAGCACCACCGAAACGCCTTCCGTCAGCCGCTTGACGATCTCGGCAACCGCCTCGCCAGTCTGATGCCGGCGCGCGCGGTCGACGAACACCGTCCGCTGCAGCTTGGCGGTGATGCCGACGAGCGGCCAGCTCGCGACTTCACGCTTAGCGACGAAGGCGACCGGCGCGAGCGAGCCGATGACGAGAATGTCCGCCCATGACACATGATTGGAAACGTAGAGAACCGCGCGGTTGTGATTCGGCACGCCGTTCACGCGAATGCGTATGCGCAGGAGCGAGCACAGCACGCGATAGTAATTCGAGGCGATGAAGCCCCAGCCAGGCAACTTGAGTTTGCCGAGGAGCCATTGCACCGAGATCAGCAGCGGCGTCATCGTGAAGAAAAATGCCGCGATGAAAAGCGCGCGTGCCGTCGGCATCCTAATCCCTCGGGAGTGCCTAGCGTTTCTTGTCGTCGTTGAGTGGCACAGCGTATAGCTCAAGCCGATGGTCGACGAGCTTATAGCCGAGCTTGCGGGCGACGTCGGCCTGCAGGCGTTCGATCTCCTCCGACTGAAATTCGATCACTTCGCCATTGCGGAGGTTGATCAGGTGATCGTGGTGAGCCTCGGGGCTCGTTTCGTAACGCGCGCGGCCGTCTCGGAAGTCGTGCCGCTCGATGATGCCGGCATCCTCGAAAAGCCGCATGGTGCGATACACCGTGGAAATCGAAATGTGCTCATCGACCTTGGCACAGCGCTGATAGAGTTCCTCCACGTCCGGATGATCGTCCGATTGCGCCAGCACGCGCGCAATCACCCGGCGCTGCTCGGTCATGCGCATGCCCTTGGCCGCGCATAGCGCCTCGATATTTTTCCTGTCGATATTGTGCTTGTCCGCGGTAGTCACGTCAGAATCTCACACCAGTTCAGCCTCACCCCTGCAACTTCTAATATCATATTTGGCCGTGTCGGGCATGTGTCCACCGCGCGTCAAATCAGGTCACGTCGCAGGACCAGCGCAGTAGCAGCCGTCGTGCCCTCCGCGGGATAATAGCCGGGACGACGCGAGACTTCGAGGAAACCGGCACGCTGGTAAAGTCGCAGCGCCGGCGCGTTGTGTTCGTCGACCTCAAGGAATATTGCACGCGCCCCAAGGCCGGCGAGGCGGCGCAAATGGAGGTTCAGCAGCTGGCGCGCGAGTCCGCGGCCCCGCTGCCTGCTCGCGACCGCGACTGAAAGGATTTCCGCCTCGTCTTTGACGAGGCGCGACATGATGAACCCGGTGAGACGCGGGCCGGACGTCGCGCGGTGCGCAATCACGTGGCGATCGAGCAACAAGCGCTCCACCTCCTGCTCGCTCCAGCCGCGGCGGAATGAACTGCCATGCAGTGCTGCGATCGCCGCTGCGTCGCGCTCGCTCGCTTCCGTAATCGACGGTTCGGCGCGTGCGAACAGACTGCTGATGAAGCCGATCATCGGCGTGCCAATTGCACGGCGTCCTGCGGATGCGCGTCGGGCGCGCGCAGGTATAGAGGTTTGGGGGGCGTAGCGGTATCGGTCGCGGCGGCGCCGAGCCGCGCCACCCAATTGATGTCGGGTGCGCCGCGCTGCTCGACCTTGGTCGGCGCGCGCTCGCCCGCGGGCCACAGCGACGCCAACTTGGCGGCGGCAGTCCCGGTGATGCGCGGCGCGCCGGTCGCCGAAACGCGCAGAGCCTCGCGCAACGGTGCGACGCGCGGTGCAACGAGGGTGCGGCCGCCGGGACCGAAGACTTGCAGATAGACATGATCGTGCCGTGCGTCGATCGCCACCACAACCGGCAGGGTGTCGTCGGCCGCGATGAATGGCGCAGCGAAGGTTGCCAGGGTTGTAAGGCCGATCGCCGGCTTGCCGGTTGCAAGCGCGATGCCGCGCGCGGCGGCGATGCCGACGCGCAGGCCGGTGAAACTCCCCGGTCCGGTGGTGACCGCGACCCGGTCGATGGCGGAAAAATCGAGATTCACGCGGCCGAGCACCCGCGCGACCAGCGGCATCAGCGCCTCTGCGTGTCCGCGCTGCATCGGCAAGGATTCATGGGCGCGCGTAGCCGCGTGTTCGGTGTCCAGCACGGCGACCGAGCAGGCTTCGAGCGCGGTATCAATGGCAAGGACGCGCATGTATTTAGTTTAACATTCTTTTCGCGGTGTCATCGCCGGGCTTGTCACCGCAAGTCGGGTTTACCGACTTGCGGCGAGTAATTTATGCGGAAGTCGGGCAAACCCGACTTCCGATGCGATCCCGCTTGGGTCGGCACTATGCTTCATGAATCGAGATGGCCGGGATATAGGCGTGCGAAAGCACGCCGTCCTTCGGGCGGCTATGCCCGGCCATGACGAAGAAAGTCGGAATTTGGCGCGGCGCGCCTATATCGGACGGACTTCGACCACGTCGGGAACGAAGTGCCTGAGCAGGTTCTGAATGCCGTGTTTGAGGGTCGCCGTCGACGATGGGCAGCCAGAGCAGGCGCCCTTCATGTTGAGGTAGACGATC
>DATGDN010000398.1:0-9522 GCA_035310865.1 Pseudolabrys sp. | reverse complement strand
GGGTCAAGCTCGGCAATGACAGTGGAGAGGCTTGTGTAAAATACCAACATCGGGGCATCGGAGCGTCTTGACATTAATCCTATATGGTTTTATTCCTATTCGCGTCCGGCTCAATCGAGGGGCGTCATCGTGAGGCGTCTGATGATGGAGCAGGATGCGGCGCCCGCGGGCGGGAGATGAACGCTCCTCCCAGCACTCGGGCGGCGCCGGGGCTCCGCCCGGTGGCTACTACGGGCCGCCTGCCAGGAGCTGGCAAGAGGCGGATTTTGTGTGCCGCGTCACCATCCGCAAGGTCGCGCGCAGGCTTGACCGGCGCATCCATGATGAGGTCCAACGGACTTTGTGCATAGGAGGCATACCGATGGACATCGACCTGCCGGACGTCGTCGCAGAGGTGAGGGCGGCATTCGAGCGCTATGAGAAGGCACTCGTCAGCAATGACGTACCGACGCTCGACGAGTTGTTTCGGGACGATCCGCGCACCATTCGGTACGGCACGGCCGAAGTTCTCTATGGACACTCCAAGATCAAGTCGTTCCGCGCCGCGCGTTCGCCGGTTGCGCTCGGCCGCAAATTGTCTCACACGGTCATCACCACATTCGGCCGTCAATTCGCGGTCGCCTCGACGCTTTACGAGCGCCCTTCGGCGCCAGGCAAAATCGGCCGGCAGACGCAGACTTGGGTGAAATTCCCCGAAGGCTGGCGCGTGATTGTCGCCCACGTCAGTCTGATGGACAAGCCGAACTGAAATCTCTCCGTTCGTCCCCGCAGGGAGAGTCACAGTGCGGCGACCACCTGCACTTCGACCAGCAACGCTTCCTGCACAAGACGATCAATCATCAGCAGTGTGTTCGGAGGATAGGCGCCGTTCGGAAACATCTTCGGAAATTCGCGCAGCCGGAATTTCATGAATTTTGGAATATCCTGCGAGTGCACCAGGTAGGTCGTGAACTGGACGATGTTCCCCCATCCCGCGTCGACCGACTTTAGTGCTGCCTCGACATTCGCAAAGGTCTGCACGCACTGAGCGTGGAAATCGCCATCGCCGACAAGCTTGCCGTTGCTGTCAACGCCAACCTGGCCGGCGATGAAAACGAATTCCGACGCCTTCACTCTGGTGAGATGCGAGTATTGGCCCAGCGGCTTCCCGAGCGTGTCGGGGTTGAGAAATTTGACGTCAGCCATGGTCAACCCCTTTTTCCTTTACGCTACGGCATGCATTTTGGCGGCAAGTCTCATTCCACCTGCACGCCGCTTGCCTTGATTGGGGCTTCCCACTTTTTTACTTCGCTTTTCACGAAGTCGGCAAGCCATTGCGGACTACGTTCGTTCGGTGCGGCAACGGTCGCCCCCAGTTTCGCGAGTCGCTCCTGCACGGATGGCGTCGCAACTGCGGCGGCCGCAGCCTCGTTGAGCTTCTTCACGACATCGGCCGGCGCGCCTTTCGGAAGAAACAGCGAGCTCCAGGTATAGGCCTGGACGTCGAGGCCCTGTTCGACGGTGGTCGCAAGATTCGGCAGGACCGGCGAGCGCTCCTTGGTCATAATGGCGATGCCTTTGACTTTCTGACCGTCGATTTGCGGCTTGGCCGTCGCGATGATCTCGCACAGGTAATCGATACGGCCGGCGATAAGGTCCTGCATTGCCGGGCCGGTCCCCTTATAGGGAACATGCGTGATCATCGGCGTGCCCATGGCCGTGTTCAGAACGACGCAGCCAAGATGCGTGGCGGAGCCGGCGCCCGCGGAACCGAATTGCATCTTGCCCTGATTGGCCTTGGCGTAGGCCACAAATTCCTTGAGATTGCTCACCGGCAGATCCGGCCGGCTGATCAGCGCGATCGGAGTGACCGCGAGGTAGGCCACCGGCGTGAAATCGGTCTCCACATTGTATAAGGGCCTCTTGTACAGCGTCTGGTTCTGCGCATGCGTGCCGACGCTGCCGAGCACCATCGTGTAGCCGTCAGGCTTTGCATCGGCGACGCGCTTGGAACCGGTCATGCCACCTGCGCCGCCGACGTTTTCAACGACGACTTGCTGACTGAGCAGCTCGCTCATGCGCTGTGCGATGATGCGGCCGATTGTGTCTTGCGGTCCACCCGCCGCGAATGGAATGACCATCGTCAGGGGGCGTGTCGGAAAATCCTGAGCGGTGGCCTGGCCAGCCAAAACGAGCGCGGCGAAGGCCGCGGCAAGCAGTACTTTTTTCATTGCGGTCCTCTTTACAATAAGCATCGAGCCTTGCGCGGGCAGTGGCCGCCCGTCAAGCGTGACACTAACCGACCTCGATCACCTCTTCGGGAAACTGGTGCAGCCGATCGCCCGGGCCGTTGCCGCCGATGAGGTAGTTGTCGCACAGCCAGTTGAGATAGCCGCCGTGGATATACGTCGGATGGACGACGATGTTCATGTCCTTCTCGATTGTCATGGGCTCGTCGTGGCGCACGAGGGGACGTTCCACCAGGTCGTAGCCCTGGCCGTGACAATAAAGTCGGGCTTCGGCTGGCCTCCCGTTCTTGCGCATGAACTCGTTGAAGGCGTCCCAGATGTTCTTGCAGGGCGTGCCGGGCTTGAGCAGATCGAGCGTGAACTTGCGCGAGGCCTTGCAGAAATCGAGTTCGTCCTTCATGCCCTGCGGAACTTTTGCGCCGACCACGCACGAGCGTCCAAGTTCGGTGTACATGCCACCCGGTCCATTGTCCTCGACCAGAAGGGCGATCTGATCGCCCTTCTGGATGACACGATTTTGCAGGTGCCGGTTGGCGAACTTGGACGGCTTGCCGAGGGGCATCGACGCGCAGAGGTAGATGCCGTTCTCGCTGCCATGGCACTGGCTGTAATGCTGCGCGACGGCGGCAACTTCCGTATCGCGCATGCCGGGTTTGGCCGCAGCGAACGCAGCACGCATTGCGCCGTCCTGCATCAGCGCGGCGCGCTTCACAAGTTCCATCTCCTCGGCGCTTTTGATGACCTTGATCCGGTCAACCATCTCGGAAGCATCGACGAAGCGGGCCTGCGGATACGCGCGTTTCACGTAATCAAGCAGCGCGTAAGACATCTGGTAGGTGCCGACAAAACCGATAGTGCCCTGGGCGAAGGGTTTAAGTGCAGTCGCGGCAAGTTCGGGATCGTAGTCTTTCGTGTAGTGTGCCGACGCGTAGCTCGGCGTTGTGAGAAGCTGTTTGACTCCACGCCAGTTTTGGTCGCCCTGCGCGGTTGCTTCGCTTCCGCCGAACGGGCCCTGGCACACCACCGTCATCTCGTCGTCGCGCGGAAACACCACGGTGTTGGGATAGCCGTTGGTCGCCGGCATATCGGTGAAATAGCGCACGTAACCGCCCATGTGATCGTTGTTGTTCTGCATCAGCAGAACGTCGATCTTTTCCTTTTCCATGGCTGCGCGCACAGCACGCCAGCGGCGTTCGAGCTCGGCGTTGGAGATCGGCGTGTTCAGGCGTTCGGACAAGGCCATGGGTCAGTCTTTCCAGGATGCGGGCTTGCGCACGATGTTGATCATGGATTTGAGCTCGCCGGCGAGAAACTTGCTCATGTTGCCGGCGATGGTAGGCATGGCGCGATCTTCGTAGCCCTGCGAATAGCCGCCAAGGTGGGAGAAGATCGTGACATTTTTTGTCTTCCACAACGGGCTATCCGCGGGCAAAGGTTCCTGCGAAAACACGTCGAGCCCGGCGCCGGCGATTTTTCCTGCGTTGAGCACGGTCATCAGGGCAGCCTCGTCGACAACTCCGCCACGCGCAACATTGATCACATAGGCCGTCGGCTTCATGGCGGCAAATACCTTCTCGCCGACAATGCCGCGCGTTTCCGCGGTAAGGGGTGTCAATACGACAAGAAAGTCGAGTTCGCTCGCGATCTTTGCGAGATCGTTGCGATGCGACATGCGGTCGAAACTTTTAGTTTCGCGCGGGCTCCCGCTGATGCCGACGACAGTCATGCCGAAGGCCTTGCAGATCGGCGCCAGATATTCGGCGATCAGTCCCACGCCGAGAATGCCGACGGTCTTGCCGGACAGCAGCGCGGCGGGCCAGCGCTCCCACTTGCTTTCCTGTTGCGCGCGCACCGAACGCGGCATGTCGCGCGCGAGCGAGAGCATGAAAGCGATGGTGGCTTCGGAAACCGGCGCGCCGTGAATTCCGCGGATGTTGGTAACAATCACTTCTTTGCCGAGTGAGGGCAGGTCGACGATGTTGTCGACGCCGGTGCCGAGCGCCTGGATCCATTTCAATTTCGGCGCGTCGCGCACCACATGGTCGGCCATCGGCGGCGAAAAACACAAAAGGATATCGGTGTTTGCAATGTAGGGGTCGACATCATTGTGATGTCCGACCACGTCGATGGTCAGCTGCGGAAACCGTTCGAGCAGCATCGCCTTGTAGCGGGCGCGCATGGCTTCCTGAACTTCGGTGAGAATGAGGACTTTCGGCATCGGCGCAGGTATAGCGTGTGATCTCGAGAGATGGGAACCGGTGTTCGGGCTTGGCGCCACGGTCATACGGCTAAATGTGGACGCGGCAAACATCGGCGACGGGGTGACCCGCATCGCGGGTCTGGGCTAAACTCACCAAAAGGGAAAAGGGACGCGTTCAATGCCGATCGATCTTGCCGAGGTGGACTGGCTGTATGTTGTGGTGCTGGCCATTTTCGTCGCCATAGCAACGTTCCTCGGCGGCCTCCTGTCGTTCAACCGCCGGGGGACGGGCGCCGTATTGTCGGCGGTGTTTTTTGCGGTGATTTTCATATTCTGGACCTATTACCCGCACCGCGTACCCTTCCTGCCGAGGACGATCAGCAAGGCACAAGACACGACGGCGAAGCAGTCACCGGCGCCTGCACCCGCCGTTCCGGCTGCGCCGCAAAGGCCGTCCAATCCTGTGAAAGACATCACCCCGCCCAAAAATCCGGTTACGGACGTCACGCCACCTGCGCCTGCCAATCCTCCTGCGGCCCCCGCGCGCTAGGCTTGCGCAGGGGCATATGAATGATGTTCTCTCGAAATTCCTGAAGACGAAAACGGTAGCGTTAAATGAAAAAGGTTTATCCCGACGCGAAAGCCGCGCTGGCAGGCCTGCTCAAGGACGGCATGCTGATTTGCTGCGGAGGGTTCGGCCTCTGCGGCATTCCGGAGACGTTGATCAAGTCTATTCGTGACAGCGGCGTAAAGAATCTGACCGTCGTTTCCAACAATGCAGGGGTCGACGGCGCCGGCCTCGGACTGCTCCTGGAAACGCGGCAGGTCAAGAAGATGATCTCGTCCTATGTTGGCGAGAACAAGCTCTTCGCCCAGCAATATCTCGCCGGCGAGCTCGAGATCGAATTCAACCCGCAAGGCACACTCGCCGAGCGCATCCGCGCCGGCGGTGCCGGGATTCCCGCTTTCTTCACGCGCACAGGCGCCGGCACCGATATCGCCAAAGGTAAGGAAGAACGCGAGTTCGATGGCGGCCGCTACATCATGGAACGCGGGATTGTCGCGGACCTTTCCATTGTCCACGCCTGGATGAGCGATACCGAAGGCAATCTCGTCTATCGAAAGACGGCGCGCAATTTCAATCCGATGATGGCGACCGCCGGAAAAGTGACCGTCGCCGAAGTCGAGCATCTGGTGCAGCCAGGCGACCTCAACCCCGATCACATCATCACGCCGGGCGTATACGTGAAACGCATCGTGCATGTGCCAAATGCGGTCAAACACATTGAGCAGCGCACGGTGCGTAGGCGCGTGCCTGCAGCTGGAACAGGAGAAGAAGTCTGATGCCTTGGACCCGCGAACAAATGGCCGAACGCGCCGCCAAGGAATTGCGCGATGGCTTCTACGTCAATCTCGGTATTGGCATTCCGACGCTGGTGTCCAACTACATTCCTGATGGCATGACGGTTCAGCTGCAAAGCGAGAACGGCATGCTCGGCTTCGGGCCTTTCCCTTATGAAGGAGAGGAGGATCCCGATCTGATTAACGCCGGCAAGCAGACCGTCACCGAATTGCCGACCACCAGCTTTTTTTCGTCGGCGGATTCCTTCGCCATGATCCGCGGCGGACACATCGACTTGTCCATTCTTGGCGCGATGCAAGTCGCGGAAAACGGCGACCTCGCCAACTGGATGATCCCCGGCAAGATGGTGAAGGGCATGGGCGGCGCGATGGATCTGGTCGCCGGCGTCAAGAAAGTCGTCGTGGTGATGGAGCACACGGCCAAGGACGAGCCAAAGCTGCTTCATAAGTGCAAATTGCCGCTCACCGGCGCCGGTGTGGTCGACATGGTGATTACCGATCTCGGTGTCTTCACGATCGACAAGAAAGCCGGCGGCATGACGCTCACAGAGCTTGCGCCGGGCGTGACGGTCGATGAAATCACGAAAAAGACTGAGGCGAAGTTCAAGGTCGATCCCAAGCTCAAGCACTAGGGCCGGAACAAATCCGCGCCCGGAGCCTTTGATCTGGTATGACGCGCGCGCCCGACTTCGACGAGGAAATGGATCGGCTGCAGGACCACATGCCTGACTGGGCCGGCCGCAACTTCGACCGCCTGCGTCAGCCGGAGGCCGCCTGGGTGCGTGTACCGGCGGGCATTGCGCTGACCGGCGGCGGCGTACTCGGCTTCCTGCCTGTGCTCGGAATCTGGATGCTGCCCATCGGCCTTGCGCTCCTGGCTTACGACGTGCCGCCGATGCGCCCGCCGCTGGCCCGCGTGCTACGTTTCGCCAACCGCAGGATCGAGAAGCGAAAAGAGCGGAAGGCTGACGAAAAGGCGGATTAGCGTGCTTTGCAACGGCGCGAGGTCCCTCCCTTTAATTTTTTCGTGCGAACCGTTACAGCATCGGTCTGGCAGGGAGATCGATCATGCTGTCCGACGCCGACCGCAAGAAAGCCGCCGATATTCTGATGGCGGCTCAAAAAGAGCGTAAGCAGGCGGTCCAGCTGCATGTCACGTTTCCGGAGATTACCATTGAGGATTCCTACGCGATTTCGACGGAGGTCGCGCAGCGCAAGATCAAGGCCGGGGCCAAGCTGATCGGCCACAAAGTCGGTCTGACCTCGAAGGCAATGCAGCGTTCGTCGATGATCGACGAGCCGGACTACGGCTACATCCTCGACGACCAGCTGATCGCCGACGGCGCCAAGGTGAAGCACGCCGACTACTGCAAGCCTCGTGTCGAGATCGAACTCGCCTTCATCATGGGCAAGCGGCTGATGGGGCCTGGCGTCGGTCTCACCGACGTGCTGCACGCGACGGAATACGTGATCCCTGCGATCGAGATCGTAGATGCGCGCATCCAGGACCCGCGCAAGATCGTCGACACAGTTGCGGATAACGGCGCTGCTGCCGGGATCGCAATGGGCGGGCGCCCGGTTGGCCCGCTGGACGTTGACCTGCGTTGGGTCGGCGGGATCATGTACCGCAATTCGGAAATCGAGGAGACAGGTCTGGCTGCAGGCGTGCTCGGCCATCCGGCGCTGGGCGTGGCCTGGCTTGCCAACAAGATCGGCCCGCACGGCCACGCGCTTGAGCCCGGGCACATCGTGCTTGCTGGCTCGTTCACACGCGTCGTCTTCGCGCAAAAAGGCGACACGCTCCATGCCGATTTCGGTCAGCTCGGCGGCATCGCCATCCAATTTGTGTGAGACAAAAAATGCCGGAAATGCAACGCAACGCCTTCAAGCACGCCCTTGCGCAAGGAAAACTTCAGATCGGCCTTTGGTCGAGCCTGTGCAGCAACATTGCGGCCGAGATTATTTCGGACAGCGGGTTCGACTGGATCCTGCTCGACATGGAGCATTCGCCGAACGATATCCATGACTTGGTTTCGCAGATGCAGGCCGTGCAGCGTGGCACGGCAACGCCCATTATCCGTCCAGCCTGGAACGACGCCGTATTGGCCAAGCGAGCGCTTGATATTGGCGCCCAGACTTTGCTGTTTCCCTACGTGCAGAACGTGGAGGAGGCGAAACGCGCCGTCGCTTCCACTCGATATCCGCCGCAAGGCATTCGCGGCGTATCGGCTGCCGCGCGCGCGAGTCGTTACGGCCGTGTGCCCGGCTATGCGACCAAGGCGAATGATGAGATGTGCGTTCTGGTGCAGGTTGAGACACGCGGCTCGCTCGATCAGCTTGAATCGATTGCGAAGGTTGATGGCGTCGATGGCGTGTTTATCGGGCCAGCCGACCTTGCGGCATCACTCGGTCACCTTGGAAATCCGCAACACGCGGAGGTGCAAAAGGCCATGGAAGACGCAGTCAAGCGGCTTAAGGAAATCGGCAAGCCAGCAGGCATCCTCACGGGAAACGAGGACGAAGCGCGCCGGTACATCGATTGGGGCTATCTGTTCGTGGCGGTCGGGGCCGATGTCGGCCTGCTTGCCCGCAACGCCGACGCCCTGGCGAAGAGGTTCAAGGCATAGCGAGCTGCGCTAGTCCGCCGAGAGGGTTCAAGCTTTGCGCTGGATCAAACATTTCCGCCTGATTCCACGCGATAGTTGCACGAAAAATCAAGGAGGCGGCGATGGAGCCAAAAGCCGAACCCGTCCATGACATTGCCCATCTTGGCAGCGTCGAGCTGTTGACGCCCAAGCCCGACAAAAGCCTTTGGTATTTCCGGGACCTTCTCGGCATGGAAGTCGTGCATGAGGCTGGGCGGTCGGTCTATCTGCGCGGTTATGGCGACTATGCGACCAGCACCCTCAAGCTCACCACTGCAGAGAATGCCGGCGTGGGCTGCATTTCCTGGCGGACGACGAGCCCGCAGGCGCTGGACCGCTCGCCAAGGTGATTGCGGATGCGGGCCTTGGACTCGGATGGAGCAACGGCGATTTCGGGCGTGGTCGTTCGTTCCGCTTCCGCGATCCCGACGGTCACGTCATGGAAATCTATTATGAGGAGCAAAAATTTGTAGCGCCGCCAGCGTTGCACTCGACGCTGAAGAATTTGCCGCAGAAATATACCGGGCGCGGCGTCTGTGTGCGTCGCGTCGACCATCTGGCGTTGCTTGCGAGTGACGTCGAGGCCAATCGTAAATTTGCGCAAGAGCTGCTCGGCTTCCAGCTGCGCGAACAAGTGCGCTACGAGAAGGGCAAGACCGAGATCGGCTCATGGATGAGCCCAACGGCAATTCACCATCAACTCGCCTATGTCGTTGACATCAAAGGTGCACATGGGCGCCTGCATCATTTCTCGTTGTGGGTGGACAATCGTGATGATGTGATGCGCGCCGCCGATATCCTGATCGAGCACGGCATCTTCATCGAAGCTGGACCCTCCAAGCACAACAACTCGCAGGGCTTTTATCTGTACACGTATGAACCGGGCGGCAACCGGGTGGAAATTTACTCGGGCAGTTTCCTGGTCATGGCGCCCGATTGGGAGCCGGTGACCTGGAGCGAAGAAGAACGCGGCACGGGCGTCTATTGGGGCGCGACTCTGCCGGAGAGTTTCATTAAGTACGCCACGCCCAATGTGGAAGGCGAGGGCACCGGCAAGGCGCCGCAATTCCCGGTCTTCTTCTGAAGG
>DATGDN010000397.1:0-6550 GCA_035310865.1 Pseudolabrys sp. | reverse complement strand
AAAGGCTACACGATGTCGAAGGACACCTTTTCGAAAGCGCTCGCGCGCGTCGAGGTGGCGCCAGGCTGGCCGTCCGATCTTGTGCCCTACATGACGCACCAGGCGCAGGTCCTGATCGATGCCAAGAAGCTCAAGGCAATGCCGGACTGGAGCAAAGCCTTCCGTACCGACTTCCTGAAGAAGGCCATGGCCTGAGGAAGCCGCCACTTTCAATCACAAGGCCGGCGCATGCGCGCCGGCCTTTCTGCAAGAACCTGTCGAGCACCGGAGTCCACTATGTCTGCCGCCAACAATCCGCTGAATAAAAGCGGTGAGCCTGTTACCTGGAATTTCAAGCTTCTCGCGCAGAACGATCTCGGCGGTTTTGGCGGCATGGGCGAAGGCATGTCGGTGCAGATCGCCAAGGATGGCCGGCGCATCATCTGGCTGGCACACGAAAGCGCGCCGAAAAATTTCACCGGCGTCGACGTCTCGGATCCGCGCAATCCGAAGGTCGTCGTGCAGACCGACCTGCCGAAGCCGTATATGCGCTCGAATTCGCTGGAATTGTCCGGCGACATCATGGCGGTCGCCTACCAGACCCAAAAGGTCAACCAGCAGCCGGCCGGGCTCGAGCTGTTCGACGTGTCGGTGCCGGAAAAACCGCGCTCGATCTCATTCCTCGATTGCTCGGGCGCAAACTCGCGCGGCGTGCACCAGCTGTGGTTCTGCGACGGCGAGTATGTGCACATGGCAGCGGGATCGCCGGATTTCGAGCCGAGCCACCCGCTGGATGACCAGTTCTACCGCTGTATCGACGTTCGTAACCCGGCGAAGCCGGTCGAAGTCGGCCGCTGGTGGATGCCCGGGACCAAGAAAGGCGAGACGCCGCTGCCGCGCCACAAGCTCGACAAGGGCTACCGCGCGCACAACACCAACGTTTACAAGCAACGGAAGGATCGGCTCTATCTCTGCTACATCGACGGCGGCATGTTCGTGATGGACATCGCCGACAGGTCAAAACCAAAGCCGATTTCGCACTGGACAAATTCTCCGCCCTATACCGGTTTCATGCATACGGCGGTGCCGCTGTTCGACCGTGGCCTGCTGATCGTCACCGACGAATCGACGGAGAACAAGGCCGAGGACTGGCCGAAGCTGGTGTGGATCGTCGACGCGCGCGACGAAAAAAACCTGGTTTCTATCGCCACCTGCCCGCTGCCGCCGGTCGACGCCTATGCCAACCGAGGCGGCCGTTTTGGCGCGCATAACATTCATGAAAATCCGCCGGTGCCGACCGCGTGGCAGTCCGACCAGATCGTGATCGGCACATTTTTCAACGGCGGCCTGCGCGCCTACGATATCTCCAATCCGTACCAGCCGAAGGAAGTCGGCACCTTCGTGCCGCCGCCGCCGAAAGGTACCCCGGCCGGAGCGGTGCAGCTCAACGACGTTTTCGTCGATGAGCGGCAGATCGTGTACACGGTCGATCGCCACACCGGCGGACTCTATACGCTGGAAATGGATTTTTGACCGTCTCCCTCTCCGCGCCATGCGAGGAGAGGTAAGATAACCGCCATGAATTCACCCTTCCCATCGCCTGCTGCCGGCCAGTTCGGCCGCCGGCTCAAGCGCGAGCGCGGAGCGCGACTGCCGGTAACCGTAATCACCGGCTTTCTCGGTGCCGGAAAAACAACCCTGCTCAAGCGCTTTCTGACGACGGCGGAAGGACAGGGCACCGCCGTTGTCGTCAATGAATTCGGGGCAACAGGCATCGACGACGTGCTCGTGCGGCCGAGCGCCGACGAGACCGTTCTGCTCGGCAACGGGTGCCTGTGCTGCATCACCCGCACGGACCTGCAGCAAGCGCTGCGCCGTATGGTCATCGAGCGCGAGCGCGGCGAGCTGCCCGATTTCCGGCGGGTCGTGATCGAGACCAGCGGGCTCGCCGATCCGAGTCCGATCCTGCAGACGTTTGCGACCGACCGTGCGTTGGGCGGCGTGTTTCATGTTGAGGCGGTCGTCACGGTGGTGGACGCCGTCACAGGCGGCGATACGCTCGCGTGGTCGACAGAAGCCCGCAAGCAGGCGATCCTCGCCGACCGGCTCATCATCACCAAAACCGATATTGCCGGCGAAGGCGCAAGCACGGCTTTGGCGGCGCGATTGCAGGCGCTTAACCCAAGTGCGGAAATTCACGAGGCGATCAATGGCGAAATCGACCCGGCCTGCCTCACGGAGCCGGCGTCGGATCAACGCAATGCATTCGTGGCGGAAACTGCGCACAGCGACGGCATTGGAAGCTTCGTTCTGGAAATAGACGAGCCACTGCCGTGGCCCGTCTTTGCGAAGGCCATGGATGCATTGATGCAGTTGCGGGGGCCGGACCTGTTGCGCGTCAAGGGATTCCTCAACGTGAAGGACTGCAAAGGCCCCGTCGTCGTGCAGTTTGTGCAGCATCTCGCCCACCCGCCGGTCGAACTTGAGCACTGGCCCGACCGCAATCGGCGGAGCCGTGTCGTGTTCATCACGCGCAATATCCTGGAGCCACAGGTGCGTAGCTTGCTGGCGGCACTGCAAAATTTAATTTAATGAAACTGCAGCGTCACTCCCGGTCTCGCCCGGAAATCTCCGCCTGCCAGGGCGCGACCCAGTGCTCGACGAACCCGATCAACCAGTTCAGCCCGATTGCCATGAGCATCAGGATGATGATGGGCACGAACATCGTCGCTGTATCGAAATTATTGGCGGAATTAATGATCACTGCGCCGAGACCGGAAATGGTCGTGAAAAACTCCGCGATCACCATACCCACAACAGCACGCCCAACAGCCAGCCGGATTCCGGCCATGATGTAAGGCAATGTAGCCGGAAAAATAATGCGTCGAAGGATCACGGTGTCCGGCGCGACGAAGGATTTGCCGACTTCTATAAGCGTTTTTGGCACGGCGGTAACGCCAAGCCAGGTGTTAATGCAGATCGGGAACAGCGACATCAGAAAGATGACCGCGACCTTGACTGCAAATCCGAGCCCGAGCCACAGAATCAACAGTGGCACCAGTGCAACGAGCGGCATGGCGTAGCCGGCGGTGATGTAAAGGCCGAGGGCTGCTTCGGCGACGCGAAAGCCGCCAATAAAGAGGCCGAGTGGCACACCGATCAGAATCGCAAGGGCATAACCGATCACAAACGGCCGCAAGGAATCGTACAGCGCCGACCACAGCTGGCCAGTGACAGCAAGCTCCCAGAATGCCGTCGCAATCGCAGACGGATAAGAGCCAAACACCGGATTGATGCGGCGCCCGAATATTTCCCAAAAAATGAGGAGCACCGCGACTGACGCGACCGTAATTACCCACCGCGGCAGCGGTTTACGCTCGGCAGCTTCCTCTTTTGCCGCTGCCGCCGCTGCTTTCTCTTGTCTGCCGGCGATGTCGACCATCAGTGCACCGCTGTCCCCTCATGCAGTGCGCGCCAGACCTTGTAGCGCGTCTCGGAGAATTCAGGCATCCCGCGCACGAGGCCAGGATCGGGACGTGGACGCTTGAGTGGCACACTCATAATTTCCTGCACGCGGCCGTTTTTCATCACGACAATGCGGTCGGCAATGATGACGGCTTCATCAAGATCATGCGTGACGAACAAAATGGTTTTTCGGGTACGAGCGTGGATGTCCAGCAACTCGGCCTGCAACGTCTCTCGGGTCTGGGCATCGAGGGCGCCGAACGGTTCGTCCATCAGCAGTACCTTGGGGTCGATGGCGAGCGCGCGGGCAATGCCGACACGCTGCTTCATGCCGCCGGAAAGCTGATGCGGACGCCGATTCTGCGAATCCTTCAGTCCCACCAAGTGCAGGTATTTTTCCGCTGTTTCGCGTAAAGGTGCGCCACGCACGCCCTTCATTTCCAGGCCGAACATCACGTTCTGCAGGGCCGAAAGCCAGGGCAACAATTCCGCGTGCTGGAACACCATGCCGCGGTCATGCCCGCAGCCGTTGATTTCGCGGCCATCAACGGCCACACGGCCGCCGCTTGACGGATCAAGCCCCATCGCAACGCGAAGTGCGGTCGTCTTGCCGCAACCGGACGGCCCGATCAGCGCGACGATCTCGCCGTCCTTGACCGTGAAGCTGACACGATCAAGTGCCTGCACATGATGAACCTCGCCGTCCACGCGCAACGAAAAACGCTTGGACACGTCGAGGAAACTCACCTCACCCATTCAGTTCTCCAGAGTGCGACTGTTCAGTGACCGATAACCTTGAGCGCCTTTTCGCGATATTCCGGCGCTGTGACGGTCTTCAGATCGAGCGGCGCCTTCAACTTGCCGGCCTTCACCATCTGCTCCTGGATCCACTGTATCTTTTCCGCCGGCAGCGGCAGCGTCGGGTCGACGGCGTGATGCTGGACGGCATCGTCGTAGACGAAAGCCGGCCGCGGATCGTCGGGCTTGGCGTGGATGATTTCACGCGTCAAGGCAATCGTGGCGTCCCGGTTCCCGAGCGCGAACCGCAGCGCGCTCATCTCGGCGGCGAGGAACTTCACCGCGTCGTCTCCCCGCTCGGCCAGCTTTTTCGCACTCGAGACGATGCATACACGCATGAAATTCGGCACCGCGTCGCGCCCGGCGACTAACAGGTGAATACTCTTCGGCGCCACCGGCTGGTATTCGTTTGAAACGACCGCGGCGTCGACCACGCCGCCGACTAAAGCCTGATACCTGTCGCGATCTCCGCCGACTGCCGCGAGTTTCACCTCCGTGTCGGACACTCCAAATTTTGCCAGCGCAGAGCGGGCGAGCATGTCTGGCATCGAATTGGGCGCCGAGACTGCGATCTGCTTACCCTTCAGATCCTGCACTTGTGAGATCTTTTCATTGGCGTAGATGCCGTGCGGCACGACGATCCAATGGCAGCCAAGCAGCCTGGCATCGCCGCCCTTGGCGTCGGCTGCGAACACGCCCTGCGGCCCGCCTTCGAAGCTGTCGAGCTCGCCTGCAATCAAAGCTTTGAGCGCAAGCTGATCGTCCTTGAACTGCGAGATCTCGATCTTGAGCCCCTGTTTCTTCGCGAAGTCGCGCGTCGACACCATCAGGAAGATGCCCGCATCCGCCTTGGCGTTGATCAGGCCGTGCTTCCAGACTTTTTCCTGCGCCGCGCCTTGAGCGACGAAGCCGGCGAGTGTTGCAGCGGCGATAATTGCGGTGAGCGCAATCCTGCGGGTCCTCATGCGTTATCCTCCCTGATACCGCGCCTTGATGGCGTCTCTATCACGTCGGTTCCCTAGGAATTGTAGCATCAATTCGGCTGGCGATACGACGGCAATCGAAACCAGCCGAGCTGCGGTCAGGCCGGCGCAAGACGCCCAATGCCAGCGCGGACAGCTTTTATGATTTCTGGCACCGCTGCGTCGTTTCCGGGTGCCATGATGTGCACGCCGGCAACGCCCGGCACATCGGCCAGCTCGCGGATAATATCGGTGCAGACCTTAATTCCCTCCGCCGCCGGATCGCGCGCTCGTTCCATGCGGTCGACAAGCGCGTCGGGAATGATCGCGCCGAACAATTTCTCCTTGATCCAGCGCGCCGATTTGGCCGAGCGCAGCGGCACAATGCCGATCAGGAAGGACAGCTTTCCGGTCATTCCCTGCTCGGCGAGCCGCGCCATGTAGCGGTGCACGACCCCTGCATCCATGCAAAATTGCGTCTGCACGAATTGCGCGCCGGCATCGATCTTCGCCTGCAGGCCCGTTGGTTTCCATCCGGGCGGCGGGTCGATCGGATTGTCGGCACTGCCGAGAAAGAAATCAAAGTTGCCGGTGACCTTGCGGCCGGTGGGAAGCTCGCCGACATCGCGAAGACGCCGGGCGGTATCGAGCAGCGAGCGTGGATCAAGATCGAATACCGGCTTGGCATCGGGCTGGTCTCCGGCACTTGGGTCGTCGCCACGCAGCATTAGCAGGTTGCGCACGCCCGATGCTGCGGCGCTCAAGAGGTCGCTCTGCAGTGCGATACGATTGCGATCGCGGCACGTCAGCTGGAGGATTGGCTCTATGCCCTGTTCCACCAGGATCGCTGCAGCGGTCACGGCACCGAGATGCGGCCGCGCGCCGGCGCCATCCGTGATATTCACCGCATCGGCGAGACCTTTCAGCGGCAGCGCCTTGATGAGCAATTCGCCGCGATCGGCGGACACCGGCGGAGTCACTTCCGCGGTGATCACGAAGCGTTTGGCGCGTAATTTGTCCTGCAAGGTCGCCGGCATCTAACCCAAGTCGCAAAATCCAGTGGACGATGCAAGGGCAACAATGAGAAAAATGGCGGCGGCGTCGATGCCGCGCAACGGGCAAGCCTCAATGTTTCAACCGGCGAAATCAATCGACGACGCGATTGCTGCAATCGTCGATGGATGCATGCTGGTGGTCCCGCGCGAGGTTTCCGGCGTGCCGATGGCGGCAACGCGGGCGCTGATCAGACGCGGGGTGAAGCGGCTGCATCTTGTGGCGCTGCCGACCTCGAGCCTGCAGGCCGATTTGCTGATCGGGGCTGGCTGTGTGGAAACGCTGGAGACGAG
>DATGDN010000396.1:0-1833 GCA_035310865.1 Pseudolabrys sp. | reverse complement strand
GAGCGAGGCGCGACGGTGCGCTCCACGAGCGTTGCGCGCGCCTGATCCACATTCCTTGAATTCGGACTTGCGCTGGATGCATTCGCTTTCGAGATCCGCCACGCGCGCCTGCAGGCCGTCACGTTCCATCGCAAGTTCGCCGGCGCGCGCCGATCATAGGTACGGATTTCGTCGGCGCGGGCCAGCAAGTGCTCGCGCGCCTCGCCAAGCAGTTTTTCGCTCGCGGTCGCGCGCGCCTGCAGCGCGTCAAAACGCATCCGCTGTGTGGTAATTTCATGCTCGCGGCGTTCGTTGGCTTCATCGAGTGCGTTGGCAAGCCGTGCCCGTTCGGTACTCAGCTCGGCAAAATTGCCCTCCACGTGACGCAGCCGGCCCTGCGATGCCGTCAAGCTGGCTTCGGTCTCGGCGAGCTTGCGGGATTAGGCGCGCCGCCTCGGCGTTGATCTTGTCGAGCGAGATCTGCTGCAAACGCTTCTCGTCTTCGATCATCAGCAACCGCTGACGCGCACCATTGAGCTCGGACTCGAGCGCTGCCACGCGCTTGTCGGCGGCGGACAGCCGCTCGTCCAGTCGGCGGTTTTTCTCGCGCAGCGCCTTGCCTTCGCCGGTCTCCCGGGCGAGACGCGCCTCCAGATCGACAATCTGAGCCCGCCTTGCAGCGATATCGATGGCGATTTCGGCTTTCGTTGCCTCGAGCGTGCGGAGCAGATTCTGCGTGGTGGTGAGTTCCTGACGCAGCGCCTGACATTCCTTTTCCGAAAGGTTCGCCATCTTCTCCAGCTCGGCGACCTCATTGCGCAGCTAGGCCGTAGGCCGTGCGCGTGTTGTTGAGCACCGTTTGGAGGCTGATCTTTTCGGATTTTTCGGCCTCGAGCGCACGCAGCGCCTTGCTCACCGGATCGACAAGCTTGCCGACGGCATTCTTTATGCCGTCGAGCTCACCGATCTTGGCGTTGGCATCGAGCAGCAGGTTGCGGAGGGATTCGTTGTCGCCGCCAAGCTGGGCACCCAGCGCTGAGAACAGCTCTTCGTCGAGTTCGAGCGGATTGTCGGTCGGCGCGTGCTGTTCGGCGTGGGCCGGCGATTTCTTTTCGATCACGCGCGCTTCGCGATGAAAAGACCTTCGCAAAGGCGAAATGTCAGATCGGCGCCGGCGCCTTGCGGTTCCAGTGTCGCCTTCACCGCTGGCGTTACCTCCGCCAGCATGGCGCGCAACAGCGCCTGCATTGTCGTACCGTGGCGGCTTGCCCAGCTCTTGAATTCCATTTTCTTGTAGATCTGCTCTTCGTGTGCGATTGCAAGACCGGCTTGCTTCAATGCGGCACGCCATTCCTCCATGGTCCAGGCGCGCAGATGGCTTGGATCGCGGAATCGTTCGAAAGCATTGACGTAGTCGCCGACGGTGCCTTCCGGCACAACATTGTCGACCAGTGCAAACAGACCACCTGACTTGAGCACGCGGTGGACCTCGCCGAGAAACTCCGGAATTGAATCGAAGTGGTGCGGCGCGATGCGACAGGTCACCAGATCGAAGCTCGCATCTTCGAAAGGCAGGGCTTCGGCCTTGGCATAGGCGGTACGCACGTTGGACAACGAGCGCTTCTGCGCCTCGGTCTTCACGAGATCGAGCATTTCCTGAGTGATGTCGGTGGCCCATACGCGCGCGACACGGGGCGCGAAGACATAGGCAACGTGGCCGCCGCCGGTCGCGACGTCCAGGACGTGCCATTTCTTTTGCGGGCAGGTGAGGGTGACCAGCCGCTCAAGGCTCTTGCCGAGCGCATGTGGCGTACTTGTCAGATAACTGGCTGCGGTCTTGCCGAATTGCTCCTG
>DATGDN010000395.1:0-3005 GCA_035310865.1 Pseudolabrys sp. | reverse complement strand
GCTTCCACCGAACAACTCCTCAAATCAGAAGAGCTCGATGCGCTTGTTGCCCCGATCGCGCTGTATCCAGATACGCTTTTGTCACTCGTATTGATGGCATCAACCTATCCTTTGGAAGTGGTGCAGGCTGATCGCTGGGCGAAGGAAAATAAGGCTCTCAAGGGAGATCAGTTAAAGGCCGCCGTCGAGAAACAGGCTTGGGATGAAAGCGTAAAGTCATTGGTTGCGACGCCCGACGTGCTCGCAATGATGAGCACGAAACTCGATTGGACCCAGAAGCTCGGCGATGCGGTTCTTGCCCAGCAGCCGGATGTAATGGACGCGATCCAGCGTCTCCGGACGAAAGCCGAAGCCAACAAAAAGCTGACGTCGACCAAGGAACAGAAGGTCAGCAAAAAACAAGAACAGGGCAAGGAATTCATCGTCATCGAGCCGACAGACCCCAATACGATCTACGTGCCGTATTACGATCCTGCCGTTGCGTATGGCGGGTGGCCCTACCCGGCATATCCGCCCTATTATTTTCCGCCGCCGGGCTATATCGCCGGCGGGATCATTGCCACCGGAATCGCATTCGGCGCCGGCTACGCTCTTGGGCGCTGGGCGTCGGGCGGAAATTACTGGGGCGGAGGCGCCAACTGGGGCAACAACAACATCAACGTAAACCGCCCTGTCAATATCAATACAGGCGGCAACAACTGGCAGCACAGACCCGAACACCGGCAAGGCGTGCGATACAACAACGCCAACGTGCAACAGAAGTTTGGCAACAGCAATTTACGCGGCGGAAGCCAGAGCCGGGCGGATTTTCGCGGCCGCGGCGGCGAACAAGTGCTCAAGCCTGGCGGTGGCCAAGCCAGCCTTGGCGATCGCGGTGGCGCTGGTCGCCCAAGCGCTGGACAAAAGCCTGGCGCCGGACAACGACCGAGTACAGGGCAGCGGCCCAGCACAGGCCAACGGCCCAGCACAGGACAACGGCCTTCGGGCGGACGGCCGAGCGCGGGTCAACGGCCTTCGGGCGGCGGCAATGCCCTTGGAAATATTCAGCCAGGACGAGTTACCCACGCGCAATCCGCGCGCGGTCACGCCAGTCTCGGCGGCGCTGGCCGCGGTCCCGGCCCCGGCATGCGGGCAGGCGGCGGTCCCGGCATGCGGGCAGGCGGCGGTGGTGGTGCTGGCCGTGGCGGTGGCGGCCGTGGAGGCGGACGGCGATCCGATATTGCGCTCAAGCACGACATCGTTCTTCTCGGCTACCTCTCCAATGGCCTCGGTTTCTATCGCTTCAGCTACAACGGCAGCGACCGGGCTTATGTCGGCGTAATGGCGCAGGAAGTTCAAACGGTCATGCCCAAGGCCGTCGTGCGCGACAAAAACGGCTATTTGCGCGTCTTCTACGACAAGCTCGGACTCAGGTTTCAGACTTACGATCAATGGATCGAGTCCGGTGCTCGGGTCCCGAACGCTGCCCCTGTTTCACACTGACAAAGCCGAGGATGCCATGAACAGACTCCTTGTCTCACTGACAATCGCGGCGCTTCTCTGCACGGTCGCTTCCTTCGCCGGCGCTCAGCAAGCATTCAAAACGCCCGACGAGGCTGCCAGCGCGCTTGTCGGCGCGGTCAAGGCGGGTGACCAGAAAGCCATTGTGGCGGTATTGGGCCCCGATGGCGTCGACATCGCATCGTCGGGTGACGAAGTGGCTGATGCTGCGACACGCCAGAAATTTCTCTCCGCCTATGACGTAAAGCATCAAATCGCCATGGACGGCGACAGCAAGGCGACCCTGGTTATTGGCCAAGAAGACTTTCCACTTCCGATACCCCTCCTCCGCAAGGACGGAATGTGGCGCTTCGACACAGCTGCTGGTCGTCAGGAAATTCTCGCACGCCGCATTGGCAAAAACGAGTTGGATGCCATTCAGACCTCGCTTGCTTATGTTGACGCACAGAATGAGTACTCGGAGAAGGACCGTACGGGCGCCGGCGTCAAGACATACGCACAACGCGTCATCAGTCAGCCGGGAAAGAAAGACGGACTCTATTGGCCGGCGTCGCAGGGCGAGGATGCCAGCCCGCTTGGCGAACTTGTCGCGCAGGCGACCGCTCAGGGCTACCGCACCGGTGGCGGACGCACGCCCTTCCATGGCTACTATTTCAAAATCCTGACAAAGCAGGGAGCGGCCGCGCCCGGCGGCGAGCTAGATTATGTGGTACGTGGCAAGATGATCGGGGGCTTTGCGCTTGTCGCCTATCCCGCCGAATACAGGAATTCGGGTGTGATGACGTTTATCGTCAATCACGCCGGCGTGGTCTATCAGAAGGATCTTGGCCCGCGCACTGCCAAGCTTGCAGAGGGGATGACATCGTTCAATCCCGATCAAACCTGGCAAAAGGTCAGCGACACGACGCCCATCAAATAGTCTCGCCGGTCGTCTGGCTGCGCTGAATGTCTGCTTCCGGGGGTAAAATACGCCGTCGCAGTGTTAACGCATCGCTTAAACAAATTAGGAGGCGCATTCATGGACAACGCGAAACGACTGTTGATTGTGGCGGGCATATTGGCGGCAATGTCGACAAATAGCGCGTCAGCACAGCCTGCTATCAGTCTCACAGGAACATACCGCTGTGTGCAGGGTTGCCAGGGCTTCGAAGGCAAGCGGGCCTTTGTTACTCAGAATGGATGGAACATCAACATCGTTAGCGAAACTGGCGAGCCTGTCCGAGCTTGGTTCGACTGGTTCTCGCCGGGTCGAATATGGATGGAGACCTTGCATCAAGGCGCGGTTTATTCCGCCGACGGTTTGACCATCCAATTCGATCGCGGAATGGTGTTGCAACGCGATCTCGGGCCCGACCACGCGGTTATTGCATCTTGTGCGCGGCGGTTCGGCTCGTACGACCCAGATAGTCAAACTTATCTCGGGCGCGACGGTCGTCGGCATTCTTGTCCGTAGCTCGGTGATGGCCACGAAGATCGTCAACGCGTCCTCTTGAATGAGGGCCGTT
>DATGDN010000394.1:0-4776 GCA_035310865.1 Pseudolabrys sp. | reverse complement strand
TATTCAACTACCGAAAATGACGCGACGGAAACGATAGAGCGCGAAACCAAAATAAACAGCGCCAATGACGGCCGTCGCCAAAATCTCTGGCCAGACGATCGACAAGTCGGCGCCGCGATAAAGCACATCCTGCGAGAAAATCACGAAATGTGGCGTCGGGCTGATGCCCAACATGAGGTACTTCAGCCAAACTGGCATGCTTTCCAGCGGCGTAGTGCTGCCCGAAAGCAGCATCATCACCAGCAACACGGGAATAGACAGCAGGCCGAATTGGGCCATCGTGCCAGCAACGGTGCCGAGGGCAATGCCAAGCGCCGCGACTGCGAGCACATAAAAGCACGCGCCGCCCAGAAACAGCAGACGCGATCCCGCGACCGGCACCTGCAACCACCACTCGACGACAAACGCCAGCGACAGGGTCGTTGCAAGCAGAACGACCATGCCGTTGGCGAGGATCTTTGAGAGCATGATCTCGGCCGGAACGACAGGCATCACGAGGAGATGCTCGACCGTACCCTGCTCGCGCTCGCGAATAAGCGCAGCGCCGGTGAGCATCACGGTGATCATCGTGAGATTGCTGACGATCTGCATCACTGAGGTGAACCAGCTCGTATTAAAATTCGGATTGAACTTTGCTCGCGTAACCACTTTGACCGGTGTGCCGCTCCATCCTTCCCGTCCCGAGACGAACCCTGTCACATAGTTCAGGATAACGTTCTGGATGTAAGTCATGCCATTAGCGGCCTGGGCAGCCGCGGTGGCATCTACGTTGATTTGAACCGTCGGCCGCCGCCCGGCGAGAATATCCGCCTGGAACTTCGTTGGAATTTCAATGACATACATAAAGCGTTGTGAATCCATCCCCGGGTCGATTTCCCCCGCAGTGATCTCCACCGCCCGCTGAAAAGTGGGCGGTGTGAGGCCATCTGCGATGCGGCGTGACAAATCGGAATGGTCTTCATCGACGATCCCAACCGAAAGGTTGGTCGCTTCGGTCGAGGCCCCGGTGGCAGCGGCGTAGATCGCAACGGTGAAGGCATAGGCGACAAGCAGCAGCATGATCGGGTCGGAGCGGAAGCTGCGCAGTTCCTTGATCGTCAGCCTGTAGATGTTGGCGACATGCAGCCGCAGCTTGGCAAACTGATGACTCCCGGACCGCTTCGCCTTCGTCACGTGCGGTGCCGGTTGTTGTCGTGAGTCGGCTGCCTGGCCTACCGACATCTCAGCTCTCCTGTTTCCGCAGCAATATGTGAGCGGCAATAAAATAGCCGACCGCAAAGCCTGCAAGCGCGAGAGCATTGAGCCCGAGATCAGAATAGGTAAGCCCTTTTGTGAAGGTGCCGACGCTGATCGGCTGAAACCACGCCATTGGAAACATCAGGCCAATCAGTCTTCCCGCGCCTGTGAGGGAGGACACGGGCACGAGCAGGCCGGAAAAGTTCACCGTGGGGATGATGGAGATAACCGAGGTTGCAAAGACCGCTGCAACCTGGGTCCGGGTAAAGGTCGAGATAAGTTGCCCGAAGCCGCACGTGGAAAAAACGTAGAGCAAAGTCCCGAGCGCGAGGGCTCCGAAGGATCCCTTGACCGGCACTTGGAAAACGACAAACGCCATCAGCACCATAAGAATGAACGCCAACATACCGACGACGACATACGGAAACTGCTTACCCATCAGAAATTCGAATTTGCTGATGGGCGTGGATCGGAAATTGGCGATCGAGCCGGTCTCCTTCTCGCGCACGACGCCGATGGTCGCCATGATTGCCGGGATCAAAACCAATATTATCACAATGACGCTCGGAACCATCGAGAAGACGCTCTTGAAGGCCTGGTTGTAGCGAAAGCGATTTTCGATGTTGACGCTGCCAAAATAGACGTTGGACGGGGCGTTGGGGCCGACGCGTTCCACAATGAGGTCCTGCGCAAAACGCAGCGACAAACCAGTCACGTAGCCTTTCGTGGTCTCGCCTCGGAACGGCATGGCGCCGTCGATCCAGAAGGCGGCCTCGGGCGAACGCAGGCTTGCAACATCACGCCCGAAGCCGGATGGAATTTCAACGGCGACAGCCAGCTCTCCGCTGCGCATGCGCTGCTCCAGTTCGTCCGTAGAGCCGATCGGGGGGCGTTCGGTAAAATAACGCGAACCCGAAAAACTTTCGAGCAGCCGCCGGCTTTGCGGCGTCTGGTCCTGGTCGAAGGCCGCGTATTTTAGATGCTCGACATCGAACGTGATGCCGTAGCCCATCGCAAACATCAGAGCGACAGGCCCGACAAACGCGAACGCGAGCCGGATCGGATCGCGCAAGAGTTCCATCGTTTCGCGCCGGGCATACGCCCACATCCGTCCGGGATCGAAACGCCTGGAAGCGCCCGAGGGAGGGGGTTTGGCTTCGCGCGGGGTCGCTTGCGGCGCCGGAGGGTGTTCGGCTGCCTGCCTTGAAGCTTGCGGCGCCGTTTGAGCCTTCTTTTTTTCTCCGGCTTCGGTCGCTTCCTCCAGATAGGAGATGAAGGCGTCCTCCAGACTAGTGCTGCCGCGCTCCTTGACCAGCTCCTTCGGGGCGCCAACGGCAAGCACCCGCCCTTGGTGCATCAGCGAGATACGGTCGCAGCGCTCGGCCTCGTTCATGAAATGGGTCGACAGAAAGATGGTGACGCCATCATTACGAGAGAGATCGATCAGCGTGCGCCAGAAAGCGTCGCGGGCGACCGGGTCGACGCCCGAAGTCGGCTCGTCAAGAATGAGCATGGGGGGCCGGTGGAGCACGGCCACGGCAAGCTGCAGTCGCTGCTTCACGCCGAGCGGCAGGCTTTCTGGCTTTGCATCGGCCACAGCTTTTAGCTCGTATCTTTCCAGTAGCTCATTGAGTCGACCTTCGACCTCATTTGCAGGGTGGTGGTAAAGATGCGCGTGCAGCTCGAGATTCTGCCGCACGGTAAGCTCACCGTAGAGAGAAAACGCCTGCGACATGTAGCCGACGTTTTGGCGCGCTTCCATATCGTCGGCTGCCATCGGCTTGCCGAATAATTTGGCCCAACCTTCCGTGACCGGCAGAAGTCCGGTCATCATTTTCATGGTTGTGGTTTTTCCGCAGCCATTCGAGCCGAGGAATCCAAAAATCTCGCCGCGTCCGATGCGAAAGCTCACATGATCGACGGCGACAAAATCGCCGAACCGGCGCGTCAGCCCCTCCGCCTCGATCGCCGGCGTCTTGTCATCGCTCTCGGCGCGCGGCCGCACGATCACCTCCTGATGCTGGCCGCGCTTTTCCGGCGGAAGTAGCGCAATGAAGGCGTCGTCGAGATTGCTCTTTTGCGCCTGGGCGAGGATCTTTTTTGGTGCGCCCTGCGCAATGACCTTGCCGTCGTCCATTCCGGCGAGCCAATCGAACCGGCTCGCCTCATCCATATACGCGGTCGCGACAATCACGCTCATCTGCGGCCGGCGCAGGCGGATCGAATCGATGAGTTCCCAGAATTGCCGCCGGGAGAGTGGATCGACGCCGGTGGTCGGCTCGTCGAGAACAAGCAGATCAGGATCGTGCATCAGTGAGCAGCAGAGACTGACTTTCTGTTTCATGCCACCTGAGAGTTTGCCGCACGGTCGATCCGGAAACGGGTCGAGCCCGGTGGCTTTTAGAAGCCCGTCGATGCGCTCGCGCCGCTCGGTCGCGCCCTGCCCGAATAGCCGGCCGAAGAAGTCGATGTTGTCGTAGACGCTCAGCGTCGGATAGAGATTGCGGCCAAGTCCCTGGGGCATGTAGGCAATGCGGCCGTAACTCGCGCGGCGATGGCGCTCATCCGCCATGTCGCCGTCGAGCACCGTGACTTTGCCGGTTTGAATCTTGCGCACCCCGGAGATGAGGGCGAGCAAGGTGGACTTTCCAACGCCATCAGGCCCGATCAATCCCGCCATACACTGGGCGGGAAAATCGAGGGTCAGGTCGTTGAGCGCGAACGTCTTTCCGTATTGGTGTGTTACGCGCTCGATCCTTGCGATCGTGGCCTTGCTCATTACGGAAGCTTCACAGCAAGTTCTGCGGGCCAGGGGATCTTCGGATCGGTGCGGACAAACCCAAGCCCGCGCACCCCTGTCTTCACCTGGCGATAGTATTTATTGATTACCTGAGGATCGGCCTGGAGCTTGACTCGGAACATCAGTTTCTCCCGCTCCTCGGCCGTCTCGACGCTCTTTGGCGAGAACTGGGCCTCGGTCGCCACAAAGCTGATGGTGTTGGGGAGGACATATTGCGGGATCGGATCGAGAATGGTGCGCGCCTCGTCGCCGAGCATAAGCGGTCCCGCCACATTCGCGGGCAGGTAGATCGTCATGTAGACGTCGTTGAGATCAAGAATCGTCAGAACGCGTTGCCCTGCAGAGACCACCTCGCCTGCGCGAGCGAGCCGGTATTGCACCCGTCCACTTCTCGGAGAGACGAGCACGAGATCGACGAGAATTGACTGAAGCCGTTCGACATCGGCTTCGGCAGCCTTGATTGCGGCCTCGGCCTGGTCACGCTGGGCATTTGCCGCAACGTATCCGGCCTCCGCCGCTTCGAGCTTGTTGCGCCGCTGATCGACGACCTGCTGCGGAATATTCCCGTGCTCCAGCAGAGTCTTCCCGCGCTCATAATCTGGTCTGGCAAAATCCAGATCGCTCTTGCGCTGGGCAATGAGCGCGACAGTTTCCGCCAGAGACCGTTTCGCCTTCAGCAGTTGGGCCTGCGCACCGCGCAACTGAGCCTCTGTTTCCGGAGACGAAATCGTCGCAACGAC
>DATGDN010000393.1:0-2731 GCA_035310865.1 Pseudolabrys sp. | reverse complement strand
GAAAATCGTCGACTGGCGCGGATATTTCTTGTCGTTCTGATGAACGAGGGTGCCGACCATTTCGGACGTGGCCGCCGCGAAGCCGCACCAGAAGGCAGCCTTGCCAATGTTGTGATTGTCACGCGGCGTCGGGCACGGCTTCACCTTCTTGACATACAAGAACGAGGTTTCCTGGAAGCTCGGGAACATCTGCACCGGCTGCTGACCGCACGCCGCCTTGCTGAAGTGCGCATAACTTGCGCCGGTCGGAATCGCCATCGCGGCAATGGCGAGCGCGAACGTGCTCAGACTCGAAATTACAAACTTATGCATACTCTGTCTCCCCACTCTTACAGCACTGCCTTCCGCGCTGTCGGGTGAAATCTGCAAACGCGTTTCGAGATCGCGCTCGTCTTCGGTGTGCCGCCGATGCTGCTGGCGATCCCCGGCGACAACACCTATTCCAACTATCAGGAGGCCAACCGCGCCTTCTGGCGCCGCGCCGCTCAGTCGAGGCCGCCTTCGAGCACCAGCGGGCGGCCGGCATTGGCGGCGTTGTCAACCGCGACGGCAGCGGCTTCGAGCCGGCTCATGCCGTAGTGATCATCGACCGGATTAAAGAACGTCAGATGCAGAACCGGCGGCAGCAGCGGCGCCCTGATCGAAGCGCACCGTGCGGCCGGCAACCGTGTAATCGTAGGCCTGCGGCCAGCCGTCAGGCCCCGGGTACGATCTTCACGCGGTCGGGCCGCAGCGCGTAGAGCTCGCGCACCTGGAGGCTTCCTTGCGCGTCACCCTCCCCCTGCCAGCGTCACCGCTTCGAGGTAGGCATGCCGGCGAGCAAAAGATGCGAGACGACGCCTTCGAGGAACGAGGCTCCGTCCTGGCGCGGGTTCGGCCGCCGGACCAGTTCGAGCAGCGGGTGCGCATCGCGCTCGGCCGCGCCTTCATACAGAACGAACGACAGCGCTCCGATGCTTTCGGCGATCAAGCGCACCGCGCGATAGACGATGGCGTTGCGGCCATAGCCTTCGCGTGCCAGCGCCGCGTAGCCGCGCGGCGTCCATCGGGGCCGCCCGCCGCCTTCAAGCGCGATCAGCCGCGCCGTGCGCGAGGATTTCGCCTCGGGCGCGGCAAAGATGTTCCTGATGTGGGACCACATTCGGTTCTTGTCTCGTAATCAATGCGTTCCGGCCGTGCGAAAATAAAAACGGCCCGCCGGAGCGGGCCGCTATGTAGGCCCATCGCGGCCGAAGCCCTCACAACCTGGTGGCAACGACACAAGCCACCGCAAAGAGCACGATCACCGCAAGCGTGCCGATCAACAGCACATAACGCACATTGTGACCGGTGACGGCGGCGCGCGCCTCGGTCGTGCTTTCCACGGTTCGGTTATTCTCGACGCGCGGCATATCTTCGCTCCCCCTGGCGGCAACAACGCCGCCACATGGAACAGCGCCGAAGCGCGCGGGCGTGTTCCGCCGGCGCCGCGATGTCTCAAGCACAAATTTGGAGCGTGCCCAATCTCTCTACCTGAGCAGCGGCACGCTTTCAAGGAGTTTTTTCCTAGCAATTTTTGAGGCTGGCGCGTATCGTACTCGGCCGTCAAATCGGTGGCGTGGTTGCACACCGGACACTCGAAACGACGCCGGTCGAAATGCGGCTTGGGCGCGATGCGCGAGAACCATCAGCGTGCCACGCAGCCCTTTATGCCGATTTGACTTGTCTAAAAGGCCGGATCGCGGTGGAGTGCGGTAACGGAGGGCACAATGAGTTATTTCGAACCATCGATGGAGATGCCAGAGCGCATCGGCAAGGCGGCCGGCGACATTGTGGCCGCGTTTGTGGTCGTCTCGGTTCTCGCACTTATCCTGACCGGACTGTTCCGCTGAGTGCCCGGCCAGGGATGATTCAAGTGGCACAGTCGAAGCGACCGTGAAATGAGGCACTGACATGTACGTTCTGCTCATCATCCTGCTTGTGGTGCTGCCGTTCGGAACGGCGATTGCCTGCGGTGCGCTTACGCAATGGGCCGGCAAGACGGTCTCGGGCTGGTCCTCGATCGGCGGCCTCGCGCTCGGCGTTTATTTCTTTCACAAGGTCATGGAAGTGCTGGCGGCGGGCTGAGGCGTGGCTCCGCCGCCTGACCTACGATCAGGCTCGCTGCCGTTCAGGTGCCCGATCTCTCAGAAGCAAAAACGATTCATCGCCCGCGAAAGTGCTCTCGAAATGAGCGAGCGTGCCCTTCGACAGCGTTGCGGCCTCGTCCGCTCCCTGCGGCGTCCATGGCATCCCGGGCAAGCGCTGCGTCGAGAGGAACCATTCAGCCGGCGTTGTGCCGATCGCGCTTGCGAAGTCACAAACGCGCGCCGGCTCGGCAAGCACGCCGAGCCACAGGATCGTGAAATCCTGCGCTGACAGCGTGGGAGTGCGCGTCTCCGCGGCGAAGCGGATCGCGTTTCGCGATATTTTTTCGCGCACCTCCGGCAGCAAAAGCAACGTTTCGAGCAGCGAGCCGATTTCCTCGATCCGGTCTCGCCATCGCGGACGATCGCCCTCTGCCGTCTGCATCACGAAGAAGAATTTTTTTTCTGCGACACGAACTTCATCGCCACGCCGTTCATGCAGTAACGCAACCCGGTCGGCGGAGGCCCGTCGTCGAATACGTGGCCGAGATGGCCGAGGCAGCGTTTGCAGTGCACTTCCGTGCGCGTCATGAAGAATGAACGGTCGGTCTTGGTTTCCACCGCAT
>DATGDN010000392.1:0-2146 GCA_035310865.1 Pseudolabrys sp. | reverse complement strand
CGCTTTTAAGTTTCGTTGAAATCCCGAACATCGGCGCTGTCCAGCCTGTCGTTCGTCGCGACGATTTCGATCTTGTCCGGCAACAGACGAGCGACATCGATATTCTGCCCCCGGTGTTTGGCGGGGCGACGCGGCAGGCCTCGGTGCGCGCTGGACTTGAAGCGCTCTTGCCTCGCTCGCCCGATATCGTGCTTGTGCACGATGCCGCACGGCCATTCGCCAGCGCTGATCTGATCACTCGCGCGATCGCGGCCGCCGAAAAGACCGGTGCGGCCATTCCCGTGCTGCCGGTGACCGATACCGTCAAACGCGTAGGCCCGGCCGGCACCGTCGAAGCAACGATCGACCGCGGGCCGCTTCGCTTGGTGCAAACGCCGCAGGCTTTTGCCTTCGACGCCCTGATCGACGCCCATCGCCGCGCCGCGGCGCAGGGCCGCGACGATTTTACGGATGATGCAGCGCTCGCCGAATGGGCCGGCATGACTGTGAGCGTGTTCGCCGGCGAGCCCGGCAACATCAAGCTCACGACTCCGGACGATTTTGCGCGCGCCGAGGCGATGCAGTCTGCCGCCCTCGGCGATGTCCGCACCGGATCTGGTTTGGACGTGCATGCCTTCGGCCCGGGTGATCATGTGACCCTCGGCGGGATCCGCATCGCCCACCCGAAAGGTCTCACCGGCCATTCGGACGCCGATGTCGCATTGCACGCACTCACGGACGCCATTCTGGGCGCACTCGCCGAAGGCGACATCGGCGCCCATTTTCCGCCGAGCGACCCGCAATGGCGCGGCGCCTCGTCCGACCGCTTCCTTGTCTTTGCTGTGGATCGCGTGCGCGCCCGGCGCGGCCGCATCGCGCATCTCGACCTCACGATTGTGTGCGAAGCCCCCCGCATCGGTCAGCATCGCGATGCGATGCGGGCAAACATCGCCAGGCTTGCCGGCATCGGCATTGAAAGGGTTGGCGTAAAAGCGACGACGAGCGAAAAGCTTGGCTTCACTGGCCGCGGCGAAGGCATTGCGGCTTACGCGACGGCGACCATTCGTCTGCCCTGGGACTAGCATGCCGGATCAAACTGCAGTCGACGCCGCCAAGACACTTCTCGAAATTTGTTCGCGGAAGAAGCTCACACTCGCAACGGCGGAATCTTGCACTGGTGGCATGGTCGCGGCGGCGATCAGCGAAATACCTGGATCGTCGGCGGTTTTTGACCGCGGCTTCGTCACTTACTCGAACGAATCCAAGCAGCAGATGCTCGGCGTAACGCCAGCGACGATCGACGTCTACGGTGCGGTGAGCACGGAATGCGCGGAGGAAATGGCCAAGGGCGCCCTCGCCCATGCCTCGGTCGACCTCGCCATCTCTATTACCGGTATTGCGGGGCCGACCGGCGCGGTGCGGGGTAAACCGATCGGGCTTGTCTATTTTTGCGCGGCATCACGAAGTGGCCGCGTCATCGCCCATGACCGAAAATACGGGGACATTGGCCGCTCAAAAGTGCGCCAGCAGTCTGTGCTTCAAGCATTGGCCATGTTGCGTGAACTGGCAGAAAAGGAAGAGCCGCAACCGCCCGCTGGAACGAGCTAGGTCGCGTTAATTTCTACCCTTGCGGATGGTCTTTTCTTTGCGCCAATTGGCGTAAGATTGTTTTGTCGGCCGCCGGCAAGAGGCGTGTTTCAGACAATCATGAGTGAAATCTCCTCCGGTCGGCGGACCGATGTAAACGAGGGGAAACGTCATGAAACGTCGTCAATTCCTGCAAGCCGCAGGCGTGGGGCTTGCTGCGTCAGCGCTTGCTGCTCCCGCGATTGCCCAATCATCTCCGGAAGTGAAATGGCGGCTGACCGCAAGTTGGCCAAAGTCGCTCGATACCCTTTATGGCGGCTGCGAATATTTCGCCAAACGTGTGGCCGAGATCACCGACAACAAATTCCAAATTCAGACTTTCGCCGCAGGCGAAGTTGTCCCCGGCCTGCAGGTGCTCGATGCCGTCCAGAATGGCACCGTCGAGATGGGCAATACGGCATTGTACTACTACTTTGGCAAGAACCCGGCTTTCACGTTCGGAACAGCGCTGCCGTTCGGGTTGAATGCCCGTCAAATGATTTCGTGGGTTCGCCATGGCGGCGGCGAGGACCTGCTCAAA
>DATGDN010000391.1:0-6126 GCA_035310865.1 Pseudolabrys sp. | reverse complement strand
AGTACGACCATTTTCATTTCAGCCTCCTCTGTCTCCCCCGGGGCTCGGGGAGACGCGGGAGTCGCAAAAATGTTTCCTGAAGCTAATCCTAGGCGACGCGTTCCTTGCCCCCGTCCGCCGGCTGCTCGGGGGCACGCGGCTTGTTCATATACTGTCGCAACGCATCAAGGAATCGGTCTTTCGGAAAAGGCGGAGCAACCAGCGCACCTTGTCCAAAATCACAGCCCATCACGATCAGCGCCTGCAGATCTGCGATCGTATCGATGCCTCCGGCCACCGCACTGCTGTCAAACCGATGCGCGAGATCGATGGCGGTCTGACATATCGCAGCATTGGTAACGTCAACCGCACAATTGTTGACAAACGATCCATGTAATTTGAGTGCGGCAAACGGCAGATCACGCAGACTAGAGAACGACGAATAGCCCGCGCCGAATTCATCGATCGGAATGGCGATGCCGTTCGATTTCAATTCCTTGGCGGATGGCCGAGAAATCGCGCACGATCTGATCTTCAGTCAACTCCAAAATCAGCCCAGGCCACTTTTCCGATTGCGGACGATGCGCGGTGACGAGCGCGTTGATCGGAATATTCGGCAATAGGTTGGCCGGCACATTGATGGAAAGCTGCAACCCGAAGCCCGCCTCCTCAAACACAACCCATTGACGCATTGCCGTCACCAACGAGTATTCGGTGAGTTTTACAAGGCTCTCATCATCGAGTGCGCCGGTGTAATCTTCCGGCCACAAAAGTCCGGCCTGCGGGTGATGCATCCTTAAAAGCGCTTCAGCGCCCGCCAGGCACTTGCGTCGGAGATCGATTTTCGGCTGGTACCAGATCTCGAGCCAATTGTTGGACAACGCTTCGTCGATCGACATGCGTGATGGCCGATCCGTGCGGACCGGAAAACCGATGACGTTCGCCGCTCTGGTCGTTCGTTGTCATTTCGCCTACCTCGGCCGCTAACAAGGCCCGAAGCTATAGCCGTGACCCCCTTAAATATTGGTATGAATGCAATCATCTGATTTTACGAAATTATTGCCAGGTGCGATTAATGGCCGTGCTGCATCGGCTTAGCATCCGGCATTGCCGAGCCTCCCGCCCGTGCGCCGATGCTCTCAACCGTGAAATCCACCAAAACGCTTCCTGCCTTTTCAAACTGCAATGTCGTTTTGAAATGCTCACCCTGTTTGAGAGGCTGCTTTAGTCCGACAAACATTATGTGATATCCGGTCGGCTCGAACCTGACTGTTTGGCCGGGTTTGATTTCGATGCCTGATGTGATGGGGCGCATTCTCATCACGCCCTTGTCCATGCTCATTTCATGGATCTCGAAGCGGCTTGAAATATCCGACGCGCCGCCAATCAAACGATCCGGTACGCTACCGGTATTGGTGAGCGTAAAATATCCGCCACCCACGGCCGCGCCCTTTGGCGTCGCACGAGACCAGGCCGCGGAAATTTTCAAGCCACCGATCGTAACGTCATCGGCGCGCGCTGGCTCGGCCGCCCAAATGGCAAAAACAACAGCGACCATGGAAACAATCCTATTCATCTCGACCCCCGTGCAAAGACTGCGTCATGTGCGAACGACCTATACCTGGAACCGGGCGGGCTTCAATGGTGCGTTGTGACGAGTCGAACGGGTTCCTGCGCTATGGTAAGCTGAACGCATGCCCGATCGAGAACCGTCTCACTTCAACAAAGAGTCGCGAATAATTGGCTTTCGCCGAGGGAAGCCCTTCGGGCGCTCGCCTGTCCCATCTCCGTCGCCGGTCGAGGATTTGACAAAATATGAGCGCGGCGAGAACCCGGACGATTACCGCCACCGCATGATGGTCAATGTTGCGGCATTTATCTTTGTGATCGGACTCATCGCAGCCGGCCTGTGGCTGGCCGATACGATGGCGGCCATGCGCAGGAACCAGGATTGTGTCCTTTCCGGACGCAGCGGCTGCACGCCGGTCGAGGTGACAAAGGACCGCTGGTAAGTGCTGCTGCGGGCTATGTGCTGTTCCAGGGGCCGGATTGACGCAAAGTCCGGTTTGGCGAGCTAAGTGGCCGCCGCCATTGAACTCTCGCCCCCGCTTCGCTATACGGGCAGCCAATCGCTTGCCGTGAAAGTGCGCTTTGGGGGCTGTGGCGCGGGGACTCGGGCGCATTGGCCGCCCGCCTGCCAGAACTCCAGATCAACCAGAGAGTTACCGATGTCTTCGACTTTCGACACCATAGCCAATATCATCGCCGAAACCTGTGATATTCCGCGCGACTCCATCAAGCCGGAGAGTCACGCCATTAACGATCTCGGCATCGATAGCCTGGATTTTCTCGATATTGCTTTCGCCATCGATAAGGCTTTTGGGATCAAGCTTCCCCTTGAGCAATGGACGCAGGAAGTCAATGACGGCAAGGCGACCACCGACCAGTACTTCGTGCTCAAGAACTTGAGCGCCCGCATCGACGAACTCGTCGCTGCAAAGGGAGCTTGAAGCGCGGGTCACATGCGTCTTGAGTACTTTCAGCTGATCGACCGGATCGCCGATATCAGTCTCGCCGACCGCAAGATCAGCACCGAGGCGACGGTTCCGACCACCAATACAATCTTTGATGGCCACTTCCCCGGCTTTCCCTTGATGCCCGGCGTACTGTTGATTGAAGCCATGGCCCAGACTTCGGGCTGGCTGGTCGTGGCCGTGAACCACTTCGAGCGAATGGCATTTCTTGCGGCCGTGAAGGACGCCAAGTTCCGCATGTTCGTCACGCCCGGCCAAAAACTTTCAGTGGAGGCGTCCCTTGTCCACGAGGGTTCCGGATACGCGGTCACGAAAGCGAGCATAACGCTTGATGGAAAGGCAATCTGCGATGCGGCGCTGACCCTGCGCGTTCTGGATTTCCCAAACCATGAAATGAAGCTCCGGATGCGCGAAACCGCTGCCCTAGTCGGCTTCCCGGCCGAGGTGCCGGCCAATGGCTAGCGGCCCCCGAGAAGTCTGGATCACTGGTATTGGAATTCTCTCGTGTCTCGGTGAAGGGGCGGCGGCGCACTGGCAAAAGCTCATGCAAGCGCAGCCGTCGGCGGATACGGTGACCTTTGCACCGTTCGTCGTGCATCCGCTCGCAACAATCAATTTTGACGCGCAGATCCCCAAAAAAGGCGATCAGCGACAGATGGAGAACTGGCAGCGCATCGGAACCTACGCCGCAGGCCTCGCCCTCGACTCGGCGGGCGTCAAAGGCAATACGGATATCCTTTCGCGCATGGATTTGATCGTTGCCGCCGGAGGCGGCGAACGCGATTTGACCGTCGATTCGAACATTCTGACCGGAATCAGAAATGCCGCGAATCCAGCCGCATTTCTCAACGAACGGCTGATGAGTGACCTGCGTCCAACCTTATTTCTGGCGCAGCTTTCCAACCTGCTCGCTGGAAATATCTCAATCGTTCACGGAGTGACCGGTTCCTCGCGCACATTTATGGGCGAAGAATCCGCCGGTATTGACGCGGTGCGAATTGCGCATGCGCGCATTGGCGCGGGACAAAGCGATATTGCATTGGTCGGCGGCTCGTATAACGGCGAGCGTCCGGACCTGCTGATGCTCTACGAATTCGCAACCCTGGCACTGAAACATAAATATGCCCCGGTTTGGGAGCGCGGGGACGGGAAAGGCGGTTTCGCATTGGCGTCGCTTGGCGCCTTTCTGGTGATCGAGGCGCGTGACCACGCCGAAAAGCGTGGCGTCAAGCCGTTGGGCCGCCTTACCTCCGTCGTCTCCGACCGCGCCAACCGTGAGCCGGGGACAGTCACGCAAACACTGTTACGGCTATGGGACGGAATTCGCAGTCGGATCGACGCCCGGCACGCAGCGGTCCTGTCCGGCGCAACCGGCGCTGATCCGGCTACAACGGAGGAGCGCGTCTTCCTCGATGCCCATGGCGATCTTGCCGTTCGCGCCACCGGCTCATATCTCGGCCATGGGCTGGAGCCGCAATTTGCTATGAATATTGCGCTGGCCACGGTCGCGCTCGGCCATGGTAGTCTGTTTCCGCCCTGTGACTCGACCGGTCTGGAGCGGCCGATGGATGGGGACTTGAAACAAGTCGTGGTGACGGGTGTCGGACATTGGCGAGGCGAAGGTCTTGCCCTCGTTGAACGGGTCGGCTGAGGAGAGCGAGCGATGGCGGGCAAGGACAAAATGGGGCGGCCTATCGTGGTCGTGACCGGCCTCGGCGTGGTGACCTCACTCGGAGCAGGTAAGGCTGACAACTGGGCAAGGCTTACGAGTGGCGAATCCGGCATCAAGACCATTACGCGCTTTCCCACCGATGGCCTGAAGACTAGGATCGCCGGTACGATTGACTATCTACCGCCACAACAGACTGCTGCGGCGTTGACGGAATCCTTCGCCAAGCTAGCGGCCGAAGAGGCAATTGCACAATCTGAACTCGGTTCAGGAGGCCAGTTCCCCGGCCCTCTCTTTCTCGCGGTCCCGCCTATCGAGATGGAATGGCCCCAACGGCTTGAGATCGGCGCGAAGTCGGGCGCCAACGAGAAGGTTACTTATGCGGACCTGCTTCGTGTATGCGCGGATTTTCCCAACTACCACCGCCGCTTTCTGCTGGGTTCGGTGGCTGACAATCTGGCCGAAAAATTCGGCACGCAAGGTTCGCCGATTTCACTCTCTACCGCCTGCGCATCGGGCGCGACTGCCCTTCAGCTCGGCGTTGAAGCCATCCGCCGTGGCGAGACCGACGCCGCCCTGTGCATTGGCACAGACGGATCGATCAATCCGGAGGCCGTGATCCGCTTTTCGCTTCTCTCCGCGCTCTCCACCAGCAACGACGTTCCGCACACGGCGGCCAAGCCGTTTTCGAAGAACCGCGACGGTTTCGTCATGGCCGAGGGCGCCGGGGCATTGGTGCTCGAAAGTTACGATGCCGCGACAGCGCGTGGTGCCAGGATTTTGGGTGTTATGGAAGGATGCGGTGAAATGACCGACGCGTTCCACCGCACGCGTTCCAGCCCCGACGGAAAGCCGATTATCGGCTGCATCGCCAATGCCATTGCCGATGCCGGACTTACGCCGAACGACATCGACTATGTCAACGCGCACGGCACGAGCACACCCGAAAACGACAAAATGGAATACCTCGGCTGCTCGACTGTCTTCGGCGACCGCATGAAGAGCCTGCCTATCTCCTCCAACAAATCGATGATTGGCCATACGCTGTCCGCCGCCGGCGCAGTGGAAGCGGTATTCACCCTCCTCACTTTGCAAAACCAGCGTATTCCGCCGACAATAAATTATACGGTTCCCGATCCGGCAATTCCGCTCGACGTCGTGCCCAACACTGCGCGCGATGCCAGCTTACGCCACGCGATTTCGAATTCATTCGGCTTTGGCGGGCAGAACGTTTCGCTGGTTATGGGGCTCGAACCGGCTTAAAGCCGGGGGAGCCGGACCGCCATGCGTGCGTTAAGACTGATTGCCGACCGCAAGCTTGAGCTCGCCGATGTCCCGCCACCGCCGCCGCCCGGCGATGGAGAGGTGCAGATAGGCGTCAAGGCTGTGGCGCTTAATCATCTCGATCTGTGGGGCTTCCGCGGCATGGCATTCGCGAAGCGCCAACTGCCCCTGGTTGTCGGCGCCGAAGCGTCGGGTGAAATTTCCGCCGTTGGTAATGGCACCAATTTCAGACCAGGCGACAAGGTTGTGATGTATGGCGCCATGACGTGTGGCCGGTGTACCGCCTGCCGCGAAGGCCGTGACAATCTCTGCGAAAATGTCGGCGGCATCATGGGTTTCCATATCGATGGCTTCGCACGAGATCTGATCAACCTGCCGGCGCGGCTCGTCATTCCGGTGCCGGAAGGCGTATCTTTACGCGACGCCGCATGCGCTCCAATCGCCTTCGGCACGGTCGAACACATGCTGTTCGACAACGCCAAGCTCAAGCCGGGCGAGACGATCCTCGTGCACGCGGCCGGCTCCGGCATCGGTTCGGTCGCCATCAGGATGGCAAAGGCGCTCGGCTGCACCGTGATCACCACCGTCGGCGACGACGCGAAGGCCGAGAAGGCCAAGGCGCTCGGCGCCGACCACGTCATCAATTACAAGACCGATCGC
>DATGDN010000390.1:0-2607 GCA_035310865.1 Pseudolabrys sp. | reverse complement strand
CTCGACTTGCAGGCGGCATGCGCCGTCGGCACAACGCATGAAGATGGCGCAGTACCGCGCCTGGTTCCACGAGCGGCGCCGGCCGCCGCGGCCCTAGTGGGGGCACGACAGCTAAGGCTTGAACGGCACGATCTTCTGCCGCTGCTCGCCCAGCTCCTCAATGCCAAGGGTGACTATGTCGCCGGCCTTGAGATAAATCGGCGTCGGCTTCATGCCGAGGCCGACGCCCGACGGCGTGCCGGTGATGATGACGTCGCCCGGCTCCAGCACGAAGAACTGCGAACAGTACCAAACCAGGTGCTGGCAATCGAAGATCATGGTCCTGGTGTTGCCGCGTTGGCGTTTCTCGCCATTAACGTCGAGCCACATGTTCAGGTTCTGAGGGTCCTTGATCTCGTCCTTGCTGACGAACCAGGGTCCGAGCGGGCCAAAGGTCTCGCAGCTCTTCCCCTTGACCCACTGGCCGCTGCGATCGATCTGAAAAGCGCGCTCGGATACATCGTTGGCGAGACAATAGCCGGCGATGGCGTCCTTCGCCTTGTCTTGGGCGAGATAGCGCGCACGCTTGCCGATCACGACGCCGAGCTCGACTTCCCAGTCGAGCTTGGTGGCGTCCTTCGGGATCATGGTGTCGTCGTTGGGGCCGCAAATACAGCTCGGCGCCTTGTTGAAAATCACCGGTTCCTTCGGGATCGGATTGCCGCCCTCGGCAGCATGGTCGGAATAGTTGAGTCCGATGGCGATGAAATGGCGCACCTTGCCGATGCAGGGGCCGAGCCGCGGCTTGCCGGAGACGGGCATCATCCGCTTGAGATTGGCCTTTCTGATTTTCACGAGGCCGCCCGAAGCCAGCATCTCGCCGTCGATGTCCTTCACGATGCGCGACAGGTCGCGGATCTTGCCATCGTCACCGATGATGCCGGGTTTCTCGCGGCCGGGCGCGCCATAGCGGACGAGTTTCATTTTCAGATGTCTCCTTCGGGCGTTTTGTTTTTTGAGTATCGACAGGCAGGTCGGCGCCATCATGCATGGCGGCCAATCGGGGGCAACCCTCCTGTGCAGGGGGCGCATGGGCCGGCAAGCCGGAAAAGTTCCGTCCGATCAAAGGCTTTGCCGCCCCGCGCGCCGTAGTTAGCGAATTCTAAAAGTTTTCGGCGTCTTTTGATGATCGTTTTCACCGTCCGCTAAATAGGCAGTCCCTAGCATAGAGCACGGCCGTTTCCGTCATACGACTAGGCCACGGCGAAGGCGCACGAGGAGCGTACGCCGCTACGGGCGGAGGCAGCAAAATGGAAGAACGACGCAAAGCTCAACGTGGGCGGACACTGAAGGCCGGCAGTATCGCCTTCAATCGCGCTGCCGGTCGACTGCTGCGTGCGCAACATGTCGCCGGTCGGCGCCTGCCTTGAAGTCTCCAGCCAGGTCGGCATCCCGAACGACTTTGTGCTGATCGTGAGCTACGACCGGTTCAAGCAGTCATGCCGTGTCATCTGGCGCTCGGATACGCGCCTGGGGGTGCAGTTCCTCGCCGCGTAAGGCGGTGACGTGCGTGCCCGTCAAAGTATCATTGAATCCGCCTTTTCCGCAGCGCCACAAAATGCTGTGTCATAGCCGCAACAGCCGTGGTTTTTTGTATAAGCCCGTGTCGTTCCAGCGATTTTTTTGCTCGCCACTATTGTCCGGTACCTAACCTGCAGTCACGATAGCTGCGCGGAGGACGGAATCGAATCTAGCGGGGGAATCAATGTCACGTCTGGGATGGATGGGCACATTGCGCGCGGGGACTGCGCTCGGGTTGCTGGTCATTGCAACGGCACAGGCGAACGCAGGCGGCTTCGCCATTCACGAGCAGAGCTCCTACGGACAGGGAAGCTCGTTTGCCGGCGTCGCCGCCGGTGGAGCGTTGTCATCGATGTTCTGGAATCCGGCGACGATAACGCAGGTACCAGGCATCCAGAGCGAATCGGTCGTGACCGGCGTTCTTCCCTACGCGAAGCAGACGCCACTGCCTGGCAGCACGCTCGGCGGTGCCCCATTTAATTTTCCAGGCGTGTCGAACAGTGCCGAGATGGGCTTGGTGCCCGCCGGTTACTTTTCTTACCAGCTCAATCCAAACATCTGGCTCGGCGTGTCGACCACCGCACCGTTCGGACTGTCCGTGAGCTTCCCTGATCTTTGGGCGGGCAGAAATTATGGTGCGGACACTACCCTGAAAACCTACAACGCCAACCCGGTCATCGCATGGCGCATCAACAACTGGATTAGCGTCGGTGCCGGTGTCCAAATTCAATATGCCGACGCAAGGCTACAGACAGGTTTGGCGCCGGCGCTTGGATCCAACGTTATTCTGGACGGAACGGGATGGGGCTATGGCTTCACGGCCGGTGTGACTCTCACGCCCTGGGCTAGTACCACAATCGGGCTCGGTTGGCGCTCTGGGATCAACCAGGATATCGATGGCACACTTGTGGTGCCCGCAGGCGTTCCCTTAAGCACGCCAGGCTCAGTAAGCGTTACGATCGATATGCCTGACGTCGTCAGTCTCGGCATCCGTCACCGGTTCGACGAGCGCTGGACATTTATGGGTACGGTCGAGTGGTCGAACTG
>DATGDN010000389.1:0-39601 GCA_035310865.1 Pseudolabrys sp. | reverse complement strand
CCGCGTAAAGCGGCGTCTGCGGGAAAGTCTTCCAGATTTGCAAGACCTTCCACTCCCACGTTTCCTCTATCTTTTTTTCAGGACCGATCGGGTTGAAGAAATATTCTTCGAACCCTCCGAAATGACCGAGGTTGATGCGCAAATTACGGTATCGATTGCTTTCAATTAATTTTCTCCAATTGTCCGGTGAGGCGCGCGCACCATAGGCTGAGTGCGATTCATTCGAGTTGTTGGCGTGCGCCATGATTGGCACCTGTTTGCTTTCGCACCACGCGTACAACTCATACAGCGCTGCATCGATTGCTATCCCGGCGTCGCCGCCCAGCCCTTTCTCCCTGTCAGTCACGTAGGACGGCAAAGGAATATGATTATTGTTGAAGGGGCGAAATCCCATCGGCGGGTATAGCTTTACGCCAATAAAGCCGTTGTCGATTGCCCTTTGCGCAATTTCCAGCGGCGAGAGCCCGACCGCAAGCCCCGCCTTTTTCCGTTGCACAAAAAACGCATGGCGAAGCGGATCGAAACACATAAACCCGTGCGTGCGTGGCCCCTTTGGCCGACGCGCGATCGCTGCCATTATGTCAATTTGCTGAAGCTGGAATTCTCGTTTTGCTTTGTCCGTTTCCCAATTCGGTTCGTCCAGCCAAAAGTCGAAATCCACAAATGCCGGCGTCAGCAGCTTAGGGCGGCCCGATACATGTTCGATAATTCGTCGATAAGTTCAAAACGATGGCGGCCGAACCGCAGCGCCCATCGCATAGCCGATCGGCCGATCGGCCTATCGTCTTGCGGATATGCGAGACTGGTTGGTCTTGCGCCGTCGCAGTCAATGGCCATGCAGCCATCGACGGGAAAAGAGCGATGAGCTTGAGGAGACCGCGTAGCATCGTTGCCCCCGAAGCAACCACAGGGACGTATTTTGGCAAACTTCGCGTATTAAGTGAATATAATTCTAGTACGCGTATTCCTCGAAAATCGGCTCGACCGAGTCGTTCCACTCGCCGTGGAATTTCTCCAGCAATTCCTCGGCCGGCGTGATGCCGCGCGCAATTGATTCTTCCAGCGGCCGCAGGTAGCGCGTCTCATCACGGCCATTGCGGTCGAGCCGCTTGCGGCGCGCGAGCCCTTGCGAGCATAACCGCAGCGTCTCCTGCGCCAGCGTGAAGACATTGCGATTGCGGATCTGCGCCTTGAAGCCGAGTCTCGGCACGTCGTCGCGGAGTTTCTGCCGCTCCTGCGCGGTCCAGTTCTTGACCATGTCCCAGCAGGCGTTGAGCACATCATCGTCATAAAGCAGCCCAACCCAATAGGCTGTCAGTGAAGGCAACCGCCGCCACGGACCGCCGTCGGCGCCACGCATTTCCAGAATGCGCTTGAGCCGCACTTCGGGAAAGATTGTGCTCAGGTGATTGGCCCAGTCGGAAATGGTCGGCCGCTCGCCCGGCAACTCCGCCAGCTTGCCGGCAAAGAAATCACGGAACGACTTGCCCGCGACATCGATATATTTTTCGCCGCGCTTGACGAAATACATCGGCACGTTCAGCGCATAATCAACCCAGCGCTCGAAACCCATGCCGTCCTCGAAGGCCCAGGGCAGCATGCCGGCGCGCTGATTGTCGGTGTCGCGCCAGATTTCCGAGCGGAACGACAGGAAGCCGTTGGGCTTGCCTTCGGTGAACGGCGAATTGGCGAACAGCGCGGTCGCCACCGGCTGCAGTGCGAGCGAGACGCGCAGCTTCTTGACCATGTCCGCTTCGCTGGCGAAATCCAGGTTCGCCTGCACGGTGCAGGTGCGATACATCATATCGAGGCCGAGTTTGCCGACCTTCGGCATATAGTTGGTCATGATCTTGTAGCGGCCCTTCGGCATCTTCGGCATGTCGGCACGGGTCCAGTTCGGCGTCATGCCGAGCCCGAGAAACCCGATCCCCAGAGGTTTTGCCACCTCGCGCACCTGCGCGAGATGCGCCATCAATTCAGCCGCCGTCTGATGCACATTGTCGTAGGGCGCGCCGGACAACTCGAATTGACCGCCCGGCTCCAGCGAAATCGCACCGCCACCGGTCACGTCGAACATGCCGATGATGTTGTCGCCTTCCATGATCGGTTCCCAGCCGAGCAGATCATGCATGCCGTCAAGCAAGGCGCGGATGCTGCGCCTGCCGGAATATGGCACCGGCCGATGATCGGCGACCGTGAAGGCGAACTTCTCGTGCTCGGTACCGACGCGGAATTGCGTTTTCGGCTTGCACCCTGCTTCGAGCCAGGCGACGAGTTCGTCGCGCGTCTCGATGGGCGTCATGTCGACTTGGTCACGAGCCATGCATGATTCCGGGCAAAAAAGGTCGCGACCTTAAACATGGGAACCGGCAAAGGGCAATGTGAGGATTGGCAATGCGAATCTGCGCGAGACGCTGACCGGACAGCCCTCGGTAGGGCGGGATGATGATAGGAATACATACCTTGACGCCTAATCAACCGAAATGTTCATATTTTGTTCTTTGCCTTGTGGCACGCTTGTTCTATTGATCGTGCCCATGCCGCAGTTCACGCCCCACCAGCAGCAAGCGCTGACCGTCGTCGCCGAATGGCTGAAGGCCAAGCCCGGCTCGAACGGCACGCCTCAGGTCTTTCGACTGTTCGGCTATGCCGGTACCGGCAAGACCACGCTTGCCCGCCACATTGCCGACGAGGCGGATGGCGAGGTCAGGTTCGCCGCCTTCACCGGCAAGGCCGCATCGGTGATGCGCGGCAAGGGCTGCAGGGACGCCTCCACCATCCACAGCCTCATCTACCGCGCGCGCGAGAGCGGCGAGGAAATCCCGAGCTTCGACTTGTGGGACGAGGCGCCGGCCTCGAAAGCCGAGCTGATCATCATCGACGAGTGCTCGATGGTGGATGCCGAGCTCGGCCGTGACCTGCTCTCGTTCGGCGTGCCTGTGCTGGTGCTCGGCGACCCCGCGCAACTGCCGCCGATCCAGGGCGGCGGCTTCTTCACCGAGGCCGAGCCCGACGCGATGCTCACCGAAGTGCACCGGCAGGCGCAGGACGACCCGATCGTGCGGCTGTCGATGAACATCCGCGCCGGTGAATACATCGAGCCGGGGCGGTATGGCGACACCGAAGTCCTGCGCAAAAGCGATCTTGATCCGCAGCGCGTGCTCGAGGCCGACCAGGTGCTGGTCGGGCGAAACGTCACGCGCCGCTCCTACAATGGACGCATACGTGAACGCCGCGGCTTTGAAGATCAAATGCCGTCGGCCGGCGACAAGCTGGTATGCCTGCGCAACAACCGCAAGAAAGGTCTGTTCAACGGCGGACTCTGGACGGTGAAGGAACGCGGCGCGCGCAGAACGGGCATCATGACAATGCGTCTCCTGCCCGACGATGAAACCGCAACACGCGGCGTGAAGGTGTCGGTGCGTCCGGAATGTTTTTCCGGCGGTATCGAGCATGTCGCTTGGCAGCGCCGTAAGCCTTACGACGAATTTGACTACGGTTATGTGCTCACGGTGCACAAGGCGCAGGGCTCGCAATGGGACGACGTCGTGCTGTTCGACGAGTCGTTTGCCTTCCCGGACAGCCGTGAGCGCTGGCTTTACACGGGCATCACCCGTGCCGCGAAGCGGCTCACGGTGGTGGTATAGGCGTTCTCGCCTTCGCCAGCCTGGACGCCCGCCACCGCACGAATGGCAGCGAGGCAAGCGCTAGCGCGGTAAATGCCGCGCCGGCGAGGAATGTGCCGGCCGGGCCTGCAATATCCCACAGCGCACCAGCGACCAAACTCGCCGCCAGCATGGCGATGCCGCTCACAAGATTGAACATGCCGAAGGCAGTGCCGCGCAGCTCGTCGGGGGCGGTGTCGGCGACCAGCGCGGAGAGCAGCCCCTGCGTCAGACCCATGTGCAGGCCCCACAACACCACGCCGAGCATCACGATGGAAATACTGCCGCCGATGGCAAGCGCGAGATCGGCCAGCACCAGCAGCGCAAATCCCACAGTCACGACGCCGTAGCGACCAATGCGGTCAGACAGCGCGCCGGCCGGCCAGGCCGTGAGCGTGTAGACGATGTTCATTACCACCAGCACCGTCGGTACGACCGCAACCGGCAACCCGACCGATTGCGCACGCAGCAACAGGAAGGCTTCGCTGAACCTCGCCAAAGTAAAGATTGCGGCCACGCCGACGATCATCCAGTAGACCCGGCTGAGACGCGCGAGTTCGCGGCGGGACAATGGCGCGTGCACCTTGCGCAGGCCGTGCTGGCGCTCCGGCTCATGCACGCCGAATACGATGAAGGCGACCGAGATGAAGGCCGGAATCACCGCGATCCAGAATACAATGGTGAAATTATTCGCGAATGCCGCCATGAACACGACCGCCAGCAGCGGTCCGAGCACTGCGCCGATGGTGTCGAGCGACTGGCGCAGCCCGTAGGCGCTGCCACGCAGACCGGCCGGGGTGAGATCGGCGATCAGCGCATCACGCGGCGCGCCGCGGATGCCCTTGCCGACACGATCGACGAAGCGTGCCGCCGTCAGCCAGCCGATGTCGGACGCAAGCGGGAACACCGGCTTGGTTACGGCGGCAAGACCGTAGCCGAACGCGGCGAGCCACTTGCGCTTGCCGAGATAGTCGCTCAGCGCGCCTGAAAAGATCTTGGTGATCGAGGCGGTGGCCTCGGCGATACCCTCGATGAAGCCGACCGTAAGGGCCGAGGCGCCAAGCACGGTGACGAGGTACAGCGGCAGCAGCGCGTGGATCATCTCGGAGGAGATATCCATGAACATCGACACAAGACCCAGCATCCAGACACTGCCGGGAATTTCGCGCCAGCGGAACAGATAACGGGGTTGCGAGCGCATGACAGGAACCCGACTCCGCTCATTCCCGCGCAAGCGGGAATCCAGGACCCCCGCTTTCGCGGGGACAAGCGGCAAATGTTAAGCTGCCTCTTTCTTCCTCGCCGGCGCAAAGCGCTGGTAGAAGCCCTCGTCGTGGTCGGCAAGATCGATCAGCAGCTTGTTGGGCGCAAAGCGTGTGCCGTATTTCTTTTCCAGCTTGCGGCACACGGCAACGAAACGCTTGGTGCCCATCATGTCGATCCACGACAGTGTGCCGCCGGAGAACGGGGCAAAGCCGAAGCCGAGGATCGAGCCGACATCAGCCTCGCGCACGTCGGTGAGCACCTTTTCCTCGAAGCAACGCGCGGTTTCCAGCGCCTGAATGCCCAGCAGACGCAGCTTCAATTCCTCGATGTCGATCTTATCGGGGTCGAGCGGCTTCGGCTGGAAATCGGCGAGTCCGGGCCACAATTTCTTCGGCCCGTTCGCCGGATAATCGTAGAAACCCTTCCCATTCTTGCGGCCGAAGCGGCCGCGCTTTTCGACCATCTCGCGCAACAGCACCTTTTGCCGCGGGTCGATCGCCTTGGCGCCGAGGTCGGCCTCGGTCGCCACCAGGATTTTCCACGCGAGATCGACCGCCACCTCATCGTTGAGCGCAAGCGGACCGACCGGCATGCCGGCCATGCGACCGACATTCTCGATCATCGCTGCCGGCACGCCTTCGGTGAGCATCAGGTGGCCTTCGCGGATGTAGGTGCCCACCACACGCGAGGTGTAGAAGCCGCGCGAGTCGTTGACGACAATCGGCGTCTTGCGGATCGCGCGCACGTAGTCGAGCGCGGTTGCGAGCGCCCTGTCGCCGGTCTGCTTGCCGAGGATGATCTCGACCAGCATCATGCGGTCGACGGGCGAAAAGAAATGGATGCCGATGAAACGCGCCGGGTCCTTGAACTCGGACGCGAGCGTGGAGATTGGCAACGTCGATGTATTGGAGCCGAGGATCGCCTTGTCGCCGATGACTGCCTGGATCTTTGCCATCACGTCAAACTTGACCTTGCGGTCCTCATAGACCGCCTCGATCACGAGATCGCAGTCTTTCAGGGCCGCGTAATCGGGCGTCGGCGTGATGCGTGCCAGTAATTCGTCGCGCTCGGTGCCTTTCATACGGCCTTTCATGACGCGGTCGCTGAGCGCCTTGTGCAGTCCGGCCTTGCCCTTGTCGGCGGTTGCCTGGTCGCGGTCGATCAGCACCACCTGCAGGCCCGCCGCAGCGCTCACCTGCGCGATGCCGGCACCCATGAAGCCGGCCCCGACGATGCCGATCTTCTTCCGGCTCGTCGGCGGCTCGTTCGCCGGACGGTGTGCACCCTTGTTGAGATCCTGCATCGAGACGAAAAGCGTGCGGATCATCGCAGCGGCTTCCGGCGAGCGCAGGATCTTGGCGAACCAGCGCGACTCGACGCGCAGTGCGGTATCGAACGGCAATTGCAGGCCCTCGTAGACGACCTGAAGGATGGCCCGCGCCGCCGGATAATTGTCGTAGGTTTCGCGCCGGTAGATCGCATTCGCGGCCGGGAACGTCATCATGCCCGCCTTTGAATAGACCGGCCCGCCAGGCAGTCGGAATCCCTCGGTGTCCCACGGTGCCTTGCCCTTGCCGCCGGCCTTGATCCAGTCCTTCGACGCCTTGATGAGATCGGCAGCTGGCACGACCGCATCGACCAGCTTCATGGCCTTGGCGCGGTCGACCTTGAGCTGGTCGCCCTTGAGCAAAAACTGCAGCGCATCGGCGGGCTGCAGCAAGCGCGCGATGCGCTGGGTGCCGCCGGCGCCGGGAAACAGCCCGATCTTGATCTCAGGCAGGCCGAGCCGCGTCTTGGGATCATCGGCCGCGACACGATAATGGCAGGCAAGCGCAAGCTCGAAGCCGCCGCCCATCGCGGTGCCATTGAGCGCGCACACCCAGGGTTTGCCGCAGGTCTCAATGCGCCGGTAGAGCAGCGACAGCTTGCGACTTTCCTGATAAACGAATGCGGCGGCGACTTCCGGGCCTTTGCTTTTCAGCGAGTCGGCGTAGATCGCCCCCATGCCTTCAAGCATCGTGAGGTCGGCGCCGCCGCAGAACGTCGACTTGCCTGACGTGATGACCGCACCTTTGATCGCGGCGTCGTTCGCAACTTTGTCCACGACGGTGCCGAGTTCCGCGATCACATCCATGGTGATGACGTTCATCGAGCGGTCGGCCATGTCCCAGGTGACCACCGCAATGCCGTCGCTATCGATATCGAGTTTGAAGCTGGCCATCGGTCGCTCCCCCGTTCCTGGTCCTAGTACGGCTCGCCGTTCTTTTTCGTGTAGCGCGCGCCTTTCTCGTCGCGCACCACCATCATGTCGATGTCCGAATAGTGCCCGCGCTCTGCCGGAGCACGCGTGCCGACCTCGATGAAAACCGCATCGCGACCTGATTTATTGATCAGACAATGGCCGTTTGCGACACCGGCCTTCCAGGCGACTGCATCGCCCGGTTTCAGCACGGTCTCGCCAACATCTTCGCAGAGTGTGACTTCGCCTTCGAGCACATAGACGAACTCGTCTTCTTTCTCATGCCAGTGGCGCTGCGAGGACGCCGCACCCGGCTTGAGCGTGCAGATGTTGACGCCGAAATGCGTAAGGCCGGCGGCACGCCCGAGCCGCCTGCGCGATCGGCCCTCGACCGCCTTGTTGAATGGCGGCGGATAGCCGGTCGAGGTGTCGAATTGTATTTTATCAATGTCGATCTTGGGCATCAGACGCGCTCGATGATAGTCGCGGTGCCCATGCCGACGCCGATGCAGAGCGTGATCAGCGCAGTTTCCTTGTCGCGCCTTTCGAGTTCGTCGAGCACGGTGCCGAGAATCATGGCGCCGGTAGCTCCGAGCGGATGACCCATGGCGATGGCGCCGCCGTTCACGTTGATCTTGTCGTGCGAAATGTTGAGCGCCTGCATATAGCGGAGCACGACCGAGGCGAAGGCCTCGTTGAGCTCCCACAGGTCGATGTCCTTCTTGGTCATACCGGCTTTCTTGAGAACCTTCTCCGTCACAGGAATCGGGCCGGTGAGCATGATTGAAGGCTCGGAGCCGATATTCGCGAACTGTCGAATGCGCGCGCGCGGCTTCAGCCCGGCCGCCTTTCCCGTCGCCTTGCTGCCGATCAGCACGGCGGCGGCGCCATCGACGATGCCTGACGAATTTCCGGGCGTATGCACGTGATTGATTGCCTCAACTTCCGGATAGCGCTGCACCGCGACCGCATCGAAGCCAGCCATCTCGCCCATCTGCACGAAAGACGGCTGCAGGGCAGCAAGCGTCTGCATCGTGGTGTTGGGGCGCATGTGCTCGTCCTTGGCGAGGATGGTGAGGCCGTTGACGTCCCTGATCGGAATCACCGAATTGCTGAAGCGGCCTTCATCCCAGGCTTTCGCCGCACGCTTCTGGCTTTCAACGGCGTAAGCATCGACGTCGTCGCGCGAAAACCCGTATTTCGTCGCGATCAGGTCGGCGGAAATGCCTTGCGGCAAAAAGTAGGTCGCAACCGCGATCGAAGGGTCGACCGGCCAGGCGCCGCCGGAAGCGCCGATGCCGACCCGGCTCATCGATTCCACGCCGCCGCCGATCGTCATCTCGTGCTGGCCGGACATAACCTGAGCGGCAGCGAAATTCACCGCATCGAGGCCGGAGGCACAGAACCGGTTGATCTGCACGCCCGGCACGTTGTCGCCCAACCCGGCGACCAATGAAGCGGCGCGCGCGATGTCGCCACCCGCTTCGCCGACCGGATCGACACAGCCGAGCACGACGTCATCGACCAGGGCCGGGTCGAGCTTGTTGCGGTCGCGCACCGCCGCCAGTGTCTGCGCAGCAAGATTGAGCGCAGTCACCTCGTGCAGCGCCCCGTCGGCTTTGCCGCGCCCGCGTGGCGAACGTACCGCGTCGTAGATAAATGCGTCGGCCATTGTTGTTCTCCAAGCTCTCCATTGTCATGCCCGGGCTTGTCCCGGCCATGACAGTCACAAACTCCTGGCGATCAGCAGCTTCATGATCTCGTTGGTGCCCGCGTAAATGCGCAAGACTCGCGCGTCCCGGTACATCCGCGAGATCGGATATTCATCCATATAGCCATAGCCGCCGAACAATTGCAGGCACCGGTCGATCACTTTGCCTTGCGTATCGGTCAGGCGGTATTTGGCCATCGAGGCCGTCACGGTGTCCAGTTCGCCCTTGACGTGACGCTCGATGCAATGATCGAGGAAAACCTTAGCGATGGTGGCCTCGGTCTTGCATTCTGCAAGCTCGAATTGCGTGTTCTGGAATTCGATAATCGCCTGACCGAAGGCCTTGCGCTGTTTGACGTAATCGATTGTGAGCGCCAGTGCCCGCTCCATCATGGCGACCGCGTGGATGGCGACGATCAGCCGCTCCTGCGGCAGCTCCTTCATCAGCTGGTAGAACCCCTGCCCTTCCTCGGTGCCGAGCAGGCTCGAAGCCGGAAGTTGCACATCCTCGAAGAACAATTCCGACGTATCGGCTGAATCCATTCCGAGCTTCTTCAGCTTGCGCCCGCGGCGGAAGCCTTGCGCCTCGTCGGCCTCGACCACGAACAGCGAGGTGCCTTTTGCTCCCGCCTTCGGATCGGTCTTGGCCACGACAATGATCAGATTGGCGTGCTGGCCGTTGGTGATGAATGTCTTCGAGCCGTTGAGCAGATAGCCATTGCCGGATTTTTTCGCGGACGTGCGCACGCCTTGCAGATCGGAGCCGGTGCCCGGCTCGGTCATTGCAATCGCGCCGACAAGCTCTCCGGTTGCAAGCTTCGGCAGCCAGCGTTTCTTCTGCTCCTCGGTCCCGTAATGCAGGATGTAAGGCGCGACGATTCCCGAGTGCAACGGCGCGCCGAATGTGTCGAAACCCGCCAGTGCGAATTCGCGGTTGATCACCGCCTCATGCGCGAAGGTCCCGCCGGCGCCGCCGTAGTCTTCCGGCATCGAAGCGCAAAGGAGGCCGGCTTCGCCGGCCTTGTTCCAAACATCGCGGTCGTAGATGCCGGCTTCATGCCAGCGGTCGATGTGCGGGACAAATTCGTCGGCGATGAAGCGCCGCGCCTGCTCCTCGAGCAGGACGAGGTCTTCGGTCATCCACGCCGGGCGCGGCAGATTGACAGCATCCATAGGCCGAATCCCATTTGGCGAACACCATAAAGCCCGCCGAACCCGGCGGCGAGGCCCTCACTGAAAGTTGGGTAGCCACAGCGTCGGCAGGATGCTAGGAGCCGGGCCGCGTAACAGCCGGGTTTGTCGTCAACATGACTTCGTTGCAAGGGGCCGCCGGCCAGGCCGGATCTCCGGTCGATTCCGCGGCCGCATGGCTGCGTCTGAGCGCAGCCATAGGCATCTCGACCATCAGCGGCGTTGGCATGTGGTCGGGGATGGTGGCGCTGCCCGCCCTGCAGGCCGATTTCGGCGTTGCCCGTGCCGACGCCTCCCTGCCTTTCACGATGGTGATGATCGGATTCGCCGGCGGCGGCGTATTTATGGGCCGCCTGGCCGATCGCTTCGGCGTGGCGGTGCCGCTCGGCGTCGGAACGCTCATGCTGTCGGTCGGTTATCTCGCGGCCGGCTGGTCGCCGAACCTGTGGTTCGTCGCTCTCGCACATGGCCTGATCGGGATCGGCTGCTCGGCCAGCTTCGGACCACTGATGGCCGATATTTCGCACTGGTTTTTGCGCCGCCGCGGTATCGCGGTCGCACTCTGCGCCTCCGGCAACTATCTTGCCGGCACCCTTTGGCCGCCGGTAGTACAGTATTTTATTTCGACCACAGGCTGGCGCGCGACCCATATCGGCATCGGCCTGTTCTGCATCGCCGCAATCTTGCCGCTTGTGCTGGCGATGCGTCAGCGCATCGAGGATCATCACAGCGATGCGGCCGGTGCAGCGGCTGCGCAGCGGCAAGCGGATGCCCCGTTTTCGCAGCTGACACTGCAGGTGCTGCTGTGTATCGCCGGCGTCGCCTGCTGCGTGGCGATGGCGATGCCGCAGGTCCACATCGTCGCCTATTGCGGCGATCTCGGATATGGCGTCGCCCGCGGCGCCGAGATGCTGTCGCTGATGCTCGGTTTCGGCATCGTCAGCCGCATCGCTTCCGGCTTCATCGCCGACCGCATCGGTGGCGTTCCGACATTGTTGCTCGGGTCAGTGCTGCAGGGCGCTGCGCTGTTCCTTTATCTCTGGTTCGATGGGCTCGTTTCTCTCTACGCGATCTCTGCGCTGTTCGGCCTGTTCCAGGGCGGCATCGTGCCGAGCTACGCCATCATCGTGCGCGAATATTTCTCACCGCGCGAAGCCGGCACCCGCTTGGGTCTCATATTGATGGCGACGTTGCTCGGCATGGCGCTCGGCGGCTGGCTGTCGGGCCTGATCTTCGACCTCACCGGTTCCTATCGCGCAGCGTTCCTTAATGGCCTGGCCTGGAATCTGGTGAACGTCTCGATCATGACATGGCTGCTGCAACGCTCGCGCCGGCGCGCGGCCTTTGCCTAGTAGCCTGACCTACAGCCGCGTCACCGGCCGCCGCCAATCCCAGAGTGGGTGTAGATCCTCACGCCCGTCACGCTGACGGCCACCAGCGCAGGCGGCGAACCATGCCGCGATGGCGCCGACCAACGCAGCCGCGCCGACCATGAACCCCAGGATGACAACGCTGTGGCGCGCTCGCGAAATGTTCTCCTTCGCCCGTCCGACGACGTCGTCGACGCGCCGCTCCGCTTCTGGCTGTCCGAGGCCTGTCATGGCGGAAACAAGCCGAACGAGATAGGTGCGGTCATCCGGTTGAAGGCCACGATGGCTCGAAGCGGTGAGCAAAATGCGCGCGGCCTCCGCGCGCGGGTAATCCATATTCCCCACGCCTTGCGGACGACGCTCGCTACGGAAAAGACGATCGAGATCGAAGGCGATAATGTTTTCGCCTGCGACCGACGTCGAGGGCCCGCTTGCAGAAGGCGCGGTTAGCCGTGGCGTCGCTTGCGCAAGCGCAATCGCCAACACGCCGGTCAGCAGGGTCGCCAGCGCCCAGACGATCAGGCCATGCATGCCGTCGCGGAACTCTATATCGTCTGCAGTGCCAACGGACGGCGCGCGCAGGCGGGCGGCGACAAACGCACCAAAGCCGTACGAAACAAGCGCCACCAGAATAAGATAAAGCCCCGACAGCAGGACGAGGGCGAATGAAGCGTCGCGCCAGGTGGGCGCCGTCGACGAAAGCGATATACCGATTGCGCCCGCAAAGGCATGCAAAATAAAGGCGAGCGCCGAAGCCGCAACGGCACCGGCGATAATCGTGTTCCATTGAATGTCAATGGCCGTGTAGGTTCCGACCGGCGTACGCGGGCTATTGGCCACGATGTGATCTCCTTGTTCGCTCACCGCAATCCAAGGAATGACAGGATCGCCATGATAACGACGATCAGGCCGATGAGATAAATAAGACCATTCATAGATGCCTCCTGAACCATCCGCCTTGTCGGATTGGCTGACAGGACAAACGGGAGGCGAAGACTATTGTTCCATCGGCATGCGATTTCGCAGTGCAACGCGACGGTGATCAGAAAGCGTCGTCCGGCAATTCCATCGTCGAACCGGCGCCAGCCTTGATCCGCGCAAGCCGTGTCGCAGTTTCGGGGAGCATGCGCTCCATGAAGAAGCGCGCGGTGATCAGTTTGGCGTCCATGCCCTGCGCCGCGCCGTTTCCTTTCTTGGCGAGGGCCGCTTCGGCGATCAGGCACCACATGTAGCCGAGCGCCACCAGACCGAAGAGGTGCATGTAGTCATATGAACCGGCACCGGCATTATCGGGCTTCATCATGGCGTTCTGCATGAACCACATCGAGGCCTCTTGCAGGTGCGCCAGCGACTGGCCCAGTGGCTTGAGATAGACATTCATCTCGTCGCTGCTGGTGCGCTCCTTGAGATAAGTCTGCACCTCATTGAAGAAGGCCATGATGGCGCGACCGCCGTCCTTGCCGAGCTTGCGGCCGACGAGGTCGAGCGCCTGAATGCCGTTGGCGCCCTCGTAGATCTGCGCGATGCGCGCATCGCGCACGAATTGTTCCATGCCATGCTCAGCGATGTAGCCGTGACCGCCGAACATCTGCTGTGCCATCACAGCGTTGGCAAAGCCGCCATCGGTGAGCACGCCTTTGATCACCGGCGTGAGCAGGCCCATGTGATCGTCGGCACTCTTGCGCTCTTTCTCGTCGTCCGAGCGGTGGGCGATGTCGCTCTTGAGCGCGGTCCACATCACCAGCGCGCGCGCCGCTTCGTTGAAGGCACGGATCGTCATCAGCGTCCGCCGCACGTCCGGATGCACAATGATCGGGTCGGCCGGCTTGTCCGGATATTTCGTGCCGGAAATGGCGCGGCCTTGCAGCCGCTCCTTCGTGTAGATCGCCGCGTTCTGATAGGCGACTTCCGAAAGCGCAAGCCCCTGCACGCCGACGCCGAGCCGCGCCTCGTTCATCATCGTGAACATGGCATTGAGGCCGCGGTTCTCTTCGCCGATGAGCCAGCCGGTAGCGCCGTCATAGTTCATCACGCAGGTCGAATTGCCATGGATGCCCATCTTCTCTTCGATCGAACCGCAGGTGACCGCGTTGCGCGCGCCGAGCGAGCCGTCGTCTTTGACCATGATCTTCGGCACCACGAACAGTGAGATGCCTTTGGTGCCGGCGGGTGCTCCTTCGATACGCGCGAGGACCAGATGGATTATGTTCTGTGACAGATCGTGCTCGCCGGCGGAAATGAAGATCTTGGTGCCGGTAATCTTGTAGCTGCCGTCGGCCTGCTTCACCGCCTTCGACCGCAGCAGCCCGAGATCGGTGCCGCAATGCGGTTCGGTGAGATTCATCGTGCCGGTCCAGATGCCTTCCACCATCTTCGGCAGATATTTTTTCTTCAGCGCATCGGACGCATGCACCAGCAGCGCAGCGATGGCGGCTTGAGTGAGGCCGGGATACATGGCGAAGGCCATGTTGGCGGAGCAGAAAAACTCGTTGACCATGACGGTCATCGTGGCCGGCAGCCCCTGGCCCCCGTACTCGGCCGGCACCGAGATGCCGATCCAACCGCCATCGACGATCTGTTTGTAGGCGTCCTTGAATCCCGCCGGCGTTGTCACGCTGCCATCAGCGGCGCGCTTGCAGCCTTCCCTGTCGCCGACACGGTTGAGCGGCGTCAGGACCTCCTCGCTGAACTTGGCCGCCTCTCGCAGCACTGCCTCGACCACGTCGGGCGAGGCATCGGAGAAGCCGGGCAGATTGCCGTAGCGATCGAGATGGAAGACGTCGTTGAGCAAGAACAACGCATCGTCCACTGGAGCCTTGTAAGTCGGCATGATCCTCTCCCCGGCAACCCGCCGCGAGGTGTTAACGGAATATGAAGCGTGCAGTTTCCGTGGCCGTAACCCGCACCGTCCCAGATTATGAGGGCGGCGGTTTACACCCGCGTTAAGGGCACTGAAATACCGGAATTTGCGGCCTTTCAGCCATCCTCGCGTGCGGTTGCTCCGGCTTCGCGAGGAGCCTTGGCAATACCGAACATCTCGGCATAGATCTGGCGCAATTCGGCCAGCCCGCGATCGATGTCGCTGCGCTGCTGCTCAAGCAGCTTGATCTGTTCGATGCATTTCCTGCGGCTGATCGGCAGCACGCCGGGAGCACCGCCCGCGCGCGCGACAAGCATTTCCCTGATTTCTGCCAGCGTGAAGCCGAGCCGTTTGCCCCGAAGAATAAAGGCCAGACTATCGCGGTCTCCCTGGGTGAAGAGACCGTTCTGTCCGTCACGCCGCTGGGCCAGCAAGCCTTTGCTTTGGTAGAACCGCAATGCGCGTACGGTGATCCCGGCCTCTTGGGCCAGTTCTCCGATGGTAAAACCAGCGGATATCGCCGGTGCTTGCGTCTCGTCCCCGGTTTGCCCGATACCGCCGCAATTGTGGCTGCGGCTTTCTTTCTCCATCCACGCCCCGCTGACATCATGGAACTTGTATCGACTCGCATGAACTTTAGTCTTGCAACTTCCGACGGCGGTAGCATCGGGGTGTTCTGCCCCGAAAATGTTACTGCCTGCATCTGCCTAAATTCGCGCCATCGGCGCGTTCTGACCTGCCACGGGCCATTTAAAACGCGCGCTGAGCCGCGAACGTTAACGGCTTGTTTACCGCAACCGGCAAAAAGTCGGTGTGTGGACGATGAACCGGGCCTCGCCTCAACCTGTCATTAACGCGCTCTGGTTCCACGAGAGTCGATCCAGACTCTTTAGCGACTCCACCTCGGATGCGGGTGTGAGCAATGAGATTTGGGCTTCCGTGGCGCGTCAAAGGTATCCGGCACGAGGCCCGCGAGACCGCGGAGGCAGCGGCTCGGCGTGCTGGGCTGCCTTTGAACGAATGGCTCAACACCGTCATCCTGCAACAGGCAGCAGGACAGGACTTCAAACCGAATGCGCCGGTCCACGCCCGGCGCGACGATCGCGCTGACGATTTTTCCAGAGCCCAGCTCCGACTCGATGACCTGACGCGACGCATCGAGCAAGTTGCGCGCACCGGACCTGCCGCCTACGCGCCGAAGCGAACCCGACAGGACGCTGACCGGATCGCAGAGCAGGTCGAGCGACTCGAGCAACGCTTGCATGAAGTCGCCTCGCGCTGGCCCGAACCGGCGGCGCAAAGTGTGCAATTGCCGCCGGTCCTTGACCGCGCCGTCGCCGAATTCACGTCGCGACGCCGCGCACTCAACGGTGAAGAGACCCTCGCGACCATGCGCGATCCGGCATCCACTCAGCGCTTCGCGGGCCTGGAAGGACAGTTGCAGCGTATCACCGAGCAGATCGAAACGCTCAAGCGTCCCGGCGTCGAAGAAGCAATCAAGGCGTTGCGTGCCGAACTCGGCGAGATCGGCCGCACACTCAATGCGGCCCTGCCGCGCCACTCGATCGAATCGCTCGAGATGCAGATTCAGGTGCTGACGCAACGCATCGCGGAAGGCCGCGAGGCCGGAGTCGACGGCGGCACGATCGCCGGAATCGAAAACGGGATCGCCGAGGTGCGCGACGCGTTGCGGGGGCTGATGCCGGCGGAAAACCTGATCGGATACAACGAAGCGATCAAAGCGCTGACCCAAAAGATCGATCTCATCGTCGCTGACAAGAACCCGGCGGCGATGCAGCAGCTCGAACGTTCACTGATGACGCTGCGTGAAATGTCGGCACATGTCGCTTCTAATGATGCAGTCAGCAGACTTTCGGCACAGGTGCAGACACTCGCCGACAAGATCGATCGCCTTGCCACCGGCGCCCGTTCGGATGGCCCGCTCGACAATCTCGAAGGCCGCATCGATGCGCTCACCCGCGCCCTGGCCGATCGCGCCCAGATCGAAAGCACCGCACCGCTGCGTCTGGAGACGCTGATCCAGACGTTGTCGGAGAAAATCGCGGAGCTCCAAAAAGCGGGCGGTGACAGCACCGCTGCCAACAACCTTGAGGAACGCATCGTCAAACTGATGGAGCGGCTCGAGGCGTCGGATTCACGCCTCAATAAGCTCGATGCGATTGAGCGGGGCCTCGCCGATCTTCTAGTTCATATCGAAGACCTGCGTGCGAACAGACCGTCATTTGCCATCCGCGCGGAAGGACCAGGTATCGATTTACTGAGGCAGGATATCGCGCACACCCAGGACACGCTCGAAGCGGTGCATGGAAGGCTGGGCCATCTCTTTGACCGCCTTGCCGTCATCGAAAAAGGCATTCACGGCGGCGAGACGCCAAGGTCTGAATCGCAACGGGGCGATAACTTCGAGTTCGCCGAGCCTCCAAGCGCTCGCGCCGTTGAGCCGGTCATCGGCGCCTCCGAACCTGCGCCCGCGCAAGCGCTAGAGCCCATCCAGGCCCCGGAGCCGATGCCGCCTGCAGACCTTGCGATGCGAGACTTCGCGCCTTTGCTTGCCGTGGCCACACCGCCTTCGGGCAGCCGCAGCGCGGAGCCGGCACCAATCGTTTCCGGGTTGCTCGAAGATCAACCGCTCGAACCGGGATCAGGGCCGCCGCGCCGCGCGATTTCGCCGAGCCTGCGGATCGCGGCTTCGGAAGCCGCGCTTGGCAGACCGCGAGCGAATACGCCGGCGGCTGCAAGCAAATCGGATTTCATTGCCGCAGCACGCCGGGCGGCCCAAGCCGCCGGACAGGACCCAGGCCACCGCGCTTCACGTCCCGAAGCTCGCAAACCCGTTGACGGCGAGAGGCCGGCACCACGCAGCAAAGTCGCGAAGCGCGTTAAGGCGATGCTGTTGGCAGCGAGCATCGTCGCCATTATCGTCGGTTCGATCCAGCTTCTCGGCAATGTCTTCGATTTCAGCATTTTTGACACGAACGACAACAAGTTCGCGGCCAGCTCCGGGCCCGGCACCGCAAGCAGCGACATCGCGGCGCCGGATACCGAGTCCGCAACCGTTGCTGCCATTCCGAGAATCGAGCCGGCGTCGTTGAGCGCTGAGAGCACGTCACCGCCAGCCGAAACGCACGCCGTCGATGTCGCAGCCGGCTTGCTGTCGCCGCAGGCCTTGCCGAGCCTGACACCTGCGCCAGTGATTGGCGCTCGACCGGCCAGCCCTTCTGCGCCGGGTCTGAGCGAAGCGATGCCGTCGCTGCTGGCGCCGCCGGCCTTGAACGCGCCCGCTCCCTCCAGCCCGAGCGGCGATGTCACCGGCTCAGTTGCGCACGCCCCCGGCGTGCCACCCAAACGACAGGCCGCGCCGCCGCAACAGCCGCTTGCCGCCGACCGGCTGCCTGCCGGCATCGCCGGACCAAGGCTGCGTAATGCGGCACTAGGCGGCGACGCCGGCGCTGCGTATGAAGTGGCGATGCGCTTCGTCGAAGGCCGTGGCGTTGCCGCCAATCTGGAAGAGGCCGCCCGCTGGTTTGAACGTGCCGCGAGCAAAGGCCTGACCCCCGCGCAGTTCCGCTATGCGAGCATGCTCGAAAAGGGCCAGGGCGTGAAAAAAGACCTGGCAGCTGCGCAGAAGCTCTATATCGCTGCGGCCGGCAAGGGGCACGCCAAGGCCATGCATAACTTGGCGGTACTTTATGCCGAAGGCGCCGACGGCAAGCCCGACTACAGCAGCGCCGCCCAGTGGTTTCGTAAGGCCGCCGAACACGGCGTTGCCGATAGCCAATACAATCTAGGCGTTCTGACCGCGCGCGGCCTGGGGACCGAGCGAAATATTGCCGAGGCCTACAAATGGTTCGCGTTGGCGGCCGCCCAGGGGGACAAGGACGCGGCCCGCAAGCGCGATGAGGTCGCCGCCCATCTGGATGCGCAGGCGCTGGTTGCCGCCCAGCAAGCCGTGAAAGATTTTGCCCCCGCAACGCAGCCCACGGATGCGACCGGCGTCGCCGCTCCGTCCGGAGGCTGGGATCAGACCACCCAGCCGGCGCAGCAGAAGCAGCGGGCGGCGGGGCCTCTTTCGATCAGCGCCTTCAGTTCAGGAAAGCTGTGAACCGGCGCGTCCAATCGCGAGAGGACGTGAACTTCCGCGGTTTCATCGGTTAAATTCAGCCAAGTTGGACCGGCCGGTCCTTATTAGCCCTGTCACGCGTCGATTGGCGCCGCCGACGTTTACGCGCGTCCCGGTGTTAATTGTCGTAGAACGCGTTGAAGCGCGGCGCTAAGTGCCCGTGCATCGATTTAACCGCTGGACGACTCGCTTGCAGATTTACCTTCCGATCGCCGACCTGCCCGTGAATGTCTTCCTTGTGCTGGGGATGGGTCTTGCGGTCGGCTACATCTCCGGCATGTTCGGAATTGGCGGCGGCTTTCTCATGACGCCGCTGCTGATCTTCATTGGAATTTCACCGGCAGTCGCCGTCGCGACCGTGTCAAGCCACATCGCGGCATCTTCCTTCACCGGTGCGATCAGCTACTGGCGCAGACGCGCGCTCGATGTAGCGCTGGCGATGATGCTGCTCAGCGCCGGCATTGTCGGCACAGCTACCGGCGTCTGGCTGTTCACGGAACTGCGCGCACTCGATCAGCTCGATCTGATGATCGGCTTGTCCTACGTCACTTTGCTCACCATCGTCGGCGGGATGATGATCTATGAAAGCGTGCGCGCGGTGATGCGCACGCGGCGAGGCGGGCCGGCGACATTGCGGCGGCCCGGCAGTCATACCTGGATTCACGGCTTGCCGTTCAAGCTGCGATTCAAACGCTCGAAAATCTACGTGTCGGCGATCCCTGTCTGGGCCATCGGATTTGCGATCGGATTCGTGGGAGCAATCATGGGCATCGGCGGCGGCTTCCTGCTGGTGCCGATGCTCATTTATTTCCTGCGCGTGCCGACCGCGACCGTGATCGGCACCTCCATGGTGCTGACACTGATCACCATGGCGTCGGCGACGGTGATGCACGCGGCCACCAACCACCTGGTGGATGCAGTGCTGGCCCTGATCCTGATGGTTGGCGGCGTCATCGGCGCACAATTCGGCGCGCGCACCGGTCAGAAGATGCGCGGCGAACGGCTGCGTCTCCTGCTTGGCCTGCTGGTATTCGCCGTCGGGTTGCGCTTTGCCTATGAGCTGGTGGTGCAGCCGGACGATCTTTACTCGCTCCGTTATGTCAGGAGCGGATGATGGAACGGCTCGCCACCATACTCGTGCTTGTCTTCACAGCTTGCTGGATCAGCCCGGCAGCTGCGGAGCGGCTCGTGGTGTCGCTGTCGAACCACCGCGTCGCGGTAACGTCGAGTTTTGTCGGCGAAGACCTGGTGCTGTTCGGCACCATCGAGCCTGAACCGGTCACAAGCGCGCTGCACCCACCCTATGATCTTGTCGTCACGGTGACCGGACCGCGTCAGACGCTCCGCACCCGGCGCAAGCAACGCATGCTTGGAATCTGGGTCAACGTCGACTCGCGCGAATTCGTCAGCGTGCCATCTTATCTCGCCCTGCTCAGCAATCGGCCGGTTGCCGAAATCGCCAATCAGGAGACGCTGCGGCACCTGCAGGTCGGGCTCAACAATTTTCTGTTGCCGCAGCGGATCGGCCCCGATCTCGGCGACACGGTGAGCGATGACCCGTTCCGGCGCGCCTTTGTGCGACTTCAGAGCCAGCAGGGGCTCTATCGAGAATCGCGCACTGCTGTGACGTTTCTTACGCCGACAGTGTTCCGTGCGGCGATCCCGCTGCCGGCGGCCGCGCCCACCGGCAGCTACGGAATAGAGGTCGAACTGTTCGCCGAGGGAAGACTTGCTGCGCGCACAAATTCGGCCCTGGAAGTGATCAAAACCGGCTTCGAGCAATACGTGGCCGATGCCGCGCATGACTACGGCCTTCTCTACGGCATGGCCACGGCGATGATGGCTTTGCTGATCGGCTGGTTCGCGAGCATCGTGTTCCGGCGCGACTAGCCCGACGAACCGATCGTCGTGGGGACACCGGGTTCCAGCAGACACAGGCGCCTTTCGAAGCCGAGTGCCTTGAAGGCTTTCTGCAAATCGTCGCCGCTCTGCCTGAAATGCGCCCAGCCTTCGTGATGAACAGGTACGATCACGGCGTCGGGAAATGCCTGCGCCGTCTCGATCGCATCATTGGTGTCCATCGTCAGGTGGAACGGCCCCGCGTCTGCGCCGAACCGGCGAAGAGCAGAACGATGCCGGCCTTGAACCGGCGCACGACCTCGGCAACGCCGTGATACCAGACGGTATCGCCGGTGATGTAGATCTGCCGCATCGCGGGATCATTGCTCGTCAGTACGAATCCGATCACGTCGCCTGCCAGCGGTTCGATGCCGGCGGGGCCATGTCGCGCGGGAGCGGCCGTAATCCGAACCGATTTGCCGTCCTTACCCAAATCGACGGTTTGCCACGGCGCCAACCCCTCGGCATTTCCTCCGAGGCGCTTTGCTCCCACCATTGTCGTGAGAACGCGCGGGGCCTTAGCCAGAAAATCGCGACCGGAATTGTCGAGATTGTCGGCGTCCTGATCGTGGCTGAGCAGCACGGCATCGAGCGGGCCGAGTTCCGCGGGCGCAATCGCGGGCCGCGATGTTTTCGTGAGCGTGACATGCGGCAATTGGTAGTCGCCGGGTTCGTCGAAGGTTGGATCGGTGAGGAAACGGAAACCGCCGAACTCGACGAGCGCGGTCGGGCCACCAATCAAAGTAATACGCGCCGTCATCGTAGTTCTCCCGTTCTCAGCTGCTTGCCGGCCGAGTGACGAGATAAATGCCGAGCACGACCGGAACAATCCCGAACAAATCGAGCGGTGACACACGCTCGCCAAGCAGCAGCCAGCCAAACAGCATGCCGAGCGGCGGCATCAGGAAGTGATACGAGCTTGCCGCCGTCGCGCCCGACGCTTTCAGGATATAGAACCAAAGCAGGAAAGCGAAGATCGAGACGGCGAGCCCGAGATAGAGGATGGATGCAAGCAGCCGCCAGCTCGGCACGATGTCACCAACACTCTCGAATGTGAGCGCGAAGGGCAGCGATGCGATACCGGCTGCGAGGCTTTGCACGCCGTTGCCGATCCAAAGTCCGTCCTTCGGCGCATAGAGCTTGAACACCAGCGTGCCGCCAACAAGCGCGAGCAGGCCCGCAACCGTGAACAAAATCCCGCGCAGACTATCGCCGCCAAGCGCAAGGCGATGCCAGACAATGAGAGCCACGCCGCCGAAACCGAGGAGCAGTCCAACGGCCTTGCGCCAAGTCATCCGCTCGCCGAGAAGGTAGACGGCAAGGACTGCGATGAGGATCGGATTCGAGCTCGCGATGAGCGTCGAGAGACCGGCTGAGATCTCTTGAATGCCGATGTAGCCGAGGCCGAGGTAGAGCGCCTGGTTGGCGACGCCGACGATGGCGAAGAAAATCAGATCGCGGCGGCTTAGCGTCCACGGCGTGCGCCTGACCATGGCGATGCCGAGAATCAACACGCCCGCGGTGAGAAAGCGCGCGGTCAGCAAAAGCAGCGGTGGGCAATCGATGACGGCGACCTTGGCGACGGCGAATGCCGCGCTCCAGAGCACGCAGAATGTCGTGACCATGACGGGAAGCGGCAGGGTCCAGGAAGCGGGCAGTGAAGCGGGAACGGCACGCATTGCGGAGCGCATGTGAAATTCCTTTCGCAGCGCAACATTAAGGACCCCGCCTGTACATTTGGAAATTAAATGATAGAATACACATCAGTGGCTTCATAAATGGAGCTAACCCAATGATGGATATTGATCTTCTGCGGAGCTTTGTCTCCGTCGTCGATGCCGGGGGGTTCACCCGGGCCGGAGAACGGGTGCATCGCACGCAGTCGACCGTCAGCCAGCAGATCAAGCGGCTGGAGGAGCAGCTCGGCCGACCGCTGCTACAGCGGAACGGCAAGCAGGCCACCCTTACGGAAGAGGGGGAGCGGCTTCTCTCATACGCGCGCCGGATTCTCGCACTCGAGCAGGAGGCGCGCGATGTGGTGGCGCGGCCGGTGACCGACGGCATCGTGCGGCTCGGCATTCCGGAAGACTTTGCGGCCTACCGGCTGGCGGAGCTGCTCTCCGATTTCGTGCGGGGGAGGCCGACCCTTCGCCTCGACGTCAGTTCCGGCCGCAGCGTCGCACAAAAGCGCGCACTCGAGCTTGGCGAGCTCGACATCGCGCTGTTCAAGCGCAATGCCGGCGACGGCGCCGCCATTGCAGCGTGGCCGGAGCGACTGCAGTGGGTGACAAGCCGCAAGCACCCGATCGATCTCAAGCGCGATCCGATACCGCTCGCCGTGGCGGAGCAAGGATGCCTCTATCGCAACCGGCTGATCCACGCGATCGAAGCGGCAGGCCGCACGTGGCACATCGCTTACACGAGCCCGAACTTGCCGGGCATTCAGGCTGCAGTATCGGTCGGCCTCGGCGTGAGCATCCTTCCCGACGTTGCGATCTTGCCGGAGCACCGGATCATCAATGAAACCGGCTTTCCGCCGATCACGAACACCGAGCTTGCGCTCGTCGTTGCCGAGCACGCCAGTTCGGCAACGCGCCGTCTGGCGGAGGTGCTGGCGGATTTCTGTTCGAGCTTCGATCCGCGCGAAGGCGCGGTTCAGTCCGGCAGGCAACGCTTGACGGCGAATGCGTAGAGCCGATCTTCGCCGAGCAGATGCGCCATAAACGTGAGCGTGCCGAACAGATCGGCAAACATCGCATCGCGCACGTTGAGTCCGCCGGTGAACTCACCGAAGGCCGGCATCACCATGCGCGTCGCGTCGGCTGCGAAACAGCGGCGGCTCACGGCACGGCCGCGATGGGACACGCGCGCCACCGGGTGCAGGTGGCCGCTGATCTCGCCGGCCGCACCTGTCGGCAAGTGACGAAAGGTCAGCGCGCCCAAGGTCAGCGCGCCGGTAAAACTTCCGCCGATCCCCGTCGCGGGCTCCGGATCGTGATTGCCGGTGATCCAGATCCATTCGCGGCCGCGCTGCATGATGCGCAGGCCCTCGCGGTCCGTGTCGGCAAGGCGCGCGGGACCGCCGCCGTCATGGAAGCTGTCGCCCAAGGCGATGACGCAACGCGGCGCATAATGGGTAACAAGCCGCGCGAGGCGCGCTAGCGTCGCGGCAGTATCGTAAGGCGGCAGCAGCACGCCGCGCGCGGCGAAGCTTGAGCCTTTTTCAAGATGCAGATCCGCGACGGCCAGCAGGCCCTGTTCCGACCAATACAGCGCGCCGGCCGGATCGGCGACAAGCGTAACGGAACTGACCGCGATGATGTGGCCGGTTCGTCCCCGCGAAAGCGGAAGCCCTTCTTTACCTGGGGTCCCGCTGGCGCGGGAATGAGCGGAAGAAGGATTCAACCCATCGCCTCCTTGATCAGTTCGTCCGCGGCTTCGGCCAATAACGTATCCGACGCTTCGCCATAGACGGTCTCGCGCCCGATCTCCAGCAGCACCGGAACAGACAGCGGCGAGACATGGTCGAGCGCTTTATGGACGATTCGGCCCTTGATACGCGAGAGCATTTCGCCAAGCCGCTTGATGTCGAGCAGTCCGGTGGCCGCATCGGCGCGCGCGGCACGCAACAGGATGTGATCGACCTGGTGCTTGCGCAGCACGTCGTAGACGAGATCGGTCGAGATGGTGAGTTGCCGGCGTGATTTCTCCTCGCCGGGGAACCGTTTTTCGATCAGGCCGGCGATGATTGCGCAGCTGCGGAACGTTCGTTTCATCAGCGCCGATTCCGCAAGCCAGGCCTCAAGATCGTCGCCCAGCATGTCCTCGTCGAACAATTGCGCGAGCGAGAGATCGCCATTTGCAATGCGCCAGCCGACGTCCCCGAGGCCCCATACCGCCAGCGCATATTCGTTGGCCACGAAGCCCAGCGGCCGCAACCGCGCGCGCTCCAGGCGACGCGTGAGCAGCATACCGAACGTCTGGTGCGCGAGGCGGCCTTCGAACGGATAGCAAACCAGATAATATTTGGCGGCGCGCGGGAAGGTCTCGACCAGCAGATCGCCGGCCTTGGGCAACATCGAGCGCCATCGCTGGATTTCCAGCCATTCGCGCACCTGCTCGGGCAAGGCGTGCCAGGCCTCGGGCTTGGCCAGGAGGGCGCGCACGCGCGCGGCAAGATAAGTCGAGAGCGGAAATTTCCCGCCTTCATACGCGGGCACTTTCGGGTCTGTCGCATCGGTACGCGAGACATAGACTTCGTCTTCGACGAGCGCTTCGTACTTGAGGATCTCTCCGGCGAACACGAACGTATCGCCCACCGTCAACGTCTCGATGAAATATTCCTCGACCTCTCCCAGAATTCGCCCGCCGCGCGGAACCACCGCACCGCTGCGGCGCGACCGGACCAGTCGCACCTTGATCATGTCGGCTTCGACGATGGTGCCGACGTTCATGCGATAGCGTTGCGCGACGCGCGGATGGGTGATGCGCCAGCGGCCATCCTTGCCCTGCCTGATCTTGGCAAAACGCTCGTAGGCCTTCAGCGCATAGCCGCCGGTTGCGACGAAATCGACTGCGGCGTCGAAATCCGTGCGAGCGAGCGCGGCGTATGGCGCGGCGGCGCGCACTTCGGCAAAAAGCTCGTCACTCAAGAAAGGTGCACCGACGGCACGGCCGAGAATATGTTGCGCCAGCACGTCGAGCGCGCCGGTGCGCAACGGCGGCGTGTCCTGAGCGTTCTCTGCAACGGCATCGATCGCGGCCCTGCATTCGAGAACCTCGAAGCGGTTCGCCGGCACCAGCACCGCTTCCGACGGCTCGTCGAGCCGGTGGTTGGAACGGCCGATCCGCTGCAGCAGCCGGGAGCAGCCCTTCGGCGCTCCCACGTTGATCACCAGGTCGACATCGCCCCAGTCCACGCCGAGATCGAGAGAAGACGTGCACACCACTGCGCGGAGCTTGCCGGCAGCCATGGCGTCTTCGACACGCCGCCGTTGCGCGACGTCGAGCGAGCCGTGGTGAAGCGCGATAGCAAGATTGTCATCGTTCATCCCCCACAGCTCCTGGAATAGAAACTCCGCCTGGCTGCGCGTGTTGACGAAGATCAGCGTGGTCTTGTGCGTCTTGATGAGCGCATAGATCTCACCGAGTGCATGACGTGCCGAGTGCCCGGCCCATGGCAGGTGCTCTTCAGTGTCGAGCATGTCGACATTGGGCTGCGCGCCGGCTTGCGCCACAACCAGATCGGCGTGCGCTTTGCCCTGCGGCGGCTGCGGCACCAGAAAGCGGCGCAGATCGTCAGGCTCTGCCACGGTGGCTGAGAGACCGACGGTCGTGATCTGCGGCGCCAATGCGAACAGTCGCGCCAGAGCGAGCGACAGCAGGTCGCCGCGCTTGGACGTCACTAGCGAATGCAACTCGTCGAGCACGACGCGCTTGAGCGTACTGAACATGTAAGGCGCGTCGGCGCTCGCGAGCAGCAGCGCCAGCTGCTCAGGCGTAGTGAGCAGGATGTCGGGCGGGTCGCGGCGCTGCCGCTGTCGCTTCGAAGCAGGCGTATCACCGGTGCGTGTTTCGAGTCTGACAACCAAGCTCATCTCGCGCACCGGGATTTCCAGGTTGCGCGCAATATCAACGGCAAGCGCCTTCAATGGCGATATATATAAAGTGTGCAGGCCCTGCGAGCGCGTCAGCGCGCGGCCGGTCGATTTCAGGTTGCGTCCCCGTGCGCCGCGCTCGCTTAGTTCGACGAGCGTCGGCAAAAAACCCGCGAGCGTTTTGCCGCCGCCGGTCGGCGCGATCAGCAACGCCGAGCGCCCTGCCCTCGCCTTTGCGAGAAGCTCGAGTTGATGCGCGCGCGGCTGCCAGCCGCGGCTTGCGAACCAGTGCCCGAAAAAATCTGGCAGCAGCGACCTGATATCTAAGAGGTTGCGCGCAGGTTCCATCGGCTCAAGCCCCGGCCACTACGATCAAGCCAGGCACAGGCACGCCTTTTTCCGTGCGGGTCGAGGCGGAATCGAGGCTAATCGGCTTCAGCCCGGCCGCCGCCAGTGCGGTCTGAACGTGCGCTTTCCCGTGCGCATAGCGCAACGTGGCGCGCAGGAGAACGTCATCGCCATCGTGCGTCTCAACGCTGAAGGCAAGTTGCGCCGGCGAAGCCAGCACTTGCGCGGCGGCCTTGAGCACCGGCACGAGGTCGTCGAAATACATGAAAACGTCTGCAGCAAGCACGAGATGGTAGTGCGCGTCGATCATCGCCTCGCCTGAGAGGAAGGCCAGCACCTCGCTTTCGATCAAGCGATCGTAGATACCTTTCGTGCGTGCCCGCGCAAGCATCGCAGCCGACAGATCGACACCCGCCATCCAGTCGCTGAACGGCCGGAACGGAAGCGCCGCCAGCCCGGTGCCGCAACCGAGGTCGAGCACCGAGCCGAACTTCATGCGCGTCCCCGCATGCGCCGCCTGCACCGCGCGGAAGAGCAGCTCAGGCGCGCGATAGTTCAAGCCTTCCGTCAGCGCCTTGTCGAAACCGGGCGCATAGCCGTCGAACAGCGCGCTTATGTAGGCTTCCGGCATGGCAGCGACCGGATGCATGCCGAACCGCATGAGATGAAGTGCGGCGCCGTGCCGATCGGATGGATCAGCCGCCCTCGCCTGCTCGAACGCCGCAATAGCGCCGGCGCGGTCACCGAGTTTTTCCCGTAATTCGCCGAGCGCGAACCAGGCCGACGCGTAGCGCGGCGCAAGCTCAAGCGCCTGCACGAGCAGGTCGGCTGCTCCTGTGAGATCGCCTTTGGCCTCGCGATCGCGCGCCCATTCGAAACGGCGGTCGGCAATCAGATGGCCTGACGACAGGTGGAACGGCTGCAGCTGCAATTCCTGATTCCTCGGTTGCTGGCCTTGCCGATTTTAGGGCATATCTGTACGCCGCGCGCGTGATAGCATCGGCGCCCGGCAAGGACACATCGGCCCATGAGCAACGAAACTATGAGCAAGGTTTTCGGCGGTTCACCGCTCGGCGTCCTTGCACGCCTTATCCTTGTATCGATTCTGGTCGGCGTCATCCTGTCGGCGCTCGGGCTCGACCCATTCGACATCGTGCACAGCATCCAGCGGCTGCTCCGCACCTTGTGGGACATGGGCTTCGATGCGTTCCGCTGGCTGTGGCGGTATTTTCTGCTCGGCGCGGTGATCGTGATTCCGATCTGGATTCTAATGCGGCTGTTCAACGCACCGCGCGGACGCTAGCCCGGCCAACTCTCCGCAGTGATCGTCGCTGCGTCGTTGCCGACCATCGAGGCGAGAGAAGTGCGGTATCCGCGCTTGAGCGCGGCCGTGAGATCAGCCTTGATTTCGTTCACAACGCCGATACCGTGGTAGACCATCCCGGTATAGAGCTGCACAAGTGTGGCGCCGGCCTTGATCTTTGCGATTGCCGTCGCGCCGGAATCGATACCGCCGGCGCCGACGAGCGGGAATGCACCTTCCGCACGCACGAACGTTTCCGCCAGCATGCGCGTCGAGAGCTTGAACAGAGGCCGTCCGGATAATCCGCCCTGCTCTCGCGCGCGCTCGCGCTCGCGCAATGCGCCGGGCCGCGAGATCGTCGTGTTGCCAACGATCATGCCGTCGACGCGACGCTTGCGCGCAATGCCGACAATGTCGTCGAGATCGGACAGCGTGACATCCGGCGCGATCTTGAGCAGGACTGGCGTCACCCCGGCGCGGAAGCGATTTCGTTCGCGCGCATCGAGCACGCGTGCGAGCAGATCGTCGAGCGCGCCGGCCTGCTGCAAGTCACGCAAGCCCGGCGTGTTGGGTGATGAAACATTGACCGTGAAATAGCTTGCGACCGCGGCAAAGGTCTCGATCAGCCGAACGTAGTCCTCGGTGCGGTCGACTGAATCGCGATTGGCACCGATGTTGACGCCGACAATGCCGCCCGCGTTCTGCCGTGCCGCAAGCCGCGCGTGCACTGCCCCCGCGCCATCATTGTTGAAGCCGAGCCGGTTGATGACTCCCTGGTCCGCTTCCAGGCGGAACAGCCGCGGTTTCGGATTGCCGGCCTGAGCGCGCGGTGTAATCGTGCCGACTTCCACAAAACCGAAGCCGAGCCGCAGAAGGGCGTCGGGCACCTGCGCGTTCTTGTCAAAACCCGCGGCCAGGCCCACCGGGTTGGGAAACTTGAGGCCGAGCGCCTGCACGCCAAGCTCGGCGGCATCAGGCGGCGGTTTGGCCAGCGGCACGAAGCGCAGCGCCTTAATGGCGAACGCGTGCGCATCTTCGGGATCCAACGCCCGCAGTAAGGGACGGGACAGGCGGTCGAAAAACCCGATCACCAGATTGCACTCCAGACTTGCATGCGAGCCGACCCTATCGGAAGCGCGCAAGGCTAATTCAAGGCGGCTGCCCGCAGGAAATAGTTGCAGACCGGGGGCGACTCAAGGTTATAATTCCTATTTATCGTATCACAGTCGCAGACGGTGCCCGCCGCTATGGCCATGCTCACCCACAACCAGATCTGGACGGCCATTGACCGGCTGGCCGCTCGCGCCAAGCTTTCGCCGTCAGGGCTTGCCAGGAAGGCGGGGCTCGACCCAACCACCTTCAACAAATCCAAGCGCATCACGCCGGAGGGCCGGCCCCGCTGGCCGTCGACAGAATCGGTCGCTAAGGCGCTTCAGGCAACAAGCACGAAGGTCGACACCTTCGTGACGCTGATCACCGACGGCAGCAAGCCCGCGATGCAAAACGTGCCGGTGATCGGTTTCGCGCAAGCTGGCGCCGGCGGATTTTTCGATGACGGCGGTTTCCCGGTAGGTAAAGGCTGGGACGAGATCGCCTTTCCCGCCGTGACCGACGAACACGCCTACGCGCTGGAGATTTCAGGCGACTCGATGAAGCCGGCCTACCGCGCCGGCGATGTCATCATCGTCTCGCCGGGCGCAACGGTGCGAAAGGGTGATCGCGTCGTCGTCAAGACCAGAGACGGCGAGGTCATGGTCAAGGAGCTCAAGCGCAAGACTGCGAAATCGATCGAGCTCAAGTCGCTCAACGCCGAGCACCGCGACCGCACGTTGTCGAAGTCCGATGTCGTATGGGTCGCGCGTATTGTGTGGGCGAGTCAGTGAGACACTGGCGCACGGACAACTAAAATTGCGCGCAGCTACCGTTACGGAGGATAGCCATGGCATCGATAGATCGTTCCGGCGCCTGTGGATGCTCCGGCAACAATCCTGGCAACGTCAACCGCAGGCGTTTCCTTCGTTTCACCGGTGGCGCGGCTTGGTCATGGCATTTCCAGCGTTTTCGTTCGGCGCAGCGGGGCGTTACCAAGCGATGCTTCTGACCTGCATTGACCCGCGCTTTCCCGAGCCGTCGACTACATGGAAAGACGTCACATGGCCGGCAAGTACAGTCAGTTCACCTTTGCCGGCGCTGCCATCGGCGTTGTGGCGGCCGCGTTCAAGGAGTGAGAAAGGACGTTCTGGGACAATCTCGCCACTTCAATCGAGCTGCACAGGATCGCGATGAACCATCGCGACTGCAGCGGGGCCAAAATTGCGTACGGAGCAGATAAAGTCGCCAACGCCAAAATTGAGACCGAGACACATCGGGCCTCGCTGCTGGAATTCCGAAAGCAGGTCGGCGAGCGTCATCCCCGCCTGGTCGTCGAAACCGGACTCATGGCGCTCAACGGCAAGGTCGAGATGTTCAGCTAGGGTTTCCGTATCCGGTTATGCGCTACGCGCCAGCGCGCCGTCGATCATGTCGATCGTGTTCTGCAAACCGTAGACCGCGACGAAGGAGCCAAAGCGCGGGCCTTTCTCCTGGCCGAGCAGCACCTGATAGAGCAGATTGAACCAGTCGAGCGAAACACCCGGCTTGCCGTCTTTTGCCTTCTTTTTCTGATCGAGGAACGGCTCGCGGCGGCCGACTTCATAGACGACGTTCTGGATGGCTTCGGCGCTAGCATCAGCCTCCAGCTGCGAGAGCGCATCGCGCAGATCGATCAGCGCCGCGCGCTCGGGATCGGTCGGCTCGCGGAATTTTTTTTCTGGCAGGACGAAATCGCGGAAATAATGAATGGCGTATTCAACGAGCTCGCTGAGCTTGGGATGCGTTTTCGGCGTTACGCCCGGCCGGTAGCGGCCGATGAAGCCCCACAGCGTGTCGGCGTTCTCGGCGTTCGATGACGACACCAGCGTGAGAAGCATGGCGAACGAGATCGGCATGTCGATCTTCGGCGGCTTGCCGGAATGGATGTGCCAGACCGGGTTCGACAGCTGCTGCCGCATGTCCTGACGCTCGTAGCCGTCGAGAAGCTGGTAGTACTCATCGACGTGGCGCGGGATGACATCGAAGTAGAGACGCTTCGCCGCCTTCGGCTCACGATACATGAACAATGACAGGCTTTCGGGGCTGGCATAGCGCAACCATTCTTCGATGGTGAGCCCGTTGCCCTTCGATTTGGAAATCTTCTGGCCCTCCTCGTCGAGGAAAAGCTCGTAGTTGAAACCTTCGGGCGCCACACCGCCTAAGGCACGGCAGATTTCGCCTGAAAGCTTCACGGAATCGATCAGGTCCTTGCCGGCCATTTCATAGTCGACGCCGAGCGCGACCCAGCGCATCGCCCAATCCGGTTTCCATTGCAGCTTGCAGCGGCCACCCGTGACGGGCGCGCTCACCTGCTGCTTTGTGTCGGGATCTTCGTAAGTAATGGTGCCAGCCTTGGCGTCATGCGCGGTGACCGGCACCTGCAGAACGATGCCGGTCTTTGGATCAATCGGCAGGAACGGCGAATAGGTCCCTGCACGCTCCTCGCGCAGCGACGGCAGCATGATCGCCATCACTCCATCGAAGCGCGCCAACACCTTGAGCAAAGCCTGGTCGAAACGGCCCGATTTGTAGCAATCGGTGGACGACATAAACTCATATTCGAACCCGAAGCGATCCAGGAATGCGCGCAGCCGCGCATTGTTGTGCTCGCCGAAGCTCGGATGCGTGCCGAACGGATCCGGGACCCTGGTTAGCGGCTTGCCGAGATGCCCTTCCAGCATCTCCCTGTTCGGCACGTTGTCCGGCACCTTGCGTAGGCCGTCCATGTCGTCGGAAAATGCAATCAGCCGTGTCTTGATCTTGTCGTCGGTCAGAACACGGAAGGCGTGACGCACCATGGTGGTGCGCGCGACCTCGCCGAATGTCCCGATATGCGGCAGGCCGGAGGGCCCGTAGCCGGTCTCGAAGATCACTTCGTCTTTCGGATGCTCCTTGAGACGGGTGACGATCTTGCGCGCTTCCTCGAACGGCCACGCGTTCGAAATCTCGGCGGCCTGGCGCAAGGTTGCGGCGGTTTCAGCGGCTGACATCATGTTCTCCGGGCCGCGGACACTAGAAATGCCGCGCTGAAACGTCAAATTTGCTGTTCAAAAAGGGCTGATCGGGAAATAGCGCAGCCAAAGATCGGTGAAGCGGCCCTTTTCCCAGATCCGGAACAGCGCCCAGTTGAACGCCTGCCGCAGCAGGTCGTTGCCGCGCCTCACCGCAATGCCCACGCCTTCGCCGAAGAAGCGGCTCTCCAGATAGGGACCGCCACGAAATTCGCAGCAGTTCGCCGAGTCAGTGCCGTTGAGCCAGAAGGCAAGTGAAACGCCGTCGCCGAACAGAAGATCGACTTCGCCTCGCTTCAAAGCGAAACGCGCGGCGTCGGCATCCGGATAGGGGCGCAGCTCGGCCTCGGTAAACAGCGTCTTGAGATAGGCCTCGTGCGCGGTGCCGGTGACGACCGCGATTTTTTTGCCTTCGAGCGCTTCTGGACGAACGTTATCGATCGGACTGGTGCGGAGTGTCACAAACCGCGCCGGCGTGCGGTAGTAAGGGTCGCTGAAATCGACGCGCGCTCGCATCTCCGGGGTCTGCGCGATGGATGCAATGATTGCATCGCCGTTGTTGCTGTTGAGTGCACCGATCAACGTGTCGAACCGGCGCATCTGCACGGTGCATTGGACTTTGAGCTCTTCGCAGATCAGCCGGGCGAGTTCGATGTTGAACCCAATAGGATTGCCGTCGGGACCCGCATAGTTGAACGGCGGATAATCGGTTTCGGTCAGAAAGCGGATGATGTTGATGCGCGAAAGGTCCGGACGCTCCGGACGCCGCCGCGGATCCCAGAAACCCGGAACCGCCATCGGATCGGATGTTACAGCTGGTGTGTTCGGCACCGCCGGACCGACAGCCGGGGACGATGGACCCAGCTGCCTCGGCGTTTGTGCATGCGCCGGGGCGGCTACGATGAGCGCCGCGATGATGGCGCACGTGCCGCCGTAGCGCCGCCACGTGCCAATTTTCAATGTCATCCGCCGGCCCTTCCCCGGAATCGCGGGGACCATATCATCGCCGTGGCAGTGGGCTAGTCATATTCGGGGCTTGCGGTCTTCGCCGGTCAGATACCTGTCAGATGTTTCTCGATCTCGTGCACCGGCATTTTGACAAAATCCTTGTCAACTTCCGCGCGCACCGCGCCTTTCAGCGCCTGCGAATAGGCCGGACGGATCATGCCCAGCGCGCGGGGCGGCGCCACCAGAATCAGCGATTTGGTTTTGCCGGCGCCGATGGCGGCGTCGAGATGCTGAGCCAACTGGGCGAGGAATGCCCGCTCCGACTGATCGTGCCAATCGGTCTGCTCGACTGCGCTTCGAATATTGCCGACCGAGCTGTTGGTGCGGCCAGGGACATCGGTGCCGAGCACGTGCGTCGGCAGATCCTTCTGCTCGAAGACTTTGACGGTCTTGAGATTGGGAAATTTAGTGTCGCCGGCGTTCTCCAATATTAGCGCCTTCGCACCATCGCAGACGACAACCCATTCGCCATGACGTATCAGCAATTCAGACATCACCGATCCTCCAAATTTGCATAAATATGCTACTCTGCGCGAAGGGCTAGCATTTTGTTCTGAATCAAACATCCTGACGTCCGTTTTGTTGCCAAAGGGCTGCGTCAGTTGGTGCCATCGAGCAGCCGCCGGGCAATGACCTGCGCCTGAATCTCGGCGGCGCCTTCGAAAATATTCAGAATTCGCGCGTCGCAGAGGATGCGCGAAACCGGGAATTCCAGTGCAAAGCCATTGCCGCCGTGGACCTGTACGGCGTTGTCGGCGGCAGCCCAGGCCACCCGTGCAGCGAGCAATTTGGCCATGCCGGCCTCGAGGTCGCAACGGCGGCCGGAATCCTTCTCGCGCGCGGCATAATATGTGAGCTGGCGCGCGATCATGATTTCGACCGCCATCATGACGATCTTGTCGGCCACGCGCGGAAAGTCGACGATCGGACCGCCGAACTGCGTGCGGTTTTGCGCATAGTCCAGCGCCTGCTCCATCGCCGCCTGCGCGACGCCGATGGCGCGTGCCGCCGTCTGGATGCGGGCCGATTCAAACGTCTGCATCAGCTGCTTGAAGCCAAGACCCTCGGTGCCGCCGAGCAGGTTGTCCGCTTTGACCTCGAACCCATCGAAGGCGATTTCATATTCCTTCATGCCGCGATAGCCGAGCACCTCGATTTCAGTGCCGCTCATCCCCTTTGCGGGGAACGGGTTCTTGTCGTCGCCCCGCGGCTTTTCGGCGAGTAGCATCGACAGGCCGCGATGGCCGGTTTCCTTCGGATTGGTGCGGACCAGGAGGGTCATCAGATCGGCGCGGACCGGATGCGTGATCCAGGTCTTGTTGCCGTAGACCTTGTAGACCTCGCCGTCGCGCACGGCGCGCGTCTTGATCGAAGCGAGATCGGAGCCGGTATTCGGCTCAGTGAACACGGCGGTAGGCAGCACTGCGCCGGACGCGATCTTTGGCAGCCATTTCTTCTTCTGTGCGTCGGTACCACTGCCCAGAATCAATTCGGCCGCGATCTCCGAACGTGTGCCGAGCGAGCCGACGCCGATGTAGCCGCGGGACAGCTCTTCCGAGACAACGCACATCGACTCTTTGCCGAGCTCCATGCCGCCGAATTCTTCCGGAATTGTGAGACCGAAAACGCCGAGCTCGGACATCTGCGCGATGATCTCGAGCGGAATATAGCTGTTGGTGAGATGCCATCGCTGCGCGTTGCCGATCACTTCGGTGTCCGCGAATTTGCGCATCTCCTCGCGGATGGATTCGAACGTATCGTCAAGGCCGCAGGCGCCAACCGTCGCGGCGTGATTGGTCCGCATCAATTCGATCAGGCGCGCGCGCCGTTTGGCGCTGTTGCCGTTGATCATGACGTCTTCGGCAATCGGATCGATGCGAGCGGCAACCTGGGCCGGCAAAAGACCAAGATCGGACGGCCGTACCAGCTCGCCCTGGCTCATCGGGATGCCGCCAGCGATCTGGGCAAGGTACTCACCGATGCCTATGCGGACCAAAAGCTCTTCAAGCTCGCCGAGCGAGCCGCCGCGAGCCATGCGCTCGGCGTAGGCGGCCAGCTGCCGCACGGCTTCGACATATGTTGCCAGCCAGGCAAGTCCATGGGTAGCGCGTTGCTCCCGATCGAAAAGCTGGCCGGCCACCTCCCCGCCTGCAGAAACCCGCTCACGGACCCTGGTCACCGCATCGGATAGGAGGGCCTCGACGCGCGCAGTCACTTCGCGGGCAAGGTCGACCACGTCATGTTCTTTGGAGGAGCGGGTGGCAGCGACAGACATATAATTCTCAAATCGGAGCGTGCAGGGCGCCAAGAGACACTACGCGTGCAGTGCACAAAAGCAAAGCGCCCGCAGAACCCGGAGTGCGAGGCCTCGCGCGGCCCGCCAGGGTTAAATTGCTATAAATATTAACCCTTCCGGCTTTACATCTTTACCTCTGTGCAACGCCACCCCAATTGGCGAGACCAGACTCAAGCCGCATGCAACTCTCCCAGCTAATGCTTCCCTTCAATTGGTTGGCCCGGATGCTGGCGTCATTTTCGGTGCGCACGCGCATCGTCAACCTGGCGCTCATTCCCGTCGCGGGCTTTTTGGCGAATGGGCTCACGTACATCTCGGGTGAAGGCGATGTTGGCCGAACGTTCGAGACGTTCACCCGATCCGCAGCCCTGGCCGACGCAAGCCGCGATTTCAAAAGTGCCGTTGCGTTCGATGCGTATCGTCGTGAAGGACTTCAGCGTCAATCCAAATGACAACCTTGTGGCAAGTTTCGAATACGCGCAAGCCATCGCACTTAAGAGTCTCGATACCATCGAAGGGTCGATCAACCAAAGCCACGCGAAAGTATCGCCAGCCTGCGCAGGAACGTGAATGCGCTGCGCGAAGCCTTCAACAATCTGGTGCGAGACCAGAACACCCTTGGTTTCGACGAATCTTCGGGCCTCCGCCGCAACCTGCACGTGGCAGGAAACGCCGTCGAGCGCATCATCAACGACAACATGACGTGGTTGCCGGAAGCCGACGCAATGAAATTGATGATGGCCCTGCTGTCCATGCGGCATCATGAGGCCGATTTCCGTGTCGCCCAGAGCGAAGTCGCGCGCCAGCAATTCCAGCAGTCGTACAAGGCTTTCACCGATATCATAAGACCGATCAACGCCACGCCGGAAATGAAGGCGTCGCTTGAGCAGCAGGTGAAGATATATGCCGAAACGTTCGGCAAATGGGTCGAAGGCTACGACCGTGTGCGGCCATTGCGCGCTTATCGATATCGACAGCCAAAACATGCTGCCACTCGCCGACGATATCATCACCTATGCGCGCAGGACCGCTGAGGCCGCCGGGCAGCAGCTTGCGAAATCGCAGCGCCGGACGCGCGACGGCATCATCATGGTGGGCATCGCCATGGTGGCGCTGGGGCTCGGCTTCAGCTGGCTGATAGGGCGCAGCATCACAAGACCATTGAACGGTCTCGCGAGGGTGATGACGCGCCTCGCCGAAGGGGACACCACCGCACGTATTCCGGCGACACACGCGCGTGACGAAATTGGCGAGATGGCTCGGTCGGTCATCGTATTCCGCGATAATATGATCGAGCGCGACTGCCTGGCGCAAACGCAGAGCGAAGCGAGCCGCGCGCGCGAACAACGCAGCGACATGATCGCGTCGACGATCTCGGAATTCAAGCACTCGGTAGAAAGCGCGCTTGGCAAGCTTCGTGCGGCGTCAATGAAACTGGAAATGAGTTCGTCCGACCTCAACAAGGCTGCGGATATCGTCTCGTCGGAAACCGACACCGCGACACGCCGCGTGACTGCCGCGTCCGATAACGTCACAACTGCTGCGAGTTCGGTCGAGGAACTCGCGGCATCGATCGGCGAGATCGCCGCGCAGGCCGCGAAATCGACTGACGTCGCCGGCCGTGCCGTCTCGGAAGCTCAACGTACCGTCAAAGCGGCACGCGCCGGTGAATCCGGAAAGGGCTTTGCCGTCGTCGCATCTGAAGTGAAGTCGCTCGCCGGTCAGACCGCCAAAGCAACCGAGGAAATCGCGGAGCAAATTGGCTCCATTCAATCGGCGGCGGCCGATGCATCGCAAGCCATAGAGCAGGTCGACGCCGTCATCCGTGAGATGTCGGCGATTGCCACGATGGTTGCGGCTACCGTGGATCAGCAGAACTCTGCCGTCACCTCGATCGCGGAAGGCGTCAGCCGTGCCTCGGGCGAGGCCCGGGTGGGCGCGGAGGCGATGAGCCGGGTGGCAGGCGTAACGACCAACGCCCGTTCGACGGCTTCCGACGTGAAGGACCTCGCCGACGCCGTGGCGATCGAAGCTGAAGGCCTCGAAGCTCAGGTGCGGCAATTCCTGACGAACGTGCAGGCCGCTTAAATTCCGCGTCACGCGACGGGCCGACAACGGCCTTGCAAACCCAGCGCCGATGGACGATCTGAAAGGCGTAATGCCCTTGGGAGCCGTCCATTGAACGCATTGAAGCGAGCAGTGCGAATTGCGGCCGATGCGTTCCGGCATTTCACCGATGATGACGGGTGGGCGACTGCAAGCCACATTGCCCTATCGACGCTGATGGCGCTTTTCCCGTTTTTGATCGTGGTCACTGCACTCGCCGGATTTTTCCTCGGTTCCAAGGAACTCGCCGACGAGGCCGCGCGCATTCTGCTTGAGGCCTGGCCCAAGCAAGTCGCCGCGCCGATCGCGCTCGATATTACCGGCGTTCTGACCTCGACGCGCGGCGATATTCTTACTCTCGGTGTTCTCTTTGCGCTTTACTTCGCTTCAAGCGGCGTCGAGAGCCTGCGGATCGGTCTCAACCGCGCCTACGGCGTGAAAGAGCCACGGGCGTGGTGGCTGCTGCGGATCGAATCGACCATCTATGTGCTGGTGGCCGCGGTGGCGATCCTGGCGTTTTCCTTCCTGGTCGTGCTGGCGCCATTGATCCTGGCAAAGCTCGTGCACTATGTGCCGGCGTTGGAGCGCTTCGGCGACCTGATCACGTTCGCACGCTATGCAGTGGCTGTGGTGGTGCTGGTGGTTGCCTTGATGATCGTTCATCTCTGGCTGCCGGCCGGCCGGCGCTCGTTCGGCCAAATCGCGCCAGGCATCATCGCCACCCTGCTGTTGTGGCTCGTCACCGGTGCCGCCTTCGGCCGCTACCTCGCCAACTATGCCTTTGCCTATGTCTCGATGTATGCAGGCCTGGCGTCCGCAATGATCGCCCTGGTCTTCCTTTACGCCTGCGCGTCGATATTCATCTACGGCGGGGAGTTGAATTCGGCGATTTCCAAGGCCCGCGCGAAAAGAGCCTAGCGCGCCGCTTCCTGTGCGTCCTCGAATGACTTCAATCCAGCGCGCGGCGCGTTCACTATCACCGCCATGTTTCCCGGCGGATGTTCGTTCTTCCACATCTTCATGTGGGCGAGCGGAATGTTCTCCCAGGGAAATACTTCGCTCATGCACGGATCGATGCGCTGCTCAAGCACGAACCGGTTCGCCTGCGAGGCCTGCTTGAGATGCGCGAAATGCGAACCCTGGATGCGTTTCTGCCGCATCCACACATAGCGCGCATCGAAAGTGAGATTGTATCCGGTTGTCCCGGCGCAAAAAACGACCATGCCGCCGCGCTTGACGACAAGACAGGACACCGGAAATGTCAGCTCGCCGGGATGCTCGAACACGATATCGACATCGCGCTTGCCGGTTATGTCCCAGATCGCCTTGCCGAAGCGGCGTGCCTCCTTTGTCCAATCACTATATTCGGGTGAATTGACCGCCGGCATTTGTCCCCAGCACTTGAAATCCTTGCGGTTGATGACGCCCTTGGCGCCGAGGTTGAGAACATATTCGGCTTTCGATTCGTCTGACACGACGCCGATGGCGTTGGCGCCGGATGCCGCCACGAGTTGAACGCCGAACACGCCGAGCCCGCCGGAGGCGCCCCACACCAGCACGTTGTCGCCCGGCTTGAGCGTGTGCGGAGCATGCCCGAACAGCATTCGGTAAGCGGTTGCGAGCGTGAGGGTGTAACAGGCCGACTCTTCCCATGAGAGATGGTTCGGCTTCGGCATGAGCTGTCGCGATTGCACGCGACAGAACTGCGCGAACGACCCATCCGGCGTTTCATAGCCCCAGATTCGCTGGGATGGCGAGAGCAACGGATCACCGCCGTTGCAGTCCTCGTCATCACCATCATCCTGATTGCAATGGACGATAACCTCATCGCCGACCTTCCAGCGCTTCACCTTCGAGCCGACCGCCCAGACCACGCCCGAAGCATCCGAACCAGCGATGTGGAACAGATGCTTGTGGCCGTCGAGCGGCGACACCGGAACGCCCAGACCGGCCCAAACGCCGTTGTAATTGACGCCGCCCGCCATGACGTAGACGAGCACTTCGTCATCACCGATCGGCCAGGTCGGCACCACCTCGAGCTGGAAGGATTTGTCGGGAGGCCCATGCCGTTCCTTGCGGATGACCCAGGCGTGCATCTTCTCCGGCACATGCCCGAGCGGCGGAATCTCCCCGACCTCATAGAGATCCTTGAGCGGAGCCACTCCCCGCGCCTTGGCGACAGCCGGCATCGACTGATCCTCCCTCCTGATAACAGTCTGGCGCATATTATGTTGCATCGCAATAATCCTTTTGCGCCCGCAAAACCTCGGGCGGCCGAAGCTTCGCTGCCTGGCGACGCTATTTCAGTGCTGGAGGCGTTTTAAGGCTTTTGCAATGCGGCGCCCCGTAGCGTGCCCCAATCATTCAGGGCGCCGGGATGTCCGAGCAGACCATTCGTCGAACGGAACGGATCGCCGACATTCAGGCCGCGATGCCGTGGCTTGTGGCCGCGGGCGTCT
>DATGDN010000388.1:0-1566 GCA_035310865.1 Pseudolabrys sp. | reverse complement strand
GGTGACGGCAGAATAGGCCCTTAATATCAGGGATAACCCGGCAAAACCTGCCGCCAGTCGCGGGTTAAAATCTGGTTAACATGTTGCGTCCAAGCCCGGCGCCGGGCTTCGCGCGGCTTCAATGGCTGTCGGTGTAGGGTGATTTTCGGGGGAGGGGTCGAGCAGGAAGCTTGACCATGTCTGTGCGTTTGCTTGCCATCGCCGTCGCTGTCACCGTCTGTGCTGCTTTGTTTGTCGCGATGCCGCGGCCTTCAACATCTGCGGAGCAGTCGAACGAGGCCGTTTCCGCTTCAATCGATTTCGACGCCTTGCGCGCAGGCAGTCGCTGCGCTTGAGGCTCTACAACAGTCGCACGAGCGTCGCGTTGCCTCGGTCGCAGCTAACGCACTCTGATGCGAATTGGTAAACTGCTGAGTGGCCGCAATGCGAATTATGCGTTGTGATCGTTGGCGTTCGGATAGAATAGCTGTTCGCCGTTGATCTTGTAGTTGGCGATCGCCTTCTGTCCTTCCGGCGAGATCAGCCAATCGATGAATGCTTGCCCGAGATCCTTTTTCACGTTCGGGTGCTTGGCCGGATTGACCAGCATGACGCCGTATTGGTTGAACAGGCGCTTGTCGCCTTCCACCGCGATGACGAGGTCGCCTTTGTTCTTGAACGAGATCCAGGTGCCGCGGTCAGACAGCACATAAGCGTCGCCGGCGCCGGCGGTGTTGAGCGCGGCACCCATGCCCTGACCGATCGATTTGTACCATGGGCCCTTCTCCTTCTCGATATCGATGCCCGACGCCTTCCAGAGATTGATTTCGGCGATGTGGGTACCTGATTTGTCGCCGCGCGAAATGAAGGGCGCGCCTTTGGCCATGATCTGTTTGAGCGCTGCGCCGACATCCTTCATGCCCTTGATCCCGGCGGGATCGCTCTTTGGCCCGATCAGCACGAAGTCGTTGTACATTACCGGGTAGCGCTTAACGCCTTGTCCTTCGGTCAGGAACTTCTCCTCCGCCGATTTGGCGTGCACGAAGACAACGTCCGCATCGCCACGTCGGCCGGTATCGAGTGCTTGACCAGTACCTTGCGCGACGACTTTCACTTCAATACCAGTCTTTTGCTTGAACAGCGGCAGGATGTGTCCGAACAGGCCCGAGTCCTGCGTCGATGTGGTCGAAGACACCACGATCGATTCGTCCTGCGCGCTGGTCGCGGGCGCGGCAACAACGATAGCGCCGAGCGCAGCTGCGGCGATCAAGATCCGACAGTTGAACATGGAATCCTCCTGTTTTTGTTTAGACCAGTAATTCGCCGGCGGTAAATTTGCACGCCTCTTCGGTGCGCGGCATGGCGAAAAACTCCGCGGCTGGCGCGTGTTCGATCAATCGGCCGCGATGCAGCAGAACGATCTCGCCGGCGAGGCGCCTGGCTTGGCCGAGATCATGCGTCGACATCACCACTTTGACACCGCGCGCGCTCACCGCATGCACAACGTCCTCGATTGCCTTGGTGGCATATGGATCAAGGCTGGCGGTCGGTTCATCGAGGAACAGCACAGTGGGATCGCGCGCCAGC
>DATGDN010000387.1:0-19622 GCA_035310865.1 Pseudolabrys sp. | reverse complement strand
AACAGAAGTAGAACATAGTTCAGTATTTGTTCTAGAGTCAAGGACACGCCACTAGGGAATAAATGCTTGTATTATCAGTGGCTTAATGGATCTTTCTCGGCGAAATAAGGGGCGGGCGTTCCGAAGGATTAGTCCATCTCCGAAAGTTTCCCGTCCCGCAATGTCACGCGCCTGTCCATACGCGCCGCCAGATCCATGTTGTGGGTGGCGATGATGGCGGAAAGGCCCGACGCGACCACGAGCTGCGACAGCGCGCGGAAGACGTGTTCGGCGGTGTGAAGGTCGAGGTTCCCGGTCGGCTCGTCGGCCAAAAGGATGCGCGGGGCATTGGCGACCGCGCGTGCGATCGCGACCCGCTGCTGTTCGCCGCCCGATAGCTCCGATGGCCGATGGTTTAGACGCCCGCCCAACCCAAGGTAGCCAAGCAGCTCCGCTGCCCTCGCCTGCGCTTCTCCCCGCGTGAGCCCGCGGATCATCTGCGGCAGCATCACGTTTTCGAGCGCCGAGAATTCCGGCAACAGATGATGTGACTGGTAAACGAAACCGATCTCGTTGCGGCGAATACGGGTGCGCTCATGGTCGGCCAGGATCGCAGTTGAGCGGCCTTCGATATAGACATCGCCGTGGTCAGGATGCTCGAGCAGGCCAGCGATATGCAGCAGCGTGGACTTGCCGGCACCCGAAGGCGCAACAAGCGCAACCGACTGCCCCGGCCAGAGCGCGAGCTCGATGCCGTTGAGCACATGAAGGGTCTCGTCGCCCTGACGGTAATGGCGCTCGACATCATGCAGGAAGAGGATCGGAACGTCCTCTTCCTGCCGGGCTTGCGGCGGCTGTTGCTGCTCCTGAGCCATTTCCACCCTGGCAACGGTATAGGCCTCACTCATAGCGCAGTGCCTCCACCGGATCGAGACGCGCAGCACGCCATGACGGATACAGCGTCGCAAGGAGCGATAGCATAAGCGCCATCACGACGACGGCCGTGGTCTCCCCGGAATCCATCTGGGCCGGCAGATGCGAAAGAAAATACAGCTCAGGAGAGAACAGCTCCGTGTTGGTGAGCCACGACAAAAATTGACGGATGCTCTCGATGTTGAGGCAAATGACGATGCCAAGCAGGAAGCCGACAATGGTGCCGACCACGCCGATCGAGGCGCCGGTGATGAGAAACACCCGCATGATCGCTCCCTGCGTCGCCCCCATGGTGCGCAGAATCGCGATGTCCTGACCTTTGTCTTTGACGAGCATGATCAGGCCGGAGACGATATTGAGCGCAGCGACGAGCACGATCAAGGTCAGGATCAAAAACATCACGTTGCGCTCTACCTGCAGCGCGTTGAAGAAGGTTGCGTTGCGCTGACGCCAGTCGATCATGAAGATCGGCCGCTGCGCGGCGTCCTGCACGGCTTTTCGATAGCGGTCGACGCGGTCGGGATTGTCGGTGTAGATCTCGATCGCGGTGACGTCGCCAGCGCGGTTGAAATAGGCCTGCGCTTCCTTCAACGGCATGAACACCATCGCGCCGTCGTATTCCGACATGCCGATCTCGAAGACCGCTGCGATCTTGTAGACCTTGATGCGTGGCGTGGTGCCCATCGGCGTGACCGCGCCGCGCGGCGCAACCAATGTGATGTTATCGCCAGAGCGCAGCGAGAGCTGATCGGCAAGCCGCCGCCCGATTGCAACGCCCATGTCTTCGTCAAAACCCTTGAGCGTGCCTTGCTTGATGTTGTTGGCGACCGACGGAAGCTTTTCGAGGTCCATCAACCTGATGCCGCGGATCAGCACGCCACCGGCATTGAATGGCGATGAGGCCAGGGCCTGACCTTCGACGATCGGAGCGGCAAGCCGGATGCCTTTCACGCCGGCGATGCGGGCTGCCACCTCTTCCCAGTCGGTGAGAGGCTTCTCCAAAGGCTGGATGAGGAGATGACCATTGAGACCCAGGATCTTGTCGAGCAACTCCTTGCGGAAGCCGTTCATCACCGCCATCACGATGATGAGGGTGGCAACGCCGAGCATGATGCCGAGAAAGGAAAATCCGGCGATGACCGAGATGAATCCTTCCTTGCGCCGCGCGCGCAGGTAGCGCAGCGATAGCATCCACTCGAACGCGGAGAAGGGTCGCGTCCCGTTGGGTTCGGTCATCGATGAGGGTTCCCCACGCGAGACTGTTGACGTGAATTCTGGCGGATTCGTGCCCGCTACGACAGCTAAAGCCCTTGGCAACACACAGGATTATTGGCTTGCCTCCCCTCCAGCCGCCTGACGGAGGGACTCACCGCGTCAGCAAATCGAGCGCCGCAGCGGGGCTGAGGTTCTCTCTGCTGCCATCGGCGCGTTTTTTGACCTCGACTTTGCCTTCGGCGAGCCCACGCGGGCCCACCAGCACCTGATAGGGGATTCCAATCAGGTCGGCGGTCGCGAATTTCGCGCCCGGGCGCTCGTCGAGATCGTGATAGAGCACCTCGATTCCCTTGGCTGTAAGGTCGCGGTAGAGCTGCTCGCAGGCGGCGTCGGTTTCGGACGCACTTTGCTTCAGGTTCAGGATCGCCACCTTGAACGGCGCGACCGGCTCCGGCCAGATGATGCCGGCTTCGTCGTGCGATGCCTCGATAATGGCCGCAACCAGCCGGCTCGGACCGATGCCATAGGAGCCGCAATGCACGGGCACCTCGCCGCCATCGCCGGTGGCAACCATGGCCTTCATCGGCGCGGAATATTTGGTGCCGAAATAGAAAATGTGGCCGACTTCGATGCCGCGCGCCGAAACTTGTTTGTCGGCCGGCACCTTCGCGAAGGCGGCCACATCGTGCTTTTCGGAGGTCGCTGCATATTGCGACGTCCATTGATTGACGATCGCCTGCAGGCCCCCAATGTCGTCGAAGTTCACGTCGGCCGGCGGCACTGCCATGTCGAGATATTCCTTATGGCAGAAGACCTCCGATTCACCGGTCTGCGCAAGGATGATGAATTCGTGCGACAGGTTTCCGCCGATTGGGCCTGATTCCGCGCGCATCGGAATCGATTTGAGCCCCATGCGTGCGAAGGTGCGCAGATAGGCCACGAACATCTTGTTATAGGAATGCGTCGCCCCTGCCTGATCGAGATCGAATGAATAGGCATCCTTCATCAAAAATTCGCGGCCCCGCATAAGCCCGAAGCGCGGACGCACCTCGTCGCGGAACTTCCACTGGATGTGATAGAGATTGAGCGGTAGATCCTTGTACGAGCGAACATAGGCGCGGAAGATCTCCGTAATCATCTCTTCATTGGTCGGCCCGTACAGCATCTCCCGCTCGTGGCGATCCTTGATGCGCAGCATCTCCTTGCCGTAGGCCTCGTAGCGGCCGCTCTCGCGCCACAGATCGGCAGACTGGATCGTCGGCATCAGTAGCTCGATTGCGCCGGAACGGTTCTGCTCCTCGCGCACGATCTGCTCGATCTTCTTCAGCACGCGCAGACCGAGCGGCAGGAAAGCATAGATGCCGGCAGCTTCCTGGCGCATCATGCCTGCACGCAGCATCAGCCGGTGCGACACGATCTCCGCCTCTTTCGGCGTTTCGCGCAGGATGGGCAGGAAATAACGGGACAGGCGCATGGAATCCTTGGGAGATTCGGAGTGGTTGGGTCAAAGTGAAAGCGGATCGGCCGTAAAAACACAAGGACCGGGCTATTTTTCCGGGAATTTATTGAGCGATCCAGCATCTATATCCTGCTAGACCCGCGCCCGAGGCTCGCATGCGAACAAACATCAGACCGCTCCCGAGCATTGTGGCGATCATCGCGATCGCCCTGTACCCCACTCTACCACGAGTCATGCATCGCATTTTTACAGCTCTTACGATCGTGCTGGCGGTCGGAGGTTCGGCCTTCGCGCACGCCCATCTCGACCATGCAAGGCCAGTGGTCGGCAGTACCGTTCTGCAGGCGCCGAAAGAGGTCGTGCTGACGTTCACGGATGAACTTGAGCCAGCCTTCAGCAGCATCGAGGTGCGCAATGAAAAGGGCGAATCCGTGCAGGCAGGGAAAGCGAGCGTCGATAGCAGCAATCGCACGCAGCTACGGGTGAACCTCAAGACATTGCCGGCGGGCACCTACAAGGTGATGTGGCGCGTGCTGTCGGTCGATACCCATCGCACACAGGGCAATTTCACATTCCGGGTAGGACCCTAGAACCGGCGTTTCGAGCTCAGCCATGATCGCCGATCCGCTCGCTCTGATCCGCGGCGCGCATTTTGCGGCGACGCTCCTCGCGTCGGGCACAGTTTGCTTCATGGCCGGCGTCGTCGGACCGCGCATTCGCCTACCGCAAGATTTCTCAGTGCTGCGCCGTCGCCTGAACGCAATGATCGGAATCGCGCTCGCGCTGGCAATTCTCACCGGCGCGATGTGGCTCGTCTGGCTGGCCTCCGACGTTCTCGGCAAGCCCTTGCTCGATGTCTGTCTGAATGGCGGGGCGTTGTCGCTGGTTGCGGATACGCGATTCGGATGGATTTCGTGCGCGCGGCTTGCGCTCGCGTTGCTTCTTGGGCTGCTCATCTTATTGCCGACGTGGCGGGGTCTTCAGCTCGCGACGGCTGCCGCTTTTCTCGCGCTGCCGGCCTTCGCCGGCCACGCCGGAGCAACGCCGGGCCTGAACGGAGATCTTCACATTGCCTCCGACGTGACGCACCTGTTGGCCGCTGGCGCTTGGCTCGGCGCCCTGCCGGCACTCGTACTGCTGCTCTACACGGCGCGCTGTGCAGCGAAATCTCGCTGGTACGATCTCACCATCGAGGTAACCCGACGATTCTCAGCTATCGGCGTGGTTTCTGTCGGCGCCCTGCTCGCAAGCGGTGTCGTCAACACCTGGAGCCTGCTCGACAGTCCGCGCGATCTGTGGACGAGCGACTACGGGCGACTGATTGCTTTCAAGATTGGTCTGTTCGCCGCGATGACCGTGATTGCCGCGGCCAATAAATTCAGCCTCACACCACGATTACCGGGGCGGACTGCACTGCGCGGTCTTCAGCGCAACAGCCTGGCCGAAATCGGCCTCGGGATCTGCGTGCTGGCGCTGGTGGGACTCCTCGGGCGACTGCCGCCACCCGCCCATGGCCATTCCGGCCCCTCAGGAATCCCTCCGGATGTCGCCTTCACGCACATCCATGTACCCGAGGCCATGGCTGACGTGACGATCGACCCCGGCCGCGTCTCGGTGACGATTCACGTTGCGCGCGGGGATTTCTCGCCAATCGCGGCAAAGGATGTGCAGCTGGTTCTTGAACCTCCCGCGGCGCTCGGCGAATCGTTCAAACGCACCGCGGACAACCGGCCGGATGGCACCTGGGTGGTTAATGACATTGACCTGCCGACCCCCGGTATCTGGACGGTGCGGGTTAACATTACCAGTCAATCGGGCACGACAATCACGCTCGATGCCCCGATCGTTATCGAGCGCTAATCGTACGAATGCTGATGACAGGACCAAAGTGATCGGTTAGCGTCCCCTCCGTCCGTGTGAGAGGAACCCGGCGGCAAGACGGCACCAAACTGCGGTCCAAGTCTTGGGAGGGAAGCAAGTCCTGGCGCGTTAACCGCAGCCGCCCGAAAAAGAAATAACTGCCGGGGAAAGGGACCGATCAATGCCGCGAGCAGGGCTTCGCGCCCTGCTCTTTTTTTGAGCGCAGTATACGTTCAGCTGCGCGACGGTCCCGAAATCGCCATCAGGAAATCATAGGGAATGAGACCGCGTGAATAGACCGCGTACAGAAACCCAAAAATGATTGTTGCGACCACCGTGGTCCATCCAAGCTTGCTCCACACGCGGTGAATTGCGGGAGCACCCGGATCGGTGCCGGGAGCGACACTTCCGCTTTCCTCCTGATTGCGCACGCCCCAAGGCAGCACGGCGAACAGCGTTATCCACCAGATCAAAAAATAAATCGCAATGAGGGTGCTGGTGCTCATGTTGCTCAGGCCTGTTCCAGCTCAACCAGCGTGCCACAAAAATCCTTCGGATGCAGGAACAGAACCGGCTTGCCGTGCGCGCCGATTTTTGGCTCGCCATCACCGAGCACGCGTGCGCCCTGGGCTTTGAGTGTGTCACGTGCGGCGCGGACGTCAGGCACCTCATAGCAGACGTGGTGAATGCCACCATCAGGATTGCGATCGAGGAATTTCGCGATTGGCGAGTCGGGTCCCAGCGGCTCCAGCAGCTCGATCTTGGTATTCGGCAGCGTGATAAACACCGTCGTCACGCCGTGGTCGGGCTGCGACACCTGCATCGACACTTCGGCCCCCAACGTGTCGCGATAGATCTTTGTGGCTTTGGCGATATCGCGCACGGCGATCGCCACGTGATTGAGACGACCGATCATGGCATTCCTCGTACTGGCATCATCCATTATACCGTCAAGACGTGAACACGGCACATCGGCTTCTTGCCCCAGCGTTGCGCGACGGCCGAACGCACGCCGCGGCGCACGGCCTCGGCGACTGCATCAGGATCGCGCCGCCGTCCGCGCGGCAATGAATCGATGGTCTCCCGCACAGCGTCGTGCACGGCCTTCTGCATGAAACCTCCGTCGCGGTCGCGTTCGGGAATGCCGATCAGATCGAGGGATGGATCGTCTATCAGCTCACCTTTGTCGGTCAGTGCAATTGCAACCGAAACCGCACCGGCAAAGCTCAGCCGCTTGCGGTCCGCGACCGTGCGGGCATCCGCATCGACGAGCAGCATGCCATCCTTGTAGATACGACCGGCCGGCACTTCATCGATGATACCGACCTGCGGCGACAACCGGACCAGATCGCCATTGCGGCATTGCACGACGTCGCGCACCCCGCAACGCCGGGCGAGCGCTGCGTGTTCCTGCAGATGCAACGCCTCGCCGTGTACCGGGATGAGCACCTTCGGCTTGACCCAGCCAATCAGCTCTTCGAGCTCAGCGCGGCGCGGGTGGCCCGAGACATGCACCAGGTGCGTCCGGTCGCTGATGACTTCGATGCCCTGCTCGATCAAGAGATTGATGACACGGCCAATGGCCTTCTCGTTGCCAGGGATAGTACGAGCGGAATAGATCACGCGGTCGCCAGCCGAGAACGTCACCTCGGGGTGCTGGTCTTCCGCGATGCGCGAAAGCGCCGCACGCGGTTCGCCCTGGCTACCGGTGCAGAGCGCCACAACCTTGTTCGGCGGCAGATGACCGTAGGCATCCATCGGCCGAAAATCCTGGACACCTTCGAGATAACCGGTTTCGCGCGCGATCTGCACGACGCGCTCCATGGCACGGCCAATGACGACAACCTCGCGATCGGCGGCCTTGGCGGCATCCGCTACCGCGCGCAGACGCGCGACGTTGGAGGCGAAGGTCGTCACGGCCACACGGCCGCGCGCGGTCCGGACGAGTTCGGCAATCGTTTTTGCAACATCGGCTTCCGATGGGGAGCGTCCCTCGCGCACCGCATTTGTGGAGTCGCCGACAAGCGCGAGACAGCCCTCTTCGCCGAGCGCGCGCAATTTCTTCTCATCAGTCGGATCGCGAAGAATCGGCGTCGGATCTATCTTCCAGTCGCCGGTATGCAGCACGGTGCCGCCCGAAGTACGGATGATCAGCGCGTTCGACTCCGGAATCGAGTGCGCCATCGTGACCAGCTCGACATTGAACGGGCCGACGTCAAAGCGGCTGCCCAATGCGACGATAGTCACAGGAATTTTCGGTGCGCCCGGCTCGCCGGCGCATTTGGCCTCGAGCAGCGCCGCCGTGAACGGCGTGGCATAGACCGGCACCTTCAACTGCGGCCACAACTCTATAAGTGCGCCGAAATGGTCCTCATGCGCATGCGTGAGCACAAGCCCCGTAACATTTTTGCGTTCCTCAACGAGATAGCGGATGTCGGGCAAGATCAAATCAACGCCCGGGAGATGTTCCTCCGAGGCAAACGACACACCTAGGTCGACGGCCAGCCACGTGCGACGGCGCTCACCGCCGAGGCCGTAGATCGCCAGGTTCATGCCGATTTCGCCGACGCCGCCGAGCGGCGCAAAAACGAGTTCTTGTGGCCCGGCCATGCTCAGCTCCCGCCGAAGCCGAAGACTTCGCCGGCCGTGACCGCGGTCACGCCACCGCTCTGTTCCAGAAGCAGGCGGCCCGCCTCATCGAGGCCCTGAAAACGGCCTGATAGCTCGCGCTCGGGCAGCTTCACCTGCAAGGTTTCGCCGAGACCGGCCGCGCGCTTGAGCCAGTCGGCGCGCGTCGCCGCAAAGCCCCGCCCGCCGGCCCATTGCGCGAGCCGCCTGTTCATGGCCGCGGCAAGCTCCCGAAGCAGCGCATCGGGCACGACCAGTGCGCCTACGCCCGCAAGATCAGCCGCAGGATACGCGGTGTTGTCGGGATGCGCGCCGCAATTGACGCCAACCCCGATCGCGACCGCGAAGACGGGCGCACTCTCACCTTCGATTAGAATACCGGCGACTTTCGCTTTCCCCATGAGCAGATCGTTCGGCCATTTCACTTTCAGATCGGGCCCAAGCTGCGGCGCGCAGGCGGCTACCGCATCATGCACGGCGAGCACAGCAACAAACGAGAGTTGCGGCGCCTGAGCCGGCGGCGACGGTTCGCTCAACAGCAGGGTGGCGTGAAGATTGCCGGAGGGCGACACCCATTGGCTGCCACGGCGGCCGCGTCCAGCGCTCTGCGTCCGCGCCGAAATCCACAACGGTCCGCGCTCGCCGGCGCGCGCAAGCGCCAGCGCCTCGGCGTTGGTCGAGCCGAGCGTCTCGTAAGCTATGTGCCGGACCCCCGCCAGGCCCATGGCTTCGCGGTTCATTCAGAACAACGATTTCGCCGCCACTGTCGCTGCACCTACAAGCGGCGCCGGATAGGCAAAGAACAGGATATTGGCCAGCCCGCAGACACCGAGCACCAGGCGCAGCAGTGCCGGCATGCGCTGGAAGCCCCGCGCCGGCTCGTCGAAGTACATGATCTTGACGATTGCCAAATAGTAGTAGGCGCCTACCACGCTGGTCAGCACGCCGATGACCGCCAACGTGAACAGCCCAGCCTTGATGGCGGCGAGGAAGACATAAAACTTTGCAAAGAAACCGGCGAGCGGCGGAATTCCGGCAAGCGAAAACAGCAGGATGCCCAGGAAGAACGCCATCGTCGGATGCGTGCGCGCAAGCCCGGACAGATCGCTGATGTTCTCGACCAGCTTGCCGTCGCGGCGCATGCTCAGGATCACCGCAAAGGTGCCGAGCGTCATGGCGACATAGATGCTCATGTAGACGAGCACGCCCTGCACGCCTTCAGGCGTACCGGCTGCGAGCCCAACCAGCGCGTAGCCCATGTGCCCGATCGAGGAATAGGCCATCAGCCGCTTGATATTGCGCTGGCCGATTGCGGCGAAGCTACCGAGCGCCATGGACGCGATCGAAACAAACACCACGATCTGCTGCCATTCATGCGTGATGCCGGGAAAGGCCACGACGGTCGTGCGGGCGAAAATTGCAATTCCGGCAACCTTTGGCGCAGCGGCGAAGAACGCCGTAACCGGGGTCGGCGCACCCTCGTAGACGTCGGGCGTCCACATGTGGAAGGGAACGGCGGAAATCTTGAAACAGAAGCCGACGAACAGGAACACAAGACCGAAGATCAGCCCGAGGCCGGCGCCGGACTGCGTCGCCTTGGCAATGCCGGCGAAATTGACCGTCCCGGTGAAGCCATAGATCAGCGATGCCCCGTACAACAGCATTCCCGACGAGAGCGCGCCGAGCACGAAATATTTCAACCCGGCCTCGGTCGATTTGACGTTCTCGCGGTTGGATGCCGCGATGACGTAAAGCGGAAGGCTCATCAGTTCGAGTCCGAGATAGAGCGCGATCAGGTCGGAGGCCGAGATCAGCATCAGCATGCCGAGCGTCGACAGCAGGAACAGCGCGCCATACTCGAATTTCTGTTGATTTTCGAGCGTGAGATAATCGAGCGAAAGCAGTAGCGCGCCGCCGGAGCCGACCAGCGTCAGCAGCTTGAGGAAGCGGGCATAATCATCGACCACGAAGCTGCCGCCGAACATCGTGTGCGAGCCCGCCGCCACCGAGCTGAGCGCGGCGCCGCTTAGCAGCAGCACGATGAAGCAAAAGCCGTTGACAATTGCCGAGCTGCGCTCGCCGGCCGCTACGCCCAGCATCAGCATCGCCATCGCACCGCAAGCGAGCACGAGCTCCGGCAGCAGCGGTATCAGTTCCTGGAGGGCGGGCAGCTGACTCATCATGACTACCCTATTGCGCGGCCAACGCGGCGATCTTGGCCGCAGCGACTGCGTGATTGTAGTTCTCGAGCAGCTGCGCAACGGAAGCCGCCGACATGTCGAGTACCGGCTTCGGCACAACGCCGAATAAAATCGTGAGTACGACCAACGGCGCGAAAATAACCGTCTCCCGCCAGCCGACGTCACGGATGCCTTCAAGAGAGGGCTTGAGGTTGCCGAAGATCATCTTTCGATAAAGCCACAGCGCGTAAGCGGCAGAGAGAATGACACCGAGCGTCGCCAGCGTCGCGACGGCCCTATTGATTCTGAAGGTACCGATCAGCGACAGGAATTCGCCGACGAATCCCGAGGTGCCAGGCAGGCCAACATTAGCGAGTGTGAACACCATGAAGACGAAGGCGTAGATGGGCATGCGATTGACCAGGCCGCCATAGGCGGCGATCTCGCGGGTGTGCATGCGGTCGTAGACGACGCCGACACAGAGGAAGAGAGCGCCCGACACGATCCCATGCGAGATCATCTGGAAGATACCCCCGGCCACACCCTGTGTGGTTGCCGCAAAGATGCCCATAGTGACAAAGCCCATGTGTGCCACCGACGAGTACGCAATCAGCTTCTTCACATCCTCCTGCATCAGCGCGACGAGTGAGGTGTAGATGATGGCAACGATCGAAAGCGTGAAGATCAGCGGCGCGAAATCGTGACTCGCGGCGGGAAACATCGGCAGCGAGAAGCGCAGGAAGCCATAGCCGCCCATTTTCAAAAGGATTGCCGCAAGGATGACGGAGCCGGCGGTCGGCGCCTCGACATGCGCATCGGGCAGCCAGGTATGGACCGGCCACATCGGCAATTTCACCGCAAACGACGCAAAGAAAGCCAGCCACGCCCATTTTTGCAGCCCAAGCGGAAAGCCGTGCCGAAGCAGCGTCACGATGTCGGTCGTGCCGGCCTCCCAATACATCGCCATGATGGCGAGCAGCATCAGGACCGAGCCAAGCAGCGTATAGAGGAAGAATTTGAAGCTGGCATAGACCCGGCGCGGACCACCCCACACTCCGATGATCAGGAACATCGGGATGAGACCGCCCTCGAAGAAAAGATAGAACAGCACCAGATCGAGCGCCGCAAAGGTGCCTATCATCAAGGTTTCCAGCACCAGGAAGGCGATCATGTATTCCTTCACGCGGGTCTGGATCACTGTCCAACTCGCAAGAATGCAGAGCGGCATGAGCCCGGTGGTAAGGATCACAAACGGCAGCGAAATGCCGTCCACGCCCATATGATAGGAGGCGATGCCGAGCCAATTGTATTTCTCGACGTACTGGAATTCCGCCGAGCTTGCGTCAAATCGCCAGACCATCACCAGCGAAATAGCGAAGGTCACCAACGTCGCCCACAGTGCGATCCAGCGCGCGGTGCCGCGCGCCAACCGCTCGTTGCCGCGCACCAGCAGCATGACCAGCACCGCGCCGAACAGCGGAAGGAATGTGACGACGGAGAGGATTGGCCAATTCATCGCTTTTTCCTACGCATGATCTTTTCCGAAAACCGGTTCCCACTTTTCGGGATCATGCTAATGGCCCCCCATCGCGAACATGAACCAGGTGATGAAGGCCGCGGCGCCAATCAGCATCGCGAAGGCATAGTGGTAGAGATACCCGGTCTGCAGCCGCACGACGTTGCGGGTGACGTCGAGCACGCGCGCCGACACGCCGTCAGGCCCGAAACCGTCGATCAGCCAGCCATCGCCGCTCTTCCACAGCAGCCGTCCGAGCGCCTTCGTCGGACGAACGAAGATCACGTCATAGAGCTCGTCGAAGTACCACTTGTTTAGAAGAAACCGGTAAAGCACGTCGTGCTGGCGCGCGAGCTCGACCGGAATGTCGGGGCGACGAATATAGAAGTGCCACGCGATGACGAAGCCAACAGCCATCATCACGGTCGGCAGGATGTAAATCTGCAATGGCACGTGGTGCATATCCTCGAGCACGCTGTTGCCTTTCGCGAAGGTCAGGGATTCCCGGAAGAACCCTTCGACGCCGTGCCCGGCGAAAATTTCCTTGAACGGCAGGCCGGCGAGCACCGAGGCGGCCGCGAGGAAGCCGAGCGGGATCAGCATCACCATCGGGCTTTCATGCGCTTCCTTCCAATGCTTCCGGTCGTGCGGCTCGCCGTGGAAAGTCTTGAAGATCAGCCGCCAGGAGTAGAACGACGTAAGCAACGCGGCGCCGGCCGTGCAGATGAAGGCATAGAGCGCCATTGGATTCTTGCCGACGAACGCAGCCTCGATGATGGCGTCCTTGGAGAAATATCCTGCGGTGAGCGGGAAACCGGTGAGCGCCAGCGTACCGACGATCATCACCATGTAGGTATAAGGGATACGGTCCCTAAGGCCGCCCATGTGGCGGATGTCCTGCTCATGATGCATCGCATGGATCACCGAGCCCGAACCGAGGAACAGCAGCGCCTTGAAGAAGGCGTGGGTGAACAGGTGGAACATGCCGACCGAATAGGCCCCCACTCCCATCGCCACGAACATGTAGCCGAGCTGTGAGCAGGTCGAATAGGCAATGATGCGTTTGATGTCGTTCTGCACAAGGCCAATCGTCGCCGCGAAAAGCGCAGTGGTCGCGCCGATCAGCGTCACGAAGGTCTGCGCGTTCGGAGCGAGCTCAAAAAGCGGCGACAGCCGCGCCACCATGAACACGCCGGCGGTCACCATGGTCGCGGCATGAATGAGCGCGGAGACCGGGGTCGGGCCTTCCATCGCATCGGGTAGCCAGGTGTGCAGCAGGAACTGCGCCGACTTGCCCATGGCTCCCATGAACAGGAACAGGCAGGTGAGCGTGAGCGCATCAACCTGCCAGCCGAAGAAATTGATGCTCTTTCCGGTCAGTGCCGGCGCCTGCGCGAATACGGTGTCGAAGTCGATGGCCCCCGTGAGCATGAATACGGCGAATATGCCAAGCGCGAAGCCGAAGTCACCGACGCGGTTGACAATGAAGGCCTTAATCGCGGCCGCGTTCGCTTCCGGCTTGTGATACCAGAAGCCAATCAACAGATAACTCGCCAGGCCGACGCCCTCCCAGCCGAAGTACAGCTGGACAAGGTTGTCCGCCGTCACCAGCATCAGCATGGCGAAGGTGAACATCGACAGGTAGCCGAAGAACCGCGGCCGGTATGGGTCTTCGTGCATGTAGCCGATCGAGTAAAGATGCACGAAGGCTGATACGGTGTTGACAACAACCAGCATCACCGCGGTCAGCGTGTCGATGCGCAGTGACCATTCGACTTTCAGGTCGCCAGCGGTCATCCATGTAAAGATCGGCACGCGTGCGTCGTGATGGGCAAAGCCGACATCCACGAAGGCAATCCATGACAGGATCATGGAGATCAGTAGCAGCGTAGTCGTTATCAACTCGGCCGTGCGCGAACCGACAGCAGCCGATGCATGCACTTCCTCTTCGTGATGAGACGAGTGGATGACCGCGCCACCATGCACGCCAGGCCCACCGTGATGCGGGCCCTGATCGGTTGCATGGTCTTCTCCGCCCGCGGCCGGGCCTTTGCCCGGAAACCGCGCGCGTGCGCCGGCCAGCGCGATCAGGCCGGCCAGGATCGCGCCGAGAAGCGGAAGAAAGACAATAGCTTGGTACATTCCGCCTCTAACCCTTCATCAAATTGATGTCTTCGACCGCGATCGAGCCGCGGTTGCGGTAGAAGACGACGAGAATAGCAAGGCCGATCGCTGCTTCGGCGGCGGCGACCGTAAGCACAAGCAGCGCGTAGATCTGGCCGATGATATCGCCGAGATGGGTCGAGAACGCGACAAGGTTGATGTTGACGGCAAGCAAGATGAGCTCGATCGACATCAAAATGATGATGACGTTCTTGCGGTTGAGGAAAATACCGAAAATCCCGAGCGTGAACAGGACCGCAGCGACGGAGAGATAATGGCCAAGGCCGATGGTCATGTATTGCTCCCCAGCCCCTGCCCCGAGCGCACCTCGACGATTTCGATCGATGCCGCCGGCGTGCGCGAGACCTGAGTTGCGGCGTCCTGGCGGCGCACGCGTGCACGGTGATGCAATGTGAGCACGATGGCACCGACCATGGCGACCAGCAGGATCATGCCGGCGGCCTGGAAGAAATAGATATAGCGGGTGTAGAGCACGAGGCCGATCGCCTCGGTGTTCGAGATGTTCGCTGAAATCGGCGCGGTGATGGCCTGCGGTACACCGGGCCCGATCACCCAGGCGCTGACCCCGAGCAACAGTTCTGCGAGAAAAATACCCCCGATCAGCAAGCCGATCGGCAGATATTGCAGCACGCCCTGCTTGAACTCCGAGAAATCGACATCGAGCATCATCACGACAAACAGGAACAGCACCGCAACCGCTCCGACATAAACGACGATCAGGATCATCGCGAGGAATTCCGCGCCCATCATCACGAACAGGCCGGCCGCATTCACGAAGGCAAGAATGAGATAGAGAACGGAATGCACCGGATTGCGTGCGGCAATCACCATGAACGCGCTTGCCACGCAGATGCCGGCAAACAGATAAAAGAACAGCGCGGCGACGATCATCGGCTCACCTGTAAGGCGCGTCGAGCGCGATGTTTTTGGCAATCTCGCGTTCCCAGCGGTCGCCGTTCGCCAGCAGGCGCTCCTTGTCGTAGTAGAGCTCCTCGCGTGTCTCGGTGGCGAATTCGAAATTCGGACCCTCGACGATGGCGTCCACCGGGCAGGCTTCCTGGCAAAGCCCACAATAGATGCATTTCACCATGTCTATGTCGTAGCGCGTCGTCCGCCGCGTGCCGTCGTTGCGGCGCGGACCCGCTTCAATAGTGATCGCCTGGGCTGGGCAGATCGCTTCACACAGCTTGCAGGCGATGCAGCGTTCTTCGCCATTGGGATAACGGCGCAGCGCGTGCTCGCCGCGAAAACGTGGCGAGATCGGGTTTTTCTCATAGGGATAGTTGATCGTGGCCTTCGGCTTGAAGAAGTATCGCATGGCCAGCACGAAACCGGTCACGAACTCCATCAGAAACAGACCTTTGGCCGCGCGATCGAGTCTCATCACATCCTCACTTCAGCGCGCCTGCTGCCAGCGGACCGTACTGGATAACGGCCGCGACGATCGCCACCATCGCCAGCGACAGCGGAAGGAACACTTTCCAGCCGAGCCGCATGAGCTGATCGTAGCGATAGCGTGGAACCATGGCCTTGGCCATGGCGATCAGGAAGAAGAAACCCGACGCCTTCAGCGTGAACCAGACGACGCCCGGAACCCAGGTGAACGGCGGATAGGGAATCGGCGACAACCAGCCGCCAAGGAAGAAAATGGTGGCCATGGCGCACATCGTGCAGATCGCGACGTACTCGCCTAGCATGAACATCATGTAAAGCGTGGAGCCGTACTCCACCATGAATCCGGCCACCAGTTCGGACTCGGCTTCCACCAGGTCGAACGGCGGCCGATTGGTCTCCGCCAGCGCCGAGACGAAGAAAATAACGTACATCGGGAACAGCGGGAGCCAATACCAGTTCAAGAACCCGTAAGGGCCATCCTGCGCCTGCACGATGGCCGAGAGATTGAGCGAACCGGCGCACAGCAGGACGGTGATGATGACGAAGCCGATGGACACTTCGTAGGACACCATTTGCGCCGCCGAGCGCAGCGCGGCGAGGAACGGGTATTTCGAATTCGACGCCCATCCCGCCATGATGATGCCGTAGACCATCAGCGACGAGATGGCGAAGATGTAGAGCACCCCGACATTAATGTCGGCGATCACCCATTTGGCATTGACCGGGATCACCGCCCAAGCCGCGAGCGCCAGCACGCAAGAGATCAGCGGCGCCAAAAGGAATACGCCCTTGTTGGCGCCGGCCGGGATCACCGGCTCCTTGACTACGAATTTCAGCAGGTCGGCGAAGGACTGAAACAGGCCCCAAGGTCCGACAACATTGGGGCCACGACGAATTTGTACGGCGGCCCAGATCTTGCGGTCGGCGAGCAAGACATAGGCGACGGCGACGAGCAGGACCACCAGCAGAACCACCGACTCCACCACAATGATGATGAGCGGCCAGAGGTAAGTCCAAAAGAAATCCATCGCCCTACTCCGCCGCCGTCTTAGCGGCCGCATGCGCCAGCGCGGAGCATTCGGCCATGATCGCAGAGGCGCGCGCGATCGGATTGGTGAAATAGAAGTCGTTCACCGACGGCCTCAGGGGCGCCTTGTCGGGGGTACCGCCGAGTTTGGCGAGCTTCCTGATGTCGCCGGCATCGCCGGGCGTGATCTGGCCGATGCGCGCGAGATGCGGATGCGCAGCGAACATCGCCTGCCGCAGCGCGCCGAGAGAATCATACGGAAGCTTGTGACCGAGCAAGTCCGAGAGAGCGCGTAGGATCGCCCAGTCTTCGCGCGCTTCTCCGGGCGGGAATGCGGCCCGGTTCGCCATCTGCACGCGGCCTTCCGTGTTGACGTAGATCGCGGATTTTTCGGGATAGGCCGCAGCCGGAAGAATGACGTCCGCGCGATGCGCGCCGCGGTCGCCATGGGTGCCGATATAGACGACGAATGGACCGGGCTGAATTTCGACTTCATCGGCCCCAAGCAGAAACAGGACGTCGAGCCCGCCGCCCGCCATCTGCGCAGCGTCAAACCCACCGGCGCCAGGCACCAGGCCGAGATCGAGCGCCGCTACGCGCGAGGCCGCGCTGTGCAACACCGAGAATCCGTTCCAGCCCTCCTTCACCGCGCCAAATTCGACGGCGGCTTTTGCGGCGAGCGACCCGACGGCCGCGCCGTCCTTGCGCGCTAGCGCGCCGACGCCAACCAGGATGAGCGGGCGTTCCGCCGCCTTCAGCGTTTCGGCGAATTTGGCGTCCGACAGACTGCCCAATGTTTCGGCGCCGGCGCCGAGATAATCATAGTTGTATGTGAGGTCGGCCTTCTCGCCGATAAGGCCGATGGGGAAATTGCCAGCGCGCCAGCGCTTGCGTATACGTGCATTGAGCACTGCCGCTTCCCGGCGCGGGTTCGAGCCGATAATCAAAAGCGCATCGGCCTGCTCGATCCCGGCGATTGTCGCATTGAAGAGATAGGCGGAACGCCCCCATTTCGGATCCAACGCCGAGCCGTCCTGGCGCGCGTCGATATTGGGGCTGCCGAGCCGCCCCATCAGATCCTTGAGCGCGAACATTTCCTCTGCGCCGGCGAGATCGCCGGCAATGGCGCCTATACGTTTTCCGGTGCTCGCCCTGACCTTGCGGACAATGTGCGAGAAGGCTTCCGCCCATGATGCCGACTGCAGGCGGCCGTTCACGCGTACATAAGGCTGATCGAGGCGCTGTGTGCGCAAACCATCAACCACGTGGCGGGTTTTGTCGGAAATCCACTCCTCGTTCACGTTCTCGTTGGGGCGGGGCAGGATGCGCATCACCTCGCGTCCGCGCGTATCGATGCGGATGGCGGAGCCGACCGCATCCATCACGTCGATCGATTGGGTTTTGCCAAGCTCCCAAGGCCGAGCCGTGAAGGCGTAAGGCTTCGAGGTGAGCGCACCGACCGGGCAAAGATCGACCACGTTGCTCTGCAGCTCCGACGTCATCGCATGTTCGAGGTAGGTCGTGATTTCCATGTCCTCGCCGCGGCCAATTGCGCCGAGTTCCGGAACGCCAGCGACTTCGGTCGAGAAGCGGATACAGCGCGTGCAGTGGATGCAGCGCGTCATGATGGTCTTGACCAGCGGCCCGATGTATTTGTCCTCAACCGCGCGCTTGTTCTCCTGATAGCGGCTGGCATCCACGCCATAAGCCATGGCCTGGTCCTGCAGGTCGCATTCACCGCCCTGATCGCAAATCGGGCAATCGAGCGGATGGTTGATCAGCAGAAATTCCATCACGCCTTCGCGCGCCTTCTTCACCATCGGCGTCTTGGTATTGAGGATTTTCGGCGAGCCGTCCTTGTTCGGCGGCAGGTCCTTCACGCCCATGGCGCACGAGGCCTGCGGCTTCGGAATGCCGACGACCTCGATCAGGCACATGCGGCAATTGCCGGCAATCGACAGACGCTCGTGGAAGCAGAAGCGCGGAATTTCCGCGCCCGCGGCCTCGCATGCCTGGAGCAATGTGTACTCCGGCGGAACGTCGATCTCTTTGCCGTCAATGATGAGCTTGGTCATGCCGCGTGCTCGCTTAGCGCACTGCTGCGCGCCATCTTCCACAATTTCGCCGCCGGCAGCTGTTGCCAGCCGAATGCACGGTCGCTCGGACCATGTGCGATCAGATGATCAAGTCGAGCAACGCCTTCCGACATATCGGGGCGATGGCCGGCAGGAATCCACCACAGGACCAAAGTGGTCTTGACAGGCGCGAACCATTCTTCGCGACGGACGAAAAACCGCCGGTGCAGTGTCTGCCAAACAAACCGCTCCAGCGGCTCGACGTTTTCCCACACCGTCAGGTTCGGCAGAATGGCCGGATCATCGTAGACCCGCATGTTCATCGCGTGGCCGCTCTCGTCCTGCAGCCGCCACACAAAACCTTCGATCTTTTCCGCGAGCCCATTCACCCGTTCGACGTTTTCAACAAATTCTCGCATGCGCGGATCGTCGAGCGGATAGCGGATCCGCGCGATGTTGAACTGGGCGAGATGCCTGCCAGTTGTCGTCATGCAGCCGACTCGCTCGGCGCGCAGCGCGCCGTTTTCCAGAGCTGAACCGAAGAAGTTCGCCAGTCGAACGCGTGGTCGCTTGGGCCGTGTTGCTTGAGATGATCCAGTCGCGCGATGGCCTCCTCAACGCTCGGCCGGTGGCCAGCGGGCACCCACCACATCACGAAATATGGAGCCTCAAAATGCTCGAACCATTCGGCACGGCGGCCATAAAACCGCTTGTGTATGGTCTGGTAGACGATACGCTCAAGTGCCTCGACATTCTCCCAGACCGACAGATTGATCGCAATGCGCGGATCAGCGTAGGGCCGCGTGCTGGTCGAGTTGCCGCTCTCATCGATGTAGCGCCAAACGAAGCCGGGCGTGCGCTCGGCAAGGCCGTTCACCATCGCCAGATTGTTCGTGAAGTCCGCCATGCGCGCATCGTCGACCTCGTAGCGGATCCGGCCAATATTCAGTTGAGCGAGATGATGGTTGGGCGGCGGCTGCATCATCGCTACTCCGCCGCCTGTGGCACGGGATCGCGCACGCCATGCGCATCGGCGTTACGTGAATACTCGTCGATCCGCCGTTCGATCTCGGGTCTGAAGTGCCGCAGCAGGCCCTGCACCGGCCAGGCCGCGCCATCGCCGAAGGCGCAGATGGTGTGACCTTCGATCTGTGTCGTCACCTGCATCAGC
>DATGDN010000386.1:0-5250 GCA_035310865.1 Pseudolabrys sp. | reverse complement strand
TCATCAACCTCAATGAAGTCAAACGTTGCCGCCTGCTCGGTCAGCACGATGAAGTCTCTGTCTAGGTTGCGGCCGTCGGCTAGCTTGAGCGGAAGGTCCCGACTTCTGCCGACAAGCCCGATCGATAGCGGAATTACCATTGGTTCTTTGGTCTGTTGTCCCGGTGTTGCTGGCACAGTCTGCCTGCATTCCAGCGTGAAGGTTTTGCGCGCTGCATCGAAACGGCCTTTCACCGTCACCTCCGGCGTGCCTGCCTGGCTGTACCACCGCATGAATTGGGTCATGTCGCGTCCGCTGGCATCAGCGAAGCACTGGATGAATTGCTCGACCGTCGCTGCCTCTCCATCGTGGCGAGCAAAATAAAGATCCATCCCGGTACGAAATTTTTCCTTGCCGACCAGGATCTGTACCATCCGAACCAGTTCGGCGCCCTTCTCGTAAACGGTCGCTGTGTAAAAGTTATTGATTTCCCTGTACGTCTCCGGGCGGACCGGATGCGCCAGAGGTCCGGCATCCTCGATGAACTGCGCTGCACGAAGGCCACGCACGTCGGCGATACGCTTGACAGCCCGCGAGCGCATATCGGCGGAAAATTCCTGATCGCGGAATACCGTGAGGCCTTCTTTCAGACAAAGCTGGAACCAGTCGCGGCAGGTAATGCGATTGCCGGTCCAATTGTGAAAATATTCGTGGGCGATCACGGCCTCGATATGGGCGAAGTCAGCGTCAGTCGCGGTTTCAGCGCTGGCAAGCACATATTTGTCGTTGAAGACATTGAGACCTTTGTTCTCCATGGCCCCCATGTTGAAATCGGAGACCGCGACGATCATGAAGATGTCGAGGTCGTATTCGCGTCCAAACGCTTCCTCGTCCCAGCGCATGGCTCGCTTGAGCGAATCCATCGCATAACCGCAGCGATCCTGTTTGCCGTGCTCGACATAAATGCGCAGCGTTACGCTGCGTCCGGACATAGTGACAAACCGGTCTTCAACACAGGCAAGGTCGCCGCCCACCAAGGCGAACAAATAGGACGGTTTGGGATGCGGATCGTGCCAGACCGCAAAATGCCGGCCGCCTGACGCATCACCGGCCTCGACAAGATTGCCGTTCGCCAGGAGGATAGGAACCTCCGTTTTGTCGGCCTCAACGCGCGTGGTGTAGATGGCCATGACATCGGGCCGATCGGGAAAGTAAGTGATGCGGCGGAAGCCCTCGGCTTCGCATTGAGTGCAATAGGTACCGCTCGAGCGGTAAAGGCCGGAGAGCTGTGTGTTCGCCGATGGATCGACAATCGTCTCGATCTCCAGCGTGAACGGCTTGTTGGGCGGCTGTGGAATGGTAAGGCTGTCGGGTGTCGTAACAAAGGTACCCGCGGGTACCGACGCTCCATCCACTTTGAGGGACGCAAGCATCAAGCCATCGCCGTCGAGGACCAGTGAGGCCGGCGCGCTATTCGGGTTCGGCCTCAGTGAAAGAATGGCTCGAACTTTCGTCTTGGTCGGGTGCAACAAAACGTCGAGCGAGACGCTGTCAACGAGCCAATCGGGCGGACGGTAGTCTTTTAGCCGTATAGGATTTGCAATGTCGGTACGCATGCCCATGATTTAGGATGCCCGGCCGTCAAATGGAAGAAAGAATGATGCAGAGCATGTACGGCTCAACCGATATGCGGATAGGTTCGCAAAATTGGGCGTTCGGCGCGTGCATCGAAATGCCACGACTGAGATGCAGGACGGACTAGCGTGTGGGTTCGGCGTGGCCGATCACGCGTTTAATCGACGGTGACTGCTGCTTCAACGCGCGTTCGAGGGCGTCGACGCTCTCGTGGACGCTTTGTACGCTCAATTGCGGATCAACGCGGCAATGAAAATTGACAATTTCGCCTTCGGGAGTTTCGCGGACGCGAACGTCGTGAACGTCGTGAACGTCGCGGCCTTTCGCCGCCAGCTCGGATAACGCAATTGCAACGGCATTGACCCGCTCCGGCGGCGCCTCCCGTCCGGACGCATCCTGCGGCTGCAGCGGCTCTATGTGCGTCTCCACCTCGACATCGGGACCGAGCTCGGCCGCAATCGCGCTCTCGAGGCCGTCGGCCATGTCGTGCGCGGCGCGCAGCGAAAGCTTGCCATCGACCTCAAGGTCGAGCGCGACCGCAAGCTTGTCCTTGAGCTCGTGAACCGTTACGTGATGCACGGCAAGCGCGCGATTGCGCGCGATGACCATCACGCGGTCAAGCACGGTCTCGGTACTGAGCGCGACCGGGTCAGTCGTAATGACGGGCTCGGCTCCCGGAATATGCTCGCGCAGGGCGCCGGTGACCGCCTCCTTGATCGCGCTCACGCGGTCGAGCGGCAATGTGCGGCTGACGGCGACCGTCAGGTCGATGAAGGTCTGCTCGCCGACCGCGCGCGCACGCACCTGCTCGACGGCGACGACACCGGGGGTGCGCGCGGCGATAGCGGTGATCTTTTCGGCAGCGCCACGCGGTGCAACGTCGGTCAGCGTATCGATGGTGCGTTTGCCGAGGCGCCAGCCGGCAACGCAGACGAGGACGGCCACCACCAAGGCCGCCGCAGAATCGGCCCACGGAAGACCGAACCGCACGCCGAGCAGGCCAACGAACACGGCCAGGGAGGCCCACAGGTCGGATGAAAAATGGAGTGCATCGGCCTCCAGCGCATGGCTTGCCGTCTTTTGCGCGGTTTTCGACAAGGCGCGGGCGCGGAAGAAATCAACGATGATTGAGACTGCAATGACGGCAAATGCCCAGACGGTCGCCTCGACGATATGAGCCTCGTGTTCGACCAGGCGCTTGATCGCCTCCCAGATCACCACGCCGGACAGCAGAAACAGCAGCGCTGTTTCGGCAAGCGCCGAAACCGCTTCCACTTTGCCGTGCCCATAGTGATGCTCTGCGTCCGCCGGCCTGCCGGAAATGCGCACGGCGACATACGTCATGATCGTCGCGCCGAGGTCGATCAAAGAGTGGCCGGCTTCCGACAGGATCGCGAGCGATCCGGTGGCAAAGCCGACAATCGCCTTGGCGACGGTCAATGCCGCCGAGGCCGCAATCGAGGACAGCGCAACTTGTTCTTTTTCGCTCTGCATATGGCGCCGGTGTAGCGCAAACGCGGGCAAAATTCGAGGACCAGCGGCGCTTTGCCGTCAGAGCGCGATCGGTTTTCCGTCCGCCGCCGCCGACCGCGTAACCGCATCGAGAATGCTGATATTGGCGAGCAGCTGGTCGCTCGTGAACCGATAGGGCGCGCGGCCTTCGAGCGCATCGGCCCAGGCTTCGAAATTCATCCGCACGGTGTTGGCGTGTTCGTAGCGCGGGTCTGGCGGGCGCCGTCCGGGCCGCAGTGGACGAAGCTCGACGGGATGCCCTTGTCGACATTCCCGCCCTCCTGCGTCTCGACCCAGTCCTGATCGCAAACCAGCGTGAAGCGTCCGTAGAACGGCGGCGTCGACAAACATGTGATGCGTCCGCGCGCGCCGTTCGCGAAATCGATCTCGGCGCTGACGAAATCCTCCGCCGGTGCCGGAAAAATCTGCGACGCCGTGCGGGCTGCGACGCGCACGGGTTTGCCGGCCAGGGATACGAACATGTCGCCGAGATGGATTCCGAGCGCCGTCCATGCGCCGGCCGGGGCGTGGCGAGGGTCGCGCCGCCAATTCGAAGGATCCATCTTGCGGAAATTGTTGTGGCTGACATTGGCGTCCATGTGCAGCACGCGCCCGAGCGCTCCACTGTCGAACAGACGCCGCATCTCCTCCATTGCCGGCTCGTAGCGCCGCTCGTGGCCGATGCCGAGCACGCCGCCGGCTTTGGCGCTGGCCGATAGAATCCGTTCCGCGCTCGCGGTCGTGAGGGCCAGCGGCTTTTCGCAAAAGACCTGCTTGCCGGCTCCAAGTGCTGCGATGGCCATTTCTTCGTGGAGGAGGTGAGGGGTGACAACGGCGACCGCATCGATGTCGGCGCGCCGGATCAGGCTCCTGTAGTCCTCAGTCAAATCGAGCTTATGAGTGGCTACGAACGGCGCCGCCATTTTGGCGTCGATGTCACATCCGGCGACGACCGTGATGCGAGGGCTATCGGCCAGGCAGGTCACGATCTGCTTGCCCCACCAGCCGAGCCCGATAATGCCGATACGGATCATCACGAAAATCCCTGTGCCTGTTGACCCCGACAATGCTAAGGCGATGGCATTGGCGCAATGGCCTTGCCCTTCGCCGCCTTCTGCGCCATTTCAGGTGGATTGAAGAGCCTGCCGCAGGCGCCCCGAAAAACCTGTCCCGCCGCTTCTGCGTGGCGCCGATGATGGCGACGGCAGATTTTGGACTCGAGAGGTCACACCTTCTAAGACTCAGGCAATCACCACGCGGCGGATTCCTCGCGTAATTCGAAGAGAAGATCCAAGGCACCTTTCAATTCGATGAGCTGACGTTCGAGTTCGGAGAGACGATCGGTCATACGAGATCATCCTATCGTTGCCAAAGCGACGACATTCGAAAGCGGCACAATAAATTGGCAGGCTTTTGGCGAAAACCGTAACGCCTTCGCGGCGATGCGCATTGTGTCCACTCGCGGCTGTACCCCCTTATGCACCGGATTCAGTTTGAGACTTGTGTCAACTTGATCGCATCAGTTCGTCAGGCGTATCGTGAAGTAGTGGGGCGTCCCATGCAGTTCAATATTGCCGCGATATCGATAGCTTCCGGTCTTTTTTGGGGTGGCTGTCTGGTCATTGTTGGGGCTAGCAATTTGATCTGGCCGAGCTATGGCCAGGCATTTCTTCAATGGAGCGCCTCGATTTACCCCGGCTATCACCCCGGCTCCGGCGCTGGTTCGGTCATTATAGGGACGGTCTATGCGTTCGTAGATGGGGCTATTGCCGGAGCAATCTTTGGATGGCTCTACAATCTGATCGCGGGGCGTAAGGGGAATTAAAAAAGTTCAGCGAGAGTCTGGGCGCGTTTAGCCGGTGCCCCGTATGCACCGGTCCCGGTTTCACGTTTCCCGAGTGTACTATTGAAGCGGCCTTCAATCGAATAGATGCGCGGCAAACTACATTCTTCGCACTCAAAAACGTGCCGCGCCTTGAGTGGGTCTTTCAGATCGGGTTCGATTAACTTGAGGTGAGTAATCCCGCCACATTGCGGGCAATCTGCAATGGTTGCAGTTGGCAAAGGCGGTGAGGTCAACATTCGCATGTGATCCTCCTGCCGAATCAAATTTGCTATCTGGAA
>DATGDN010000385.1:0-6504 GCA_035310865.1 Pseudolabrys sp. | reverse complement strand
CCGCTCCGGCGCCGGCAGCTGCAACACGGTGGCGCGCTGACCCTCGCGCAGCTCCGTGACCAGGGCAATCTCCCCGTCGGGGAACTCCAGCGCGTCGTGGTGCATGGCGGGCTGGTGCAGATTGACCTGCCGAAAGCGCGCGACCTTCTGTTCGAGACTGCGGCCGCGAAAGAAGCGGAATGCTCCATCGCATTCCACGTCTCGCTCAAACGCAACCTCGGTCCCAGGTAGCAGGCAAACGGCGACGTCAGGCTCGCCGATCGCGGCAAAGCCGCGCGTCAGCGAGGCACGAAATCGGGTCGAGACTAGCTTGTCGCCCACGCGTGCTGGACGCGATGCGACAAAGTGGAGGCTGTAGTCGCACATGATCAATAGCTCCCTGTTGCTGCGAACAGCCCGGGAAGCATCCTTCGATCCAAGTGCGTGAGAGATCGGCTTGGGTCCGGGATTTCCCGGATGTGTCGCGATCCTGTTTGGATGCTAGCCGCATTCCTGACTGCTGGGAAGTAAGCAGATTGTGTTCGGCCCGCGGGATCGGAGCTGTTCACGGGCTCGAGGGCGTAGGAATCAGGCCGCGCGCTGCCAGTCCATCACGAGGGCGATCCACGCGTGCTGCTCAGGCTCGAGGTGCAGCGGGTACGGCGACCAGCCCCGCGTGCGAAGCGCCATCGACACGTCGGCGGCGTCGGCGCTCTCGGGCACGGTGAAGCCGGCGCTGCGGCGCCCCTTGGGCGTATCCACAAATACTCGGCGACGACGATGCGACATTACACTCACCACTGCGAACGGTCGGGCGCGAGCGGCCGCCGGCTCAATGTAAACCATCGGGTTGAATGGGAGCCGGCGCCGGGCGAGCCCGGGCGACTGAACGGATATGTAGGAAGGGCCGATTAATTTCCAAGAGTCTATTGTTGCGTCGCAAAATCTGGGACGGCACAAACCTCAGGAATGATCGCGGAGAGCCTGGGCGCGCCGGGCCATTGCCGACTGCCGCGACAGCGAGGAAAACTCTCCAAGATCATTTGGCGGCTGGAGGGCCTCAAGTTTCAGATGATCGACGCCAAGACGAGCGACGTTTCTGACCTGTGACCATGGCTTTCACAAGGTTCTCTCGGTATACTAAACTTGAAAAGAGAACCCCGAAAACGTGCAAGACTACAAGCCCTACGGTCAGGTTGGCAAACGCCTCGTGCACTTCCTCGACCCACTTTGAACCCCAAAACGCGTCGGTAGTCATCATATAGCCGGTCATGCCCGTAGCGGTGAGCATGATCATAAGTGCGATGATCATCGCACCGCCGGCCGGATTATGGCCGAGGTGCCGTGTTGCTCTAAGCGTCGCGACACTGCGGAGATAGCCGATCACCTGGCGCGGCGACCGAACGAAGCTGCTAAAGCGCGCGTGGTGCGGGCCAACGAATCCCCAAATGACGCGTAGCGCAACCAGCCCCACAATGCCGTAACCGACGGCGATGTGCACCAGTTGAGCCTCGTCTCTGGTCGCGTAGGCAACGATAAAGAGCGTCGCCAACGACCAGTGAAATACCCGTACGAACGGGTCCCACACTTTGACCGTCGCCGGCGGCATCGCGCCGCCGGCTCCGATCACAACCTCATGATGGGTAGACATCGTTTACCGTCACTGACCGTCGATGATGGTGCCGGTCGCTGGATCGACGAACAGCTCCAGCCGCTCGCCGGTCTTGGCGGTGACATAGAATTCGGCACAGCTGTTCTTCAATTTGGCCTTCTTCACCTGCCAGTCGTTCTGCGCATTGAAGCCGACCGCTTCGACTTTGCTCTGCAGAGCCTCGAGGGAAAGCCACTCGTTCTGAAGGGCGGCGGTGCACGGCCTGCCAAGGCTGCCCGCCTGAGCGGGGGCTGCAAATCCGGCGATCAGCGCGAGCGCGATTGCGAAGGCGGAGACCTTTGCCAAAGCCGCAACACCAAGTGTGCCTGCGGCTATTTTGAACGGTGTGATCTTCGTCATTTTCAGCTCCTCTTCTGGTGGTCCGCCGCACCACGCGGTGGACGTGGCGGCACCTTGCCTGAGAGGCGCTGACGTCCGGCTGTTGATCTATGTCAGCAAACTGTCAGGTCGGTTGGGGCATATTTTAATTATTCATTGGCGTGACAATCCATGCGGTTCCCTTGGTATTTGGCAGTCTTGGCGTTGGTGCCTGTGGCGGCACTGGTAACCGCGGAGCCGCAATTGGCGGCGGCGCGCGATCGCGATGATCTGCGCCGCGAGGAGGTACGCCGCGCAGTCGAGGCTGGCGAAATTCGCTCGCTCGCTGACATCATTACAGCCGTTCGCGGAAAGCTGCCCGGTGAGGTCGCCGGAGTAGAAATCGAGCGCAAAGAGGGTCGCTGGCGATACGAATTTCGCGTCGTCGACAGACAAGGGCGACTGTTCGACGTCTATATCGATGCCCGCAACGGGGAGATAGAGCGTATCAAGGAGAAATGATGCGCGTACTTCTGGTCGAGGACGATCGGCGGATCGCGTCGGACGTAGCCCGTGCACTCAGTTCAGCTGGCTACGTGGTCGAGACCGTACGCGACGGTGAAGAGGCATGGTTTCGCGGAGACACAGAAGATTACGGCGTAGTCATTCTCGATCTCGGATTGCCGGGCATGGATGGTCTCGCGGTGCTCAAGCGCTGGCGCGCGAATGGACGACATATGCCAGTGCTGATTTTAACCGCGCGCGGAAGCTGGGCCGAACGTGTCGATGGGATCGATGCCGGGGCGGATGACTACCTGCCAAAACCGTTTCGTATTGAGGAATTGATGGCTCGGCTGCGTTCGATTGTCCGCCGCTCCGCCGGTCATGCATCGTCTGTAGTCTCCGCAGGCGAGATCACGCTCGACGAACGACAGATGAAGGTGAGCGTGCGCGGTGTACCGATCATGCTGTCACCACTTGAGTATCGGCTCGTTGCTTATCTGCTGCATCACCGCGGCCGTGTGGTGTCGCAGCATGAATTGGATGAAAACGTTTACGGCCAAGGGGAAGAGCACGATTCTAATGCATTGGAGGTATTGATCGGTCGGGTACGAAAGAAATTGGGATCTGATCTGATCGAGACGCGTCGTGGCTTCGGTTACATCGTGCCGGAAACGACTACATGAGCTTAATATCACTTCGGTTGCGGCTCGCCGCCGGCGGCGTCATAGCGATCCTCGTGGCGTTAATCATTGCCGGCTTCGCGCTCACGCTGCTATTCGAGCGTCACGTCACCCGCACGCTGGCTGACGATCTCGATGTTCAGCTGAAACAGTTGGTCGCTAACGTCGATATCGATCAAGACCAGAACCTCGTGGTCATGCGACCGCCGGCCGATCCACGCTACGCCGATCCGCTATCGGGATTATATTGGCAGATCGCAGACGATCGCGGACAACTGCTACGTTCGCGCTCGCTGTGGGACACCATATTGCGGCTGCCAGCCGATGAACCATCGCCCAGCCAGGTTCATCACCACGAGGCGGCGGGTCCAGCTAACACCCAGGTACTGATCGCCGAGCGCAGGGTCTTTCTCACAATCGGCGATCAACATGTGCCGGTGCGGGTAGCAGTCGCGGCTGATTTGAAGCGCGTTTCGGTCGCTGCCATGGGCTTCGCCAAGGACCTCGCGATAGCGCTTACCTTTCTCGGACTGGTTCTTGCGGCTGCAACCTTAGTCCAGGTCCGCCATGGTTTGCTTCCACTCGACGCGTTGCGTCGTGGCATTTCCGATATTCGGGCTGGCCGTCGCCAGCATTTGCCCGTCGAGGTGCCCTCCGAAGTTCGACCTCTGGTCGAGGAGGTCAACGCGCTGCTGGATGTGCAGGAACAGGAGATTGAGCGATCGCGTGGGCGAGCAGCCGATCTCGCCCACGGCTTCAAAACGCCGCTGGCAGCGCTTACGGCCGATGCAGCCCGCTTGCGTGAACGTGGCGAAAAAGAAATCGCGCAGAGTATAGAAGCGGTCGGCGATGCGATGAGTCGCCATGTTGATCGGGAATTGGCGCGGGTCAGGGCGCGCGGTGCCGTTAGACATCGCCCCACCCACTCCACCAAGGTGGCACCGCTCGTGCGCTCATTGATCACAACATTATCGCGCACTCCAGCGGGCATGCGCGTTACTTTTGAACCCCGCATTGCGGAGAATGTGCAGGTCCCGCTGGACCGGACTGATCTTGCCGAAGTGTTGGGGAATGTACTTGAGAACGCCGCGCGGCATGCCTCAAAACGCGTCCGCATTACCGCCGAGGGCGTTTCGGATGTGTCGATCATTACAGAAGATGACGGCGTGGGCATCGTGCCAGCCGAACGGCCGCGTGTCCTCGAACGTGGCGTTCGCCTCGATAAGCGCGGCGAAGGCGCGGGTCTTGGACTGTCGATCGCCCAGGACGTTCTCAAGACCTATCACTGGAAACTTGATCTGGATAAGTCGGAGCTCGGCGGCCTGAAGGTGACGGTTGCGCCCGCGCTCGCGTAAAGGGCGGACGTGGCAGCTACGATGCGGCCGGAGAAAATTAGAAAAAGTCTTTTCCGATCATGGATGTCTGGCGGTCCCGAGAGGGCTTCACTAAGCCAAGCAAAACAACGCGTTGGTGAAAAGTGGGACCGTCAACTACTCCACGGAATGGTTAGGCTTTTTGTGCGCGGTGTCCCACCGCTGCGCCCAAGAAACGAATTTTTATGTCCGAAAAAATTCAATAAGGCGACGTTATCGACCGCATGTCCGCTTTAACCCCGAAAGCAGACATGTGCGCCGCAAAACGCGATGTCTGCTTTACCCCGGATAGCGACCGTGAGCAGAGTCCACGTCCGCTTTACCAAGGCGCGACGTTCCATCTCCTGGTCAATTTCGGCCCTTTTGCGATCCTTGATTATCCGCAATCGAGCGCTTCGATACTCAAGATAGTCGGCAGATGCCGCGCGATCTCGCCCCAGCTCTCACCCTCGTCGAGACTGGCAAACACAGAGCCGCTATTGGTCCCAAAGTAGAGCCCCACCGGCTCGCGCTCATCACGCGCCATGGCTTGCCGAAGAACGGTGAAGTAGCAGGCTTCCTGTGGCAATCCATCACGCATGGCCTGCCAGGTCTTGCCACCGTCTCTTGAACGCCATACGGCCGCAGCGGCACCAGGCGGAAAACGGCCAGCCATGTCGCCATTCAAAGGCACAGTCCAGATGGTGTCAGGATCTCGTGCATGAACGCAAATCGGAAATCCGAAAGTTGACGGGAGGCCGCGAGTGATGTCGTCCCAACTCCGCCCGCCATCGGCAGAACGCCAGACGCCATGATGATTTTGCTGATAAAGCAGGTCAGCCGGGCCTGGCGCTCGCATCATGTTGTGGACGCAATGGCCAATTTCGCCATCGCGCGGTGCAGCGGGGTGGGAGTGTTCAGTGCTCGGCTCCTTATTTGATAGACGATTGCGCCGATCCCAGGTCGCGCCCCCATCCTCAGTTGCAAAGACGCCGGCCGCCGAAATCCCGATCCAGAGCTTTTTGTCATTTGCCGGATCAAACAAGATCGTATGCAACACCAATCCGGCCCCGCCAGGGTTCCAACTATCGGCGGAAGGATGGTCCCGCAGACCCTGCACTTCTTCCCAATTTTTGCCGCCGTCTCGGCTCGAAAGTAATCTTGCCGGTTTGGTTCCGGCATATAGCGTGCCGTGGGCGTAGCAAAGCGACCAGATTTGCGAGAACTGATCTGCAAACCGCAGCGGTTGATTAGTCCAGTTCACCATTGCGGCGAGTTGCGGATCGTTGGCCGCCCACTCATCGATCTGTCCTTTTGAGAGCTTTGCAACGTCCCAAGTTGCGCCCAAGTCTTCAGAGCGCCACACGCCCGCGCCGTGCCATTCGCCACCCCCACCGGCCCACAACAGCCGCGTGGTAGGATCACCGATGATGTGATTAATGGGCCAGCCGTCGCAGAATGGCCCCTTAACTGTCCAACCTTTCCGGTCGCTTCTGCTTGATATCATGAAGGCACCCTTCGTCGTGCCGGCAAGTATCGTGACCCCGTCTTGGTTCATCGCCGTAGCTCTCCGATTGTTGGACCACGCTCTGTATTACATGTCTTGTGCTCGTACTACAGTGTGCGGCAAATAGGATCACACGGCGGTGGTTGGATAGCCGACATCAGCTTTTCTTCTGCGGGCGGTTGGGTGGCTTTCGCAAGGATGAAAGCACCTTGCAGCACTGCTTGAGTGTGCAGAGCCAGACTGCGAGCGGTCCATCCCGCCTTGACGCCGTGTGCTTTGATTGCAGCGGATATATCCGCTTCGATCTTCGCGGCATGACCGCGGATCGAGCGCGCGCAAGCATCGCGGATCGCCGGATGGCTGCCGTAGGTTTCCTGCACCATCGTGCCCACGAGGCAGGTGAACTCAGGCACCGTGCCGGTCAAAATTGTTTTGCGGAAGTCGATGTAGCCCAGCACGCGGTCGAGCGGATCTGGATAGGTATGATAGGGCGCCGCTGCGAAAAGTCTGTCG
>DATGDN010000384.1:0-12617 GCA_035310865.1 Pseudolabrys sp. | reverse complement strand
GGCCTTAGAGGCACCCCAGTCCGCCCATCCCCGCGAAAGCGGGGACCCAGCCTATTAGAGTGGGAATCCAAAACTCTGCGCATAGGCGTGCGGGAGCACGCCGTCCTTCGGACGGCTATGCGCGGGGATGAGCGGAGATTTTCCCACCCTCCACGCTCTTGACTTTATTCCTATAGGATATTATTCACAATGTATCCCGCCACCGTTGCCGAGGGGTGTCTGATCAGCGTCTCCAGACGCGGGGCGGGGAGCGGTGGCCGGGGACTATGACCTTGCATCGGAGATGCGACGGCCGGGCCCTGCACCGACGGCCCAAGCCGCGCCTCTTCTGGCGTGCCGACCCGCACGCCCGGGGCCCGTGACGGCCGGTAGGTGGACATAGCTCCCGTCACAGGAGCGCCCGCCGAGTGCCTGGGCCCACAGACGGTGGGGTGTCACGCAGTTTCGCCCTCACGTGGCGGGGCCGACCACCGGTCGCGAGGCGTCCAAGCCCGTGGGTCCAATTGGACCCCTGGCGTCCCGCGCGCCCTCGGTTTCTTTCTCCGGGCGATGCGGATCTTCTCCGAGACGACGGCGTACCCGGCGCCGTAAAGAAACAGGGCGATAGCGCTTGCCTGGCGCGAACCGGGCAAGCCCGGCGCGCGCTGCTTTGCCTCGGGCTGTTTGAAAAGTGAATCGGATGGTCCACAATTGGAGAGGCTGTTGGTGGGCTCGCTTCGCTTAGCCCATCCTACGAACCGATTTCCTGGCAGCGATGATCGGCAATGCTCACGACGCGCTCTTGCGTCCCCATAATCTTGCCGACGCGATATCGGCGCCCTGGCGGATAGCGGCAAGCTTGAGCCACACCACGGGTTCGATCACCCACTCCCGCTTGGTGAAGGTGCCAAAGCCGCAATCGGTCGAGGCAATCACGCGTTCGCGCTCGCCGACCGCGCGAACCGCTTCCTCGATCCGGCGCGCCACGACTTCCGGGTGCTCGACGAAATTGCTGGTCGTCTCCACCACGCCGGGAATCAGCAGCATGTCCTTCGGCAGCGGGTACTTCTTGAGCGCCTCATATTCGTGCGCATGACGCGGATTGGAGAACTCGATCGACAGCGCACCGACTTTGGCCTGATAGAGCGCCGGCAGAATCTTCTCGAGTGGAATGTCGTGAATGTGCGGGCCTTCCCAGTTGCCGTAGCAGACATGCAACCGCACGCGGTCGCGCGGAATGCCGGCAATACCATCGTTGATTGACTGCACGTGCCGTTCGCAACGCTTGATGAAGCCGGTGTCGTCGAGGTCGCGGTACATCATGACGCGATCCATGGCGAGATCGGGCGCGTCAATTTGCAGGATCAACCCGGCCTTATGGATCGTCTGGTATTCATTCTTCATCTCGCGCGCGATTGCGTCGAGATAGTCATCGTGCGTTTTGTAATACGCATTGAGCATGGTGGTCGAAATGATGCCGGGCGAGGGCGCGGTCATGAATCGCTCGGAAAAGGCGCCGAGCTCGTCGGCGAACTTGTTGAAGCCCGCGGCTGCCTCGGTGATCGGCATCAGGTCCTTGTATTTGATGTCGGCCTGCGCCTCCGGTGCGCCCTGCTGGCTCTTGGGCGGATTGGGGAAGCGGCGTGACAGATAGGCCAGCAGCTCGGGGAATTCCTCGAATTCGCGGCCGCGCCGGCGCTTCGATACGCCGGCGAAACCGGTCATCCGTTGCGGCACGTAGGTCTGGAAGCCGATGCGGCGCTGCTCGCCGTCATTGCCGATATCGATGCCAGCTTTTATTTGCGCGGCAACGACGTGGCGCACGGCCTTGTCCATCTCCGCGGCGAGCACCTTCGGGTCGTAATCCTTGCCCTCTTCCTGCGCCACCAGCAGGTCGGACAGTTTTTCATTGCGCGGCAGGCTGCCGACATGTGTGGTGAGGATGCGGTCCCGGCTGAAAATCATCGAAAAACTCCCACGCTTACGCTGCCGAAAGAGGGCGTCACATTAGCCGCAATTTGCGGTTCGTACAGCGATCCGGCCAGGAATGGCCGATATAACCGCTGCGACAGGCCGGAATTATAATCGCATTGCGGCGGCCGCCCACGCCTCGCATAATTCCGTAAAGCGAGCCGCATTCGGCCACCGGGAGGAATCCATGACAGTCGCGGTTGCAGCGGCAGCCAAGGCGGAGGCGGTGGGCGCAGTCCCACGGGATTATAACTTCGCCGCGGATGTGCTTCAGAAAAATCTCGATGCCGGGCGCGCCAACAAGCCGGCCTATATCGACGCGCGTGGCACACACACCTACGGCCAGCTCGCCGACCGCGTCGCGCGCTTCGGCGCGGCACTGCGCGGGCTCGGAATAAAACGCGAAGAACGCGTGCTGCTGGCGCTGCTCGATACCATCGATTGGCCAACGGCATTTCTTGGCTGCCTGAAAGCCGGCATCGTTGCGGTGCCGGTGAACACGCTGCTGACCGAGGACGATTACCGCTTCATGCTCGCTGACAGCCGGGCGAAATGCCTTGTCGTTTCGGAGGCCCTCTTTCCGAAATTCGAGAAGCTCATCGATCAGAGCCCGGACCTCGAGCACGTGGTCGTCTCCGGCGGAAATCCGCATGGCTATCGTTTGTTCGAGGATCTCATCGGCGCGGACGAGCCTGAGCCCTATACGGCGCCGACGACCTGCGACGACATTGCATTCTGGCTCTACACGTCGGGCTCGACCGGCAAGCCGAAGGGAGCGGTCCATGTGCACGCGAGCCTCAAGCTTACCGCCGACCTCTACGGCACACCTGTCGCGGGCCTGAAGGAAAGCGATGTCTGCTATTCGGTGGCGAAACTGTTTTTTGCCTATGGTCTCGGCAACGCCTTGACGTTTCCGCTGACGGTTGGCGCCACCACCGTGCTCAATGCGGAGCGTCCGACGCCGGATGGCATTGCTGCATTGCTGCGCAAACATCCGATCACGGTTTTTTTTGCGGTGCCGACTTTTTACGCTGCGTTTCTCGCGAGCCCGAACGTGCCGCAGAAATCGGAAGTGAAAATTCGACGCTGCATTTCCGCCGGCGAGGCGCTGCCCGAGGAAATCGCGCGCAAATGGAAAGAACGTTACGGCCTCGATATTTCAGACGGGCTCGGCACTACCGAGATGCTGCACATCTATCTCACCAACGCGCCGGGCGCGACCAAATACGGCACTACTGGCAAGCCGGTGCCGGGCTATGAAGTCAAGCTCATCGGCGATGATGGTCAGCCGGTGAAAAAAGGCGAGATGGGCGAGCTCTATGTGCGCGGGCCGACCAGCGCGATCATGTACTGGAACAACCGCGAGAAGTCGCGCTCGACCTTCCAGGGCGAATGGACGCGCTCGGGCGATAAATATATCGAGGACGCTGACGGATATTATGTGTGCTGCGGCCGTCAGGATGACATGCTGAAAGTGTCGGGCATGTATGTCTCTCCGTTCGAAGTCGAAGCCGCGCTGTCCTCGCATCGGGATGTGCTGGAGGCTGCGGTGGTCGGCTGGAACGACGAGCAGAAGCTGATCAAGCCGAAAGCCTTTGTGGTGCTCAAATCTCCGGACAAAGCCAGCGATGCGCTCGTCCACGCGCTGCAGGAGCACGTCAAGCAGAAGCTCGCGCCGTACAAATATCCGCGCTGGATCGAATTCCGCAAAGACCTGCCGAAAACCGCGACCGGCAAGATCCAGCGCTTCAAGCTGCGCGCGGAAGGGCCGGGCGCGCACTGATGCACCTGGTGGATTCCGGCTTTCTCGACGTCGATACGCAACGACTGGAATACCGCTTCATCGGCCCGCAACCGGACGAAGCGCCCACGTTGCTGCTGCTGCATGAAGGCCTCGGCTGCGTCGGCCTGTGGGGCGATTTCCCTGAGAAGCTTTCGGCCGCAACGGGCGCGGGCGTGTTCGTTTATTCGCGCGCCGGTTACGGCAAATCGGGCCCGGTCACGCTGCCACGGCCACTCAGTTATATGCATGACGAGGCGCGCGAGACGTTGCCGCGCTTGCTCGATGCCATCGGCTTCAGGCGTGGGCTCCTCGTCGGTCACAGCGATGGTGCTTCGATCGCCGCAATCTATGCCGGCAGCCATCAGGATCACCGTATTGGCGGGCTTGTTTTGATCGCACCGCATTTCTTCACCGAGGATGCGGGTATCGCCTCCATCGTTGAGGCGAAAAAAGCCTATGAAACCGGTGATTTCCGGACGCGACTATCGCGCTGGCACGCCGATGTCGACAACGCCTTCAAGGGCTGGAATGGAGCGTGGCTCGATCCCGGATTCCGCAAGTGGGACATCACGGAGTTTCTCGCCTATATCCGCGTGCCGGTGCTGATCGTGCAGGGCGAGGACGACCAGTACGGCACTGTGAAGCAGATCGAGGTCGCGCAGGAAGAATGCTACTGCCCGGTCGAGGTCGCACTGCTGCCGGGCGCGCGTCATTCGCCCCAGCGCGATTCGCCAGAGGCGACGCTCGAGGCGGTATCGGATTTCGTTGCGCGCGCTTTACAGGCGAACGAGTGGGTGAAGGCGGCGTAGCAAGCAATCCGCTCATTCCCGCGCAAGCGGGAATCCAGAAAAATGGGTCCCCGCTTTCGCGGGGACGAGCGGATAAAATATTTCTATTCCGCCGCCTGCTTCGCGGCGCTGCCGTGCTGCGACACCAGATAGTCCATCGCCGCCTGCACGCCGCCCTTCTTGTGCGGGATATTGGCGAGCGCGAGCGCCATCTCGGTTGCGGCCAGGCCGCCCAGCATCATCGCGTCGTTGATATCGCCGAGATGACCGATGCGGAACATCTTGCCAGTGAAGCGGCCGAAGCTCGCGCCATAGGAAATATTGAACTGCTCGAGCGCCAGCGCGCGGAACGCATCAGCGTCATGGCCCTCCGGCAGCAGCACGGCAGTGATGGTCGGCGAATAATATTTCGGATCGCGGCAGATGGTATCGAGACCCCAGGCCTTGATCGCGCGGCGCGTCGCTTCCGCCAGGCGATCGTGGCGGGCAAAAACGTTATCGAGGCCTTCCTCGTGCAGCATCTCGATCGACACGGCGAGGCCTTGAAGCATTTGTGTTGCGGGAGTGTACGGGAAGAAGCCGACCTTGTTCATCGTCAGCATTTCGTCCCAGGCCCAGAACGACTTGGTGAGCTTCGACGTCTTGTTCGCCGCCAGCGCCTTGTCGCTCACGGCGTTGAACGACATGCCGGGAGGTAGCATCAGCCCTTTCTGCGCGCCGCCGACGGTCACATCGACGCCCCATTCATCGTGCCGGTAATCGGTCGAAGCAAGCGAGGAGATAGTGTCCACCATCAGCAGTGCGGGGTGACCAGCCTTGTCGATTGCCTTGCGGATTTCCGCGACCGGCGAAAGGCAGCCCGTCGAGGTTTCGTTGTGCAGGAAGCAGACCGCCTTGATCTCCTTGCCCTTGTCCTCGCGCAGGCGCGCTTCGATTGCCGCAGGATCGGCGCCGATGCGCCAGTCGGTCGTGATGAATTCGGGCTTGAGGTCGAGCTTCTCGGCCATCTTTTTCCACAACGTGGCGAACTGGCCGGTCTCGACCATCAGCACCTTGTCGCCGGGCGACAGCGTATTGACGAGCGCTGCCTCCCACGCGCCGGTTCCCGTCGCGGTGTAGATGATGACGGGATTTGTGGTCTTGAAGATGGTCTTGATGCCTTCCAGGCACTTCTTCGCCAGCCGTGCGAATTCCGGCCCGCGATGATCGATGATGGGCGTGTCCATCGCCCGCAGAACCCGGTCCGGAAGCGGCGAAGGCCCCGGAATGTGGAGAAAATGTCGCCCGACCGTGCGCGAAGAATTCTTAGTCATAGGCAGTCTGCTCCTGAAGCGGCAGCTTTTAGGGAATTATCGTGGTTTGGCCACGGGGCGCGGTCCGATCAGGGAGCGGCGCTTGTGGCGTTGAACTATGAATGTAACATTGCGGTCAAGCGTTTTTCCGCAAGGCAAACTAGCCCTTATGCATAGGCCTAACGCCGCCCAAAAAGGATAAGAAAACGTGGCCGTCGTCATGCCCGGTCTGGAGCGCCGGCTGAAGTCCGAATTGACCGGCGAGGTACAATTCGATCCGTTCACGCGCGGCCGTTATTCCACCGACGCCTCTCATTACCAGATCATGCCTGTGGGAGTGGTCGCGCCTCGCACGATCGAAGAGGCTGATTGCGCCATAGCGATTGCCCGGACTGAAGGCGCAACCGTACTGGCGCGTGGCGGCGGCACATCGCAGGCCGGCCAGGCGGTCGGCGAATCGCTGGTCGTCGACTGCTCGAAATATCTCACCCGCATCCTCGATCTCGACGTCAAGCGCCGGCGCGTGACTGTTGAGCCCGGCATCGTGCTCGATGATCTCAATCGCCAGCTCAAGCCGCACGGCCTCTGGTTTCCCGTCGATATCTCGACGTCCTCGCGCGCCACCATCGGCGGGATGGCCGGCAACAATTCCTGCGGTGGACGCTCGATGCGGTACGGGACGATGCGGGACAATGTGATTTCGATCGAGGCCCTGCTCGCCGACGGCACGCTCGCGCACCTCGGCCGCATCGGCGGCAATCTCAAGGATGTGCCGGCGCCGCTGCGTCCGCTTGCCAAGGACCTTCTGTCTATCGGGGAGCGCGAGGCCGACGAGATCGCTGCGCGCTTCCCGAAAGTGCAACGCCGTGTCGGCGGTTACAATCTTGACGCGCTGGTGCCGGGCAAGAATGACATCAACCTTGCCCATGTTCTTGTCGGGGGTGAGGGGACGCTCGCTTTTTCCACCCGCATCGAATTGAAGCTGTCGCCGTTGCTCGGCCGGCGTGCGGTCGGCGCATGCCATTTCGGCAGCTTTTTCGAAGCGATGAATTCCGCGCAGCACATCGTGCGGCTCAAGCCGATCGCAGTGGAATTGATCGATCGCACGATGATCGAGCTTGCGCGCAAGATTCCGATCTTCCAGCCGACGCTGGAGAAATTCGTGCGCGAGACGCCGGAAGCCATTCTGCTGGTCGAATTCGGCGAGGACGACCATGAGGTCAACCTGCGCATGCTGCAGCAGCTCAAGCTGCTGATGGGCGATCTCGGGCTCGGCTGGGACAAAAGCGGCGCCAAATGGGGCGGCGTGGTGGAGGTCCTCAATCCCGATCTGCAGGCCGCCATCACGGAAGTCCGCACCGCCGGCCTCAACATCATGATGTCGATGAAGGAAGAGGGTAAACCGGTCTCCTTTGTGGAAGATTGCGCGGTGCCGCTCGAGCATCTCGCCGATTACACGTCGCGGCTGACTGACATCTTCGAGAAACATGGCACGCGCGGTACCTGGTATGCTCATGCCGGCTCCGGCTGTCTGCACGTGCGCCCGATTCTGAATCTGCGACAGGAGAAAGATGTGCGCACCATGCGCGAGATCGCCGAAGAGGCGTTCGCGATGGTGCGCGAATACAAGGGCTCGCATTCCGGCGAGCACGGCGACGGCCTGGTGCGCTCGGAATTCAACGAGCCGATGTTCGGCGCGCGGCTTGCCCGCGCGTTCGAAGAGGTAAAGGACAAGTTCGATCCGAAAGCCCTCTTCAATCCCGGCAAGGTGGTACGGCCGCCGAAGTTCGACGACCGCAGTCTGTTCCGCTACGCACCCGGGTATCACGGCGAGCCGGTCAAGATGCATCTCGACTGGTCGGCTTATCCCGGCGCCGGCGGCGGCTTTCAGGGTGCCATCGAGATGTGCAACAACAACGGCGCCTGCCGCAAATTGACGGGCGGCGTGATGTGCCCGAGTTATCGTGTCACACGCGACGAGCGCGACGTGACCCGCGGGCGCGCCAATACGCTGCGGCTGGCCGTGACCGGGCAATTGGGACCGGCAGCGCTCATCGCCGATGAAATGGCGGATACGCTGAAGCTGTGCGTTTCCTGCAAGGCCTGCCGACGCGAGTGCCCGACCGGCGTCGACATGGCGCGGATGAAAATCGAGGTTCAGGCCGCCCGCGCCGCAAAGTTCGAGCTTTCGCTGCATGACAAGCTGGTCGGCTTTCTGCCGCACTACGCGCCTCATGCTGCGCGCTGGCATCGCTTTTTCAACATGCGGGACCGCAGTGGGATTCTCCGCAAGGCGTCGCAAATCATCGCCGGGTTTTCCTCGCGCCGCAGCCTGCCGAAATGGCGAGAGGACACCTACCGCGACCGTTCCGACTGGCGCTATACGACGCGGGAAGCCAACGCACAGGCGCGGGAGGTGGTGCTGTTTGCCGATACGTTCAACCGTTATTTCGAGCGCGAAAATCTTGATGATGCATTGAGCGTTCTGGTGGCGGCCGGCTATCGCGTCTATGCGCCCCAGCCAGCCGACCCCGATGAACGGCCGCTATGCTGCGGCCGCACTTTCCTTTCGGTTGGGCTGGTCAATGAAGCGCGGCACGAAATGCAGCGTACGCTCGATGCGCTCGCGCCCTATGTTGCGCGCGGGATACCCGTTGTCGGCCTCGAACCGAGTTGTCTGTTTACGTTCCGCGATGAAATGTCGGCCATGTTCAAAGGCCAGGTCGTCGAGGGACTTGCTGCAAACGCGTTGCTGTTCGAGGAATTCATCGCACGCGAGCACAAGCAGGGTCATCTCAATCTGTCGCTCGGCCCATTGCCGAACAAAAAGGCGCTGTTGCACGGTCATTGCCATCAGAAGGCATTCGACACCATGGGGGCGGTCGAAACCACGCTACGGCTAATCCCGCAGCTTTCAGTCGAAACGATTGAGTCGAGCTGTTGCGGAATGGCCGGAAGCTTCGGCTACAACGCGGAAACCATCGACGTGTCGCAGAAAATGGGCGAGCTTTCCTTGCTGCCCGCCGTGCGCAAGGCTCCAGCCGATGCATTGATCGTCGCTGATGGGACTTCGTGCCGGCACCAGATCTTCGATGGCAGCGAGCGGGAGGCTGCCCACGTCGCTCGGGTGCTTGCGATGAGCGTGGCAGCGGCTGGCTCAACGGCTGCCATGCCGTCATACTAGGAGCATGGCAAAGCTTCTCCCGACCTCTCTCGTCGGCTCCTATGCGCAGCCGGACTGGCTGATTGACCGCGCCAAGCTCGCAGCCCGTTTTCCGCCTCGTGTACGCGCCACGGAGCTCTGGCGCATTGCGCCGGAGTATCTGAAGCAAGCACAGGACGACGCCACCTTGCTTGCGATCCATGATCAGGAACGTGCCGGGCTCGACATCATCACCGACGGCGAGATGCGGCGCGAAAGTTACTCCAACCGCTTCGCGACGGCTCTTGAAGGGGTCGATATCGACAATCCGGGCTCGGCACTCGATCGGTCCGGCCATCCGAATCCGGTGCCGCGTGTAACAGGCAAGGTGCGCCGGCGGCATCCGGTCGAGGTGGACGATGTCAAATTCCTGCGCGCCAATACAGACCGCATGATCAAGATGACGGTGCCCGGCCCGTTTACGATGTCGCAGCAGGCGCAGAACGATTTTTACAAAGATGAAGAGGAGATGGCACTCGACTATGCCGCGGCCGTGAACGCCGAAATCAAGGATCTGTTCACCGCCGGCGCCGATATTGTGCAAATCGACGAGCCGTACATGCAGGCACGGCCGGAGAAGGCGCGCAAATACGGACTCAAGGCTCTCAACGCCGCGCTCGATGGAGTAAACGGCCTGACGGCGGTCCACATCTGCTTCGGCTATGCCGCCATCATCCATGTGCGTCCGGAGGGATATTCCTTCCTGCCGGAGCTTGCCGGTTCGCCGGTGAAGCAGGTTTCGATCGAAACCGCGCAGTCCAATCTCGACTGCAGCGTGCTCGAGAAACTTGCCGGCAAGGCAATCATCCTTGGCACGCTCGACCTCTCCGACACAACGATCGAGAAGCCCGAGACGGTGGCTGCGCGCATCCGGCGCGCGCTTCCGCATGTGCCGGCCGAACGGATTATCGTCGCGCCCGATTGCGGCTTGAAATATTTGCCGCGGGAGATCGCATACGGAAAAATGTGCGCCATGGTCGAAGGCGCGGCAATCGTCCGCGCCGAATTGTCCAAATGAACAACAAGGCCGGGCCGATGCCTTCCAGGTTGTTTCCTACGTCGCTTGTTGGCTCCTATCCGCAGCCGGATTGGCTGATCGATCGCGCACGTCTGTCGAAGATGGTCCCGCGTGTCCGCATGCACGATCTCTGGTTGATTGATCGTAAGCAACTCGAAGCGAAGCAGGATGAGGCGACGTTGCTTGCCATTCGCGACCAGGAGCGCGCCGGCCTCGATATCATTACGGATGGTGAGCAGCGGCGGGAAAGCTATTCCAACCGGTTTGCCACGGCGCTCGAAGGCGTCGACACGAAGAATCCGGGTTCAACACTCAACCGAAGCGGCAAACCGATCCCGGTGCCGCGTGTCACCGGGAAAATCCGGCGCAAATATCCCGTCGAGCTGCGCGACCTGCAATTCCTGCGTGCCAACACGAAGAAGACAGTGAAGATGACGGTGCCTGGCCCGTTCACGATGTCGAAGCAGGCGCAAAACGAATTCTATAAATCAGATGAAGCGATGGCGCTCGACTACGCGGCGGCGGTGAACGACGAGATCAAGGATCTCTTCGCTGCCGGTGCCGACATCGTGCAGATCGACGAACCCTGGATGCAGCAACATCCCGACAAGGCGCGCGAGTACGGCCTGAAGGCGCTTGATCGTGCGCTCGACGACGTTACGGGAATCGTCGCAGTGCACCTGTGCTTCGGCTATGCCGCCGTGGTGCACGACAAGCCGGCCGGCTATTCGTTTCTGCCGGAACTGGAAAACTCAAGGGCCGCACAAGTTTCGATCGAAGCGGCGCAGCCGAAGCTCGATCTCAAGGTGCTGGAAAGACTGCCGTCGAAGATGATTATTCTCGGTGTCATCAATTTATCGGACATGAACGTGGAGACGCCCGAGATCGTCGCAGAGCGCATCCGCAAAGCCCTTCCGCATGCACCCGCCGAGCGCATCGTGATCGCGCCTGATTGCGGCATGAAATATCTGCCGCGCGACGTGGCATTCGGGAAGATGCAGGCGATGGTGGATGGCGCGGAAATCGTTCGGCGAGAAGTTGGCCGCTAGTCGCGCATTCACCCAAAGTGGTCCGCGGAATGAGCAAAGGCGCGACTATCAGCCGCTGTAAAAGAAATTCACGAGCATCAAGGGAATGAAGGGCACATAAGTGCACAAGAACAACACGAACAGCAGCGCGACCAGGTAGGGGACATTGTCTTTCGTGGTTTCCCAGATGTCCGACTTGGCGATGGCGCAGGCCGTCATGAGCACGCTGGCAACGGGCGGGGTCTGCTGGCCGATGGCGAGATTGAGCGTTACGACCAGACCGAAATGAATCGGGTCGATGCCGACCGCATTGACCATTGGCATCACGATCGGGATCACGAGAATGATTGCTGCGGCGGAGTGGAGGAAGCAGCCCAGGATCAGGAAGGCGACATTAAGCAGCAGCAGGACTACGTATTTGTTTTCGGTGACCTGGGTAATGGCGTGGCCGAGCGCCTGCGGTACCTGCGCCTCGGTCAGGAACGTACCGATCAAGGCCGAACTGGCCACCAGCAACATCACGACGGCCGTCTGAATTCCGCCATCTACGCAGGCCTTTTTCAATTCATCAAAATCAAGATCACGGTAGATCAGGCCGCCGACAACGATCGCGGCAAACACGGCCATACCGGCGCCTTCGGTCGCAGTGACGATGCCACCGAAGATGCTGCCGAGGATCGCGATTGGGAGGATGAAGGCCCACAGCGCTTCCTTGAAGGTGCGCCAAACCTCGGAAACGCGAAAGGCCTGCTCGCGCGGGAAATTGTATTTGACTGCATGATAATAGGCCGCGCCTGCCATAGCCAAAGCGCCGATGAGGCCGGGAATGATTCCAGCAACGAACAGCTTCACGACCGACGTCTGGGCCATCACGGCGTAAAGAACCATCGGGATCGACGGCGGGATGATGATGGCAAGGCTTGCGGCCGACGACATAGTCGCTGCAGCGACCTCTTTCGAGTAGCCGCGATTCTTCATGGCAGGGATCAAGATTGTGCCAAGCGCCGCGACATCGGCGACCGCCGAGCCGGAAATTTCGGCGAAGAACACCGATGTGCCGATCGCGACCATCGATAGGCCACCGCGGATAAAGCCTACCAACGCGGAGGCAAACGCAATCAGCCGCCGCGAAATCGACGAGGCGTTCATGATCGCGCCGGAAAGGATAAACAGCGGAATCGCGAGTAGGGGGAAACTTGAGGCGCCGTCATACATCACGAGTGCCAGATTGGGCAGCATGTGCGGCCCCTGGATGACAACGATGGCAACCATGGCGACGAAGCCGAGCGCGATTGCGATCGGAACGTTGAGGACGGCGAGCGCCAGCATCCCGAACAGCATCAGGGTGATGGTCATTGTTTTTTCTCCGCGCCGCCGCTCAAGTCGGGCGCGCCATGCGACATCGCCTCGATTGCCTCGGTGTCGATGAACCCCGAGCCGCGCGCGTCGCGTAATACTTTGGGGATGCGCAACGCCTCCGCAATCAGGAACAGCGCTGCGCCGATCGGAATTGCCGAGGCGGTGACGCGTTGCGGCATCCAGTCGAGACTCACCAG
>DATGDN010000383.1:0-4630 GCA_035310865.1 Pseudolabrys sp. | reverse complement strand
CCGGCGGGCGCTTTATTTCAGATCAATTCGCCGCGCAAAATTCGTCTGCCGACATTGTTGTGTCTGCACAAGGTCAGTTGGGTGGGGTACCATGAAACCGGGGCAAGGCTTCATATCGATTCTTTTTTTGGGTTGATCGCACGCGCAATGCGAACTCCGATCAAGCTATGGGCCGTCCTCGCACTCGCCGCGCTTGCGCTTGCTGGTCCGGCGCGAGCCCAAAGCGGATTTGATCGCCGCGGCGGCGACTACTCGAGTTTCCAGATTCGCAATGGCGACCCGGCCGTTTGCGCCACGCGATGCGAGCGTGACGCGCGCTGTCGCGCCTGGAGTTTCTCCTATCCGCGCACCGCGAATACTGCCGCGACCTGCTGGCTGAAAAATCACTTGCCGCCGCGCGTCGAGGACAAATGTTGTGTCTCCGGCGTTCGCGGCGCAGGTGTAATCGAGCGGCGCAAGGGGCCGGTCGAATATTCAATCGACCGTCTCGGTGGGGACTATCGCAATTTGGACGTGGCGCCGAACCCCGATGGTGCGCCTTGCAAGGCGGCTTGCGAGGCCGAAAACAAGTGCCGTGCCTGGACCTACGTGCGCCCCGGTTACATCAGTCCCGGCGCGCGCTGCTATCTCAAGGACAGGATCACGCGGCCGCGGCCCAAGCCGTGCTGCATTTCGGGTGTCGTGCGCTAGCGCAAACCGCGTCTAGTGCACCGAGGTGAAGAAGCGCGACAGTCTCAATCCGGATGGCCAGTCCTTGATCGGCCGGCTCTTGACGGCGAGATCCCATGAGCCGACGACCGCGTCGACGCGGCCGACAAGATCCTCGACGGGAAGCAGGCCAACGCCGCCGGCGCGAACGGGCACGCGGCTATCGGCGGAATTGTCGCGATTGTCGCCCATGACGAAGAGATGACCGGGCGGCACGACGACATCCGGCATGTCATCGTATTCGCCGTGTACGACCATTTTGAAGATCGGATGCTCGTATCCGCCCGGCAGCTTCTCGATGAATTGCGCAGCTGCGACGGTGGTCCCGTCTTCGACCTCCGTCGCGCCGGCTCCTGCCGGCTTGATCTCAACCGGCACGCCATTGATCCGGACCTGGCCACGACTGAGACCAATGCGGTCTCCCGGCAATCCGATCACGCGCTTGACCCAAACTTGCGCGCGGTCGCCAGGCCAGCGGAAAACAACCACGTCGCCGCGCTTGGGGAGCGCCGAGAAGACGCGGGGCGTGTTCGGAAACACCAGGAAGGAGGGGAGGGAGGCCGCGCTGTAGCCGTAGGGATATTTCATCGCCAGCAGCTCATCGCCGATCAGCAGCGTCGGCTCCATCGAGCCGGACGGAACGTAAAACGGCTCCGCAATGGCTGTTTTCGCAGCGAGCACGATCAGGACAATGACCGCGACATCGGTGATGTTACGGATCCAGCCAGGCAGGCCGGACTGTTTCTGCGGCATTTCCGAACTCCCGGGATTAGGCCGTTCCGCCCACGGTGATCCTGTCCATACGCAGGGTCGGTTGACCGACACCCACCGGCACGCCTTGGCCGTTCTTGCCGCAGGTGCCGATGCCTGGATCGAGGGCGAAATCATTGCCGACCATTGTGATGCGATGGAGGTCGGTCGGCCCGTTACCGATCAGCATGGCGCCTTTCACAGGCGCGCCAACTTTGCCGTTCTCGATCTTGTAGGCCTCGGTGCACTGAAACACATATTTACCAGAGGTGATGTCGACCTGGCCGCCGCCAAAACTCACGGCGTAAAGCCCGTTTTTCACCGAGGCGATGATCTCCTTGGGGTCGTGCTTGCCGGCCAGCATGTAGGTGTTGGTCATGCGCGGCATCGGCACGTGCGCGTGCGATTCGCGCCGTCCATTGCCGGTCGGTTTCATGCCCATCAGCCGTGCGTTCTGCCGGTCCTGCATGTAGCCAACGAGAATGCCATCCTCGATCAGTACGGTACGGCTGGTCGGCGTGCCCTCGTCGTCGATGGAGAGCGAACCGCGGCGCGCCTGCATCGTGCCATCGTCAACGACTGTGACGCCTTTCGCAGCAACCTGCTGGCCCATCAGCCCGGCGAAAGCGGACGTCTTCTTGCGATTGAAATCGCCCTCGAGCCCGTGACCGACGGCCTCGTGCAACATGACTCCAGGCCAGCCTGAACCGAGGACCACATCCATTTCGCCGGCGGGAGCAGGAACTGCATCAAGATTGATCAGTGCCTGCCGTACGGCTTCATCGACCGCGCCTTGCCAGGCGTGCGGCTCAATGAAACGCTGAAAGCCTTCACGCCCGCCGAATCCGTAGCTGCCCGATTCCTGACGGTCGCCATCGCCGGCGACCACAGATACGTTCAGACGCACGAGCGGACGAATGTCGCGATAAATCTCGCCATCGGCGCGCAAAATCTCGACGACCTGCCAGGTCGCGGCAACGCTTGCCGTCACCTGACGCACGCGCGCGTCCTTGCCGCGCGCGTAGGCGTCGATCGACTCGAGTAGTTTCACCTTGGCGTCGAAGGCCGGCGTGCCGAGCGGATTATCGTCAGTATAGAGTTTCCGGTTTGTGCGGCTCGGCGCGTCGGCATAGGTGCCGCTGTGGCCGCCCTTGACCGCGTGCACCGCTTCGACAGCGCGCGCGATCGCGGCTTCCGACAGATCGGAGGCATGCGCATAGCCGACCGCTTCATCCTTCACCGCGCGTAACCCGAAGCCCTGCGCAGTGTCGTAAGTCGCCTGCTTGAGTCGGCCGTTGTCGAACGTGAGGGCCTCGGCCTGGCGATATTCGAGAAACAATTCGCCGTCGTCGGCGCCTTCCAGCCCGCGCCCGATCAACTGGTGCACCTTGCCGCGGTCGAGTCCGGCTCGGTCGATCAGTGATGACATGGCGGGGTCCATTGGCTGCTCCAGGGTCGGATCGTTATCGGAATAGATAAGGCGACCGTGGCGATTCTGCGAGGACCCCAAATTCGTGGTCAATCGCGGCTGAAATGTACCGAGACTTCGCCGATCGGTTCCAATACATGCGCCAAATCATTCTCATCCGGCTCTATCACGAGTGGCAGTGTGATCGAGCCGGTGATGATCACGTCGCCTGCGGAAAGCTTTTCGCCGAAGGCGGAAAGGGTGTTTGCGACATGGGCGACGATCTCCGGCAGCTTGCCGGTGAGAGCTTCCGGATCGGTTGAGACGTTCGCCTCGGCGCCCCGCCGGAACACACGAGACGTCAGTCCCGAGGTGCTCGCGCCCAAGCGGGTGTTGCCGCACAAAATGACGTGACGCTGGAAAATATCGCCTTCCAGCACGGCATCGAGATTGTCCGGCGCGGGTACCGGGTCAAGGTCAGCCAATTCGATTGCCGGAAAAATCTCCTTTACCGCACCCGCTGCTTCACCCGGCGAAGCTGCGGACGGAAGATCATGTGCCATCCGCACGCAGATTTCCGGCTCCGCGACTGGTTTGGTGTAGCCGTTGAGCGACGCGGTGCTGCCCGACAGAAGAAGGGCGCGCTGCATCAAGTAACCCACGACCGGCGCCGTAAGACCCATTTTTTGCATTGTCGCCGGCGCACCCAATCCGACCTTCCACCCGAGGGGCTTCTCACCGGCTGCAATGCGCGCGCGCCGCTTTGCGAGCTGCGCGGTCATGCCCTTTTTGATGAGTGGATTGTCCCAGGGGTTCACTTGTGGCTCTCGGGATGCACTTCGTAGCCAGAGGCGTCGATCGAGCCGGCGCCCATCCATCCCCACACCAGCACCACGTCGTCGTTCGACGTGTTGTTGAAGCCGTGCCAGCAGCCGCGCGGCGAATAAACGACATCGCCTTCGACCGACGGCTTGTCTCCATGCTCGGTGTAGATCATCCCGTGACCCTTGAGCACGATGAAGAACTCGTCGCAATTGTGATGGCGATGGTTTTCATGGCGCGCGCCGGGCTTGAGCACGGTCCAGCCGACAACATGATCGGCACCGGCGGTTTTCTTGTCGATCAGAAATTGCACCTGCATGTCGACCCAGCCGTCGTCGCGCTTGAGGCCCTCGACCTTCGGCACGTCGCGCAAATTGGTCCGGTACATCACGGGCGCAGGTTCGCCCTCCTTCCATTTGGTCACCGTGCTTTTCACGGCTTTTCCAAGAGCACTCCCGATCTTCTCAGCGGATGATGTCATTTTTGTCCTCCCAGGCGGCGGTAGACTTGATGCGCCACTACGAAATCGTTCCCGTCGATCCCCAATCCACGGCAGGCGTTCATCATCTCGTTGGCCGCGGCTGCGAGCGGCACCGGGCTCCCGGTCATGCGGCCAAGATGGAGCGCCAGCATCATATCTTTTTGCTGCAAGGTGACGTCGGCAAGCGGTACAGCGGGCATTTTTCCTTCCAGGATAAATGGTCCGCGATAACCGAGTACCGGTGACGCCGCCACGCTCTTGAGAATGGCATCGAGTGCGACATCGCGGGCAACGCCGCCCTTTTCGGCAAGCGCGACCGCTTCACCAAACGCGATGACCTCGACCATCAGTAAAAGATTGACTGCAATCTTCATCTGGCATGCGAGTCCATTGCCGCCGATGCGCGTCACCTTCGGTCCGATCGCGAGCAGTACCGGCTTGATGCGCTCGAAAGCTTGTTC
>DATGDN010000382.1:0-5875 GCA_035310865.1 Pseudolabrys sp. | reverse complement strand
AACTCGAAATGACGAGGGCGTCACCGTCCCGTGAAGTCACTTTGTCTTCGTCACTTCGGCGATTACATCCGCTGCTTGCTTGAAGGCGTGGTTGGCCGCCGGCACTCCGCAATAGATCGCCTGCTGAAGGATGATTTCCTTGATGTCGTCAGGCGTGAAGTTCGCCTCCGTAAGGGCCGCGCGCACATGCATGCGGAACTCCTCCCATTTGTCGAGCGCAAGCATGGTGCCAATGACCAGGATGCGACGAGTGCGCTCGTCATAGTGGGGGCGCGTCCAGACCTCACCCCATGCGGTGCGGGTGATGAAGTCCTGGAATTCCTCGTTGAATGCCGTCTTCTTGGCGTTTGCCCGATCAACCCAGGCATTGCCCAGCACCTTGCGGCGCTTCGCCATTCCGCGTTCGTAGCGTTCCTTCTCGTCCATCGCCGGTGCCTCTAGGCTTGCAAGAAGTTGAGGACCGTTTCGGTGTAGGGCTTGGGCTGTTCGATATTGGCGATATGCGCGGCGTCGAGTGCAGCGAGTTTGGCACCCTTGATCTGTTTTGCGATCGCTTCGCCGGCCGACGGCGGCGTCGCCGGGTCCTGCTTGCCCACAATGACTAGGGTAGGCGCGCTGATGCGCGGATTGGATGCCGTAAAATCCATATCGCGGATCGCTTCGCAACACGCGATGTAGCCCGCAGGAGCGGTGCTGAGGAACATGGACTTCATATGGGCGATCGACTGCGGGGCGCGTTCGCGGAATCCCTTGGTGAACCAGCGCTCCATGTTCGGGTCGACCAGTGCACCAAGGCCTTTGTCCTGCACGAATTTGATGCGATCGTTCCACGGCGCCTTGTCGGCGTAATTGAAGTTGGTGTTGGAGAGCACGAGCTTCTCGACGCGGTCGGGCGCATTGGCGCCGAGCCATTGCCCCACCATGCCGCCCATCGACAAGCCGCACCAATTGAATTTTTTGATCTTGAGGTCATCGGCCACCGCTAGTACGTCGCGCCCGAAACGCTCCATGGAATAGGGGCCCTTCGGCACGCCGGATTTGCCGTGGCCGCGGCGGTCGTAACGCACGACCCGAAGGTGCTTCGACCATTCGCCGACTTGGTCGTCCCACATATGCAGGTTGGTGCCGAGCGAATTAGACAGCATCAGCACCGGCGCGCCTGAGGGGCCTTCGACCTCGACATAGATCGGACAGCCATCGTCGGCATTAATGGTTGGCATGAAATTCCTCCCCTAAACCAGGATTTTGTGTTTCGGCGTCGCGTTAGGCGACACACTTAAAGCGGTCCGAGCCCGCTGCAAAGCTCTTTTCAGACCGGCCGCGAGGGCTTAAGTCGTCGTCTGGGCTTGCTGGGCCTCTGTTGCGAAGGAGACGATGTCGATGGCGATGGTTATGACGGGGGAGGTTCAACTCCCGGCGAGCCGCGAGGTGGTGTACGCCAAGCTCAACGATGCCGAGGTGCTGAAAGCCTGCATCCCGGGCTGCGAGGAGCTCAACAAGATCTCCGATACCGAATTGCAGGCGGTTGCTGTCACTAAGATAGGCCCGGTGAAGGCGCGCTTCAAAGGTAAGGTTCACCTCACCGACCTTAACCCGCCCAACGGTTACAAGATTTCTGGCGAGGGAGACGGGGGCGTGGCCGGCTTTGCCAAGGGCGGAGCGACGGTCGCGCTTACCGAAAAGGACGGCGGGACGCTGCTCACCTACAATGTCGAGGCCCAGATCGGCGGCAAGCTCGCCCAGCTCGGGCAGCGCTTGGTCAACGGTGCTGCCAAGAAAATCGCCGACGACTTTTTCAAAAATTTTGCCGCCGTGGTTGGAAAGACGTAGGCGCTCGATCACCGCCGTTTGAGGCTTGTTCGCCCTTTGAATCCCTTGACCCGGCCCGCACTCGGGGTTCAGACTTATTCGCGTTCCAAGGTGAAATCGGGTCAAAATCGGCCCGATTTCGCAGATGAACCGCCGCCGTCGGGGTCGAGCGGGGCGAAAGAGGGCCTTTGGCCCCCAATGTGGGAGGGAGCTCATGCCTGCCGTGTCCATGACGGTGAATGGCAAAGCCGTCACCGGCGATGTCGAAGCGCGCACCTTGCTCGTGCAGTTCCTGCGGGAAAATCTCCGCCTGACGGGCACGCATGTGGGCTGCGACACCTCGCAATGCGGCGCCTGCGTCGTGCATATCGACGGTATCGCGGCCAAGGCCTGCACCACGCTCGCCCTGCAATGCGAGGGCGCGAAGATCACCACCATCGAGGGATTGGCTGAGCCGAATGGTCCTCTGCACCCAATGCAGGAGGCCTTCCGTGAGCACCACGGTTTGCAATGCGGATTCTGCACACCGGGGATGATCATGGCCGCGCTCGATATCGTGCGCCGGCGTGGCAATGATCTCGACGAACACACTATTCGCGAACAGCTCGACGGCAATATCTGCCGCTGCACCGGCTACCACAACATCGTCAAGGCGATCGCTTCGGGCGCGAAAGCCATGGCCAAGGGCGGCGCACGTCAGGCCGCGGAATAGCGTCAATAAAAGAATGAGAGGAAACCGCCATGAGCGCGACAGGGATCGGCGCGGCGGTGCGCCGAAAAGAAGACTTCCGCTTCATCACCGGTAAGGGCCAATACACCGATGATGTGATCCGTCCCGGCGAGACCCGCGCGGTTTTCGTGCGCTCGCCGCATGCGCGCGCAAAGATCAAACGCATCGATACCAGTGCCGCGAAGTCCATGCCGGGCGTCGTTGCCGTTCTCACAGGCGCTGAATTGGCCGGTGACAAGATCGGCAACCTCATTTGCGGTTGGATGATTCATTCCAAGGATGGAACGCCGATGAAGATGGCGCCGCATCCGGCGCTCGCCTCCGGCACGGTCAACCATGAGGGCGAAGCGGTCGCCGTGGTGATTGCGGAGACGATGGCGCAGGCGCTCGATGCCGCCGAGAAAGTGAATGTCGACTACGAGCCGCTTCCGGCGGTGACCGACGCTGCGAAGGCAAAATCAGGCCCGCAAATTCACGACATCGCGCCAAAGAACACCATTTACGAATGGTCGCTGGGCGATGCGAAAGCCGTCGATGCAGCTTTCGGATCTGCCAAGCATGTCACCAAGCTCGACATCGTCAATAACCGGCTGGTGCCGAATGCCATCGAGCCGCGCGCCGCGCTAGCCGAGTACGATGCCGGCACGGACCAACTCACGCTCTGGAACACGTCACAAAATCCGCACGTCGCCCGGCTGGTGATCTCGGCATTCATCGGCATGGCGCCGGAGCACAAATTGCGCGTCATTGCGCCGGATGTCGGCGGTGGTTTTGGTTCAAAGATTTTTATCTACCCGGAAGAGGTGATTTGCTTGTGGGCTGCCCGCAAAGTCCGCCGGCCGGTGAAATGGACTGCCGATCGATCGGAATCATTCGTCACCGACGCACATGGCCGCGATCACGTCACCCGTGCCGAACTCGCGCTCGATGCCAACGGCAAATTTCTGGCGATGCGTGTCAAAACGATCGCCAATCTCGGCGCCTATATGTCGACGTTCTCCTCGTCGGTGCCGACCTATCTTTACGCAACGCTATTGTCGGGTCAGTACGACATACCGCAGATCTATTGCGAAGTGGATGCGGTTTATACGAACACGGTACCGGTCGACGCTTATCGCGGAGCGGGCCGGCCGGAGGCCACGTTTGTCGTTGAGCGGCTGGTTGAAGTCGTCGCGCGGCAGATGGGAATTGATCCGGCTGACCTGCGCAGGCGGAATTTCGTCAAATCGTTTCCACACCAGACGCCCGTCATCATGGCTTACGACGTGGGCGATTATGATGCGTCACTCAAGAAGGCTTTGGAGCTTGCCGACGTCAAGGGTTTCAACAAGCGCAGGCGTGAGGCGGCGCGCCATGGCAAGCTGCGCGGCCTCGGCTATTCGACCTACATCGAAGCTTGCGGGATTGCGCCTTCACAGGCAGTGGGCTCGCTCGGGTGCGGTGTCGGCCTATGGGAGAGCGCAGAAGTACGAGTCAACCCGACTGGAAGCGTGGAAGTGCTGACCGGAACGCACGCCCACGGACAGGGCCACGAGACGACTTTTGCCCAACTGGTTTCAGAGCGGCTTGGTATCCCCTTCGAGAATGTCTCCATCGTGCATGGCGATACCGACAAGGTGCAATTTGGGATGGGCACCTATGGCTCGCGCTCCGGTGCGGTCGGCATGTCGGCGATCGTCAAGGCTCTCGACAAGATCGAGGCCAAGGCCAAGAAGGTGGCCGCTCATATGCTGGAAGCGGCGGAAGGCGACATTGTCTTCAAGGATGGAAAATTCACCGTCGCGGGCACCGACAAATCGGCGGCATGGGGCGATGTCGCACTCAATGCCTACATCGCCCATAAATTTGCCGGGCAGGAGCTTGAGCCGGGACTAAAAGAAACTAGTTTCTACGACCCGACAAACTTCACGTTTCCTGCCGGCTGCCATATTTGCGAGGTTGAGATCGACCGCGACACCGGAAAAACTGACGTCGTCAATTGGACTGCGATCGACGATTTCGGCACGGTCGTCAATCCGATGATTGTTGAGGGACAGGTGCACGGCGGCGTGGCGCAAGGGATCGGCCAAGCATTGCTCGAAGGTGCGGTCTACGACAAAGAGGGCCAATTGGTGACTGGGTCGCTGATGGACTACTGCATGCCACATGCCCATGACCTGCCGTCGTTCAACGTCGGCCTCACCGAAACGAAGGCGCCGTCGAATCCACTTGGAATCAAGGGTTGCGGAGAAGCCGGTGCTATCGCTGCGCCGGCAGCTGTGATCAACGCCATCACCGATGCAATCGGTACCGAAGAACTCGTCATGCCTGCGACTGCCCAGACGGTATGGGCAGCGCTCAAACGTGCACAACCGCGCCAGGCCGCGTAGTTACGGGAGATCCAGATGTACAATTTCACTTTCCATCGTCCAACCACGGTCCGTCAGGCGGCCGGTCTCCTTGCGCGCAACCCCGATGCGAAGCTGTTGGCCGGCGGCCATTCGCTTTTGCCGGTGATGAAGCAGCGCCTGGCACAGCCGTCGGCACTGATCGATTTGTCGCTAGTCGAAGGACTGAGCGGCGTCGAACAGAAGGGCCGGTCCGTCGTGATTGGTGCGATGACCCGTCACGCCGACGCGGCCAATTCGCCGGTGCTTCAACAGTTATTGCCGGCACTCGCTTCCGTGCCTGCCTCTGTGGGCGATCCGCAGGTCCGCAACCGCGGCACGATCGGGGGTTCGATTGCCAACAACGATCCAAACGCCGACTATCCGGCCGCGTGTCTTGGGCTCGGCGCGACGATCATCACCAACAAGCGGCGTATCGCGGCCGACGATTTCTTCACCGGCATGTTTTCGACCGCGCTCGAAGATGGTGAAATCATCACCAAAGTGAGTTTCCCGATCGCAAAAAAGGCAGCTTACGAAAAGTTCAAGCATCCCGCTTCGGGCTTTGCGCTCGTCGGCGTGTTTGTCTCGAAGCGCGGGTCTGACATACGCGTGGCGGTCACCGGTGCGGGCGCCAATGGCGTATTCCGGGTGAAATCATTCGAAGAGGCGCTGAAGAAACGTTTCGCCGCGAAATCGATCGAGGGCATGACCATACCGGCAAATGGGATGAACAGCGACATTCATGCCAGCCCGGAATATCGCGCGCATTTGGTCAGTGTGCTGGCGCGGCGCGCACTCGCGAAAGCGACCGCCTGAGCGGACTAAAAGCGAGGAACGATCTCTAAGGCCGCCGCGTTGCCATCAGGGCGGACACACGTGGCAGGTTGCTGGTGCTAGATAACGTCTCAGTCGTACTTTTAGTGCTGACAGCTGCGGCGATGGCGCTTGTCCGCTTCAGCGTCTAGCC
>DATGDN010000381.1:0-13944 GCA_035310865.1 Pseudolabrys sp. | reverse complement strand
GGTGCCCCCCACCGGAACGGCCGGTTGGATCGGCGGTTTCGTTCGCAATAACGGCGAGCGGCCAATCCACGTCCTTGTCCGCCGCGACGGCATTGATGAGATGCACTCGGTCGGCCCGGTCATGGCCTGCGCAATTCCCATTGAGCTGCAGAGCGATTCGAGCATGACCGCCTTTGCGAGCGACGAAGGCATCGTTGTCTCAACCGGCATATTGCGGGCCGCGCGCACGGATGCGCAGCTCGCACTCATTATTGGGCACAAACTGGCACATGCCAATCTCGGCCATTTGAACAAGCGGCGCGTAAACGAAGTCATCGGCTGGGTCGGCGGGGCGGCGATCGACGCCGGCACCATGCTTGGCGGTATGCCCACGCGCGGCGTCTTTTCAAAGACATTTGCACGAGCGGGCGCGCGGGCATTCAGCGTCGCATTTGAGCGGGAGGCCGACTATGCCGGCGCCTACTATGCGGCACGTGCCGGCTATGATCCCGCCGGTGCAGAAGAAATCTGGCGTACGCTCTCAATGGCAGACCCGGACAGCATTCGCGTCACAGGAGATCATCCGATCACGCCTGTGCGTTTTGTTCAGATGCAAAAGGTGGCCGATGAGATCGCGGACAAGAAACGCCGAAATTTGCCGCTGGTTCCGGAACCGCGCGTCATTCAATCCGATGGCGATCCGGCAATGCGCGCAAACGAGAGGCTTGACTGAACTGCCAGCACGCTCGCGCTAAAGGCATTTTTTGGCCTGGCAGAGCTTTTCCAGTTCCGGGAACGGCTTGTAAGCAGCGTTGCCGCATTGCTCCTTGGTGGCTTCGACCAGCTGATTGAGATGGGCACCATAAAAGTAGCCGATGCGATCCTTGCTCCCGGTGTAATGCTTGTTGGCGTTGCGGGAGTCGGAACGCACACAGACGACGTAACGCTCGTCCTTGCCTGCCGGCCGCAACACCGGTTCGCTGATGTAGGCACTGCGGACGTTGGTCGGATCTTCGAGCGTCGCGCTCATCGTATTGAGAATTTCATTCTTGTAGTCCGCCGGAAACTGATTTGGATTTTCTTCCGGCTGCTTGCTGCTCGAGGAACAGCCCGCGAGGCTCAAGGCCAGGGCGGAAACAAGATACGCGTTGGCGGCGAACTTCGTCATCGCCTTCCCCGCCGATCAATCAAGCTTGAATTTGCGCCGCCGCTGGCCAAGCGTGCGAAGACGCAGCGCGTTGAGCTTGATGAACCCCTCGGCATCGCGATGGTCATAGGCGACAGCACCTTCCTCGAAGGTCACCAGATCCTGATCGTACAGCGAATATTTGCTCTCGCGGCCGATCACAGTCGCGTTTCCCTTGTAGAGCTTGAGCGTGACGCGGCCGGTGACCAGTTCCTGGCTCTTGTCGATCGCCGCCTGCAACATTTCACGCTCAGGCGTAAACCAGAAGCCGTAATAGACGAGTTCCGCGTATTTCGGCATGAGCTCGTCTTTCAGGTGGGCAGCGCCGCGATCGAGCGTGATGGATTCAATGCCGCGATGCGCGGCCAGCAGTATCGTGCCTCCCGGCGTTTCGTACATGCCTCGCGACTTCATCCCCACGAAGCGGTTTTCGACGAGGTCAAGCCGGCCGATACCATTGGCCTTGCCGAGATCATTGAGCTGTTTCAGGAGCGCCGCAGGCGTAAGCCTCTTGCCGTCGACCGCGACCGCGTCGCCCTTCTCAAAATCGATCGTGATTGTCGTTGATTTGTCGGGCGCCTTCTCGGGATCGACCGTGCGCGAGAAGACGTAGTCCGGCACTTCGTGTCCCGGATCTTCCAGCACTTTTCCTTCAGACGACGTGTGCAGCAGATTGGCATCCACCGAGAACGGTGCCTCGCCGCGCTTGTCCTTGGCGATTGGAATCTGGTGCTTTTCCGCAAATTCGATCAGCTTGGTGCGCGAGGTAAGGTCCCATTCGCGCCATGGTGCGATCACCGTCACGTCGGGCTTGAGTGCATAATAGGTCAGCTCGAAACGCACCTGATCGTTGCCTTTGCCTGTAGCTCCATGCGCGACAGTATCGGCACCCACCTTTTCCGCGATCTCGATCTGCTTTTTCGCGATCAGCGGCCGCGCGATCGACGTGCCGAGCAGATACTGCCCCTCGTACAGCGCATTGGCACGGAACATGGGAAACACGTAGTCGCGCACGAATTCCTCGCGCAGATCCTCGAAGAAGATGTTTTCTTTCTTGATGCCGAGAAGCAGCGCCTTCTCGCGCGCGGGCGCCAGCTCCTCGCCCTGCCCCAGATCGGCAGTAAAAGTAACAACCTCGCATCCGTAGGTGGTCTGCAACCACTTCAGAATGATCGAGGTATCGAGCCCGCCTGAATAGGCGAGCACGACTTTTTTAACGGTCTTCTTGGACTTGCCGTCGGGCATAGGACAACTGCTGCGTTGAAAAATCGCGGCGGACTATAGGGCCAAAGATTAGCGCCGCAAAGCGCGTCCTGGTTAATTTCTTTATTTTGCCTTTCGGCTTCCGCCGAACAGGCCAACGATAAAATCATAGCCAGGCATGGCCACACGCTCGAGCGCCCGCTCGACGTCCTCGTCCGGCAGCCGTGTCCGGCGCCAGCGGTAGATGACGGCGTACGTGATCCAGACGATCAAAAAGTTAAATACTCCGGCGAAGATGACGTCCGACGGGAAATGCGCGCCGGCCATGACGCGGATCACCGCCATGCCGGTGCCGAGCGCGAACGCAGAGCCGTAGGCAAGCGCACGCCATTGCGGCGGTGCAAGTGCTGCCGGCGCGATCGTCCAGAATGCGCCCGCCACATCGCCGGAAACGAAAGCGCAATTGGACGGGCAGTTGCCGCGCGGATCCCACCAGGCCACGAACTGCTGGTTGCCGCCGAGCTGCGTTATGTCGATCGGGCGCGGCCTGCCCCAATGATCCTTAAGCAGCACGTTCACCAGCAGGCCCGGCGCGAGCGCCATGGTCGCGATCAGGAATACAATCGCGCGCCCTGACATCAGCAGTTTTCGCCGCGGCAGCAGCAGCTTGATAATGAGCGCGCCTACGGCCGGAGCCACCAGAATGGTACCGACCCAAAGCCCGATATCGCGGGCCCGCATCAGCGGCGGATAGATGCGCCAAGCGAACATATTGTGATTGCTGTCCTCGAACGCGTAGAAATATCGCGCCACCCGCAGGTCGAGGTCTGGGAAAACCCCAAATGCCACACCCGCGACAACGGCAATGGCGAGCGCGATCAGCAATCCGGTGCGATTCATGCGGGTTCGTCTAGCCGACGCGCCGGGAAATAGAAAGCCGATTGCGTTACGTCACGTCTTCAAGTGAAAGCGAACAGGATCTGAATCAGGCTGAAGGTGCCCCCTGCTCGCGCCAGCGGCCCGCATTGCGGCCCGCGATCAGCCAATAGGCAAGCCCACCGATAATCCCCGCAGCGGCTGCCAGCTGAAGCGCATTGTTGACCGGCGGGACATCCGTTGTGTTTTCAAGCCGTATTGAAATGTCCGACCCGTAATAGGACGCCAGTGCGACCAGCGCGCCGCCAACGCCGTAGTAGATGAAACTGCGCATGCGCGCGGCTTCCGAGACTACGATCACCAGCGCAGCCGGCAGCATCGCGACAGCGCCAACGAGGCTGGTGGCAAAAAAAGCCGCGAAAAAAAAGATCACGCGTTCGACCGGATCGGAATCCATTGCCGCCCATTCGGGCAGAACGATCCCGATCGCAAGCGTGATGCCAGCAACAATGATGGCCACGAGTAGCCCAAAAATGATGACGACGATCCGGCCAATGAGCGACATGTGCTTTTTTAATCCTCTAGATGAACGGCGCCGTCACTCCACCATCGCCATGGCACGCAGCGCCATCCGTTCACGCACCGAAAGCTTTTCGGTCGCGCTTTTGAGCTGGCCGCAGGCGGCTAAAATATCGCGTCCGCGTGGCGTGCGCACTGGCGAAGCATATCCGGCGTCGAATACGATCTGCGAAATTTTTTCGATTTGCTCCCAATCCGAACATTCATACTTGCTGCCCGGCCATGGGTTGAATGGAATGAGATTGATCTTGGCGGGAATGCCTTTGAGCAGCCGTACCAGAGCCTTCGCATCATCCACGGAATCATTCACGCCCTTAAGCATTACATATTCGAAGGTAATGCGCTTGGCGTTGGAAACGCCGGGATAGTTGCGGCAAGCCTCCAGCAGTTCGGCGATCGGATATTTTCGGTTGAGCGGTACCAGTTCGTTGCGCAGTTCGTCGCGCACCGCGTGCAGCGAAACCGCCAGCATGCATCCGATTTCAGCGCCTGTCCGAGAGATGTTGGGTATGACGCCGGAAGTGGAAAGCGTGATGCGACGCTTGGAAATCGCGATGCCTTCGCCGTCCGCCACAATGAGCAACGCATCGCGGACCGCATCGAAATTGTAGAGCGGCTCGCCCATGCCCATCATCACGATGTTCGTGACACATCGGTCGCCGCTCGGCACGACGCCGTCGGTCGGCCGCGTGCCACCGGGCCAGTCTCCCAGACGATCGCGCGCCGCCATCACTTGGCCGGCGATTTCACCTGCCGTGAGATTGCGCACGAGCCGCTGCGTGCCGGTGTGGCAAAACGTGCAATTAAGCGTGCAGCCGACCTGACTCGACACGCATAGCGTTCCGCGCTCGGTGTCGGGGATGTAGACGCATTCGACCTCGTGCGGCCGCTCGCCCTGCACTTGACCCGGCAGCCGAAGCAGCCATTTGCGTGTGCCGTCGACTGAAACCTGTTCGGCTATGACATGCGGCCGCGCGAGTGTAAAATGCTCGGCCAAGGTGGCGCGCAGCTCCTTTGAGACGCTGGTCATGTCCTCAAACGACGTGAAGCCGCGGAAATAGATCCAGTGCCAGAGCTGTTGCACGCGCATCTTGCGCTGCGCCTCCGGCACACCCACCGCGCCCAACGCGGCGGCAAGCCCCGTGCGCGTCATGCCGACAAGCGACGGCTTCTCGGGCGCCACATAGGTCTCGAGCGGCGTCTTCTCGATGGCGTCGGCGCTTTGCAACGTCAGGTTCATAGCAACAGGCTTCATTGCCGGGTCTGCCCCGGCAATCCCGATGGTAAAGATGCAGTCTATCTAAGCTGGATCGCCGGGTCCCGCCACTCCCGGACGGCCAAGCAAAAGCTCTAGCGGGTCACTTACACTCTTCCGCGACCCTGTCGAGGGCCTGCGCGATACCTTTGAGGGAATAAGTATCGGTGGTCTTGGTGCCGCGAGACGATTCGCTCTTAACCACCATGTCGGCGCCTTTGCGCATGGCATCCACCATTTGCGCCTCTTCGGCGGCATTCTTCACCCAGGCGCCGTCGTTCTGGGTGTACATCGAATAGGCAGCGGAACCGATCGCAGCCGTCGCGTCCTGCCCGGGTTTTTGCGGGTACCCGACAATCACCGACACCTCGTTCTTCACCTTCTCGGCCGGCCGCGTGGAAACGAATGCGTATGACGCATCGCGGTTGCGGCCGGCCGGTTCCGTCGCCGCGGATGTGGGCTTGGCAAGAGCGAAGCAAATTTTCTTGCCTCCGGGTGACGCTCTGTACGCGCCCCAGTCCCCGAATTGACCGAGCAGAACCGCTTGGTCTGTTGGACTTGCGGCAGTTTTCTTTTGCTGTGCACTCGCTGATCCGCTGCATACGCAGGCCGACACAAGAACAATGCACATGCGAAACAATGCGGTCGTATCCATCGGGTCCTACCGGTGACGATATTGACGGTCGTTGAGCCGCCCCCATAAAGAATCGCGAGATACTAGCCCATTACCGGCGAATGTCGGCAATGTGAAGGCGGCAATCACGCCGCCGTGGCGTGATCGGCGGCAGATGTGCATGCGGCTGCGAGCCACCCGATAGCAATGGCCGTGCTAGAACCCACAATGCTTACGCGCAGTCTACCGACAGGAATGCCATGAAAGCCCTGCTCTGCACCCGCTACGGCACGCCCGACGATCTGACGCTGGCTGACGTTCCCGATCCTGTTGCCGCGCCTGGCGAAGCAGTGGTGCGCATCAAGGCCGCCGCTCTGAATTTTTTCGACACCCTGATCATCGCCAACAAGTACCAGACCAAGCCGCTGCTGCCATTCTCGCCGGCGGCGGAATTTGCCGGCACGATCGAAAGCATCGGCCCCGGCGTGACGACAGTGAAGGCCGGTGACCGCGTGATGTGCTGTCTGACTCACGGTGCGGCACGTGAGCGGATCGCGGTCTCCGTCGGCAAGCTCATCAAAATACCTGATGAGCTCGATTTCGACCGGGCGGCCGGGCTCTGCATCACTTACGGAACGACATTTTACGCGCTCAAGGACCGCGCCAGATTGCGGGCCGGCGAAACGCTCGCGGTACTTGGCGCCTCCGGCGGCGCGGGATTGGCCGCGGTCGAGCTCGGCAAACTGATGCATGCGCGCGTTATTGCCTGCGCGTCCTCGGACGAAAAGCTGGCCTTCGCACGCAGGCATGGTGCCGATAACGGAATCGATTACGAAAAGGACGATCTTAAGCAGGCGCTTCGCCGCGTTACGAACGGCCGCGGCGTCGACGTCATCTACGATCCGATTGGTGGACCTTATACCGAGCCCGCGCTGCGTTCGATCGCCTGGCAGGGGCGTTTTCTCGTGGTCGGCTTCGCCGCCGGCGAAATACCGAAGCTGCCGCTCAATCTCGTTCTGCTCAAAGGCTGCGACGTGCTCGGCGTATTCTGGGGCTCATGGATCGAGCGCGACCCGGAGGCCCACCGAGCGAACACCGAGCAATTGCTGGCGTGGTGCTTGGAAGGGAAATTGTCGTCCCATGTTCATGCGGTTTATCCGCTTGCGGAAGCCCCCGCCGCGCTCAAGGCAATCGCCGCACGGCAGGTAATGGGAAAGGTAATCTTGAGGCCGTAATTTTCGCGGCCGGGTTATTTTAGGTCTGCAAGCATGCGCCGCGCCGCGTCACGGTGCACCGGCCGGATATGGTTTGCCACCAATTTGATGGCCCCTGCCAGCACGGCTGCATCGTCGGTAAAGCCCAGCACCGGCAGCAAGTCGGGGACGGCATCGGCCGGCAGCACGAAATAGGCAAGCGCGCCGATCAGCGAGGCCTTTACGGACAACGGCGTTTCGCGGTCGAAGGCGCAATAATAAGCCGCTAGCAGGTCCTCCGTGAACGGAATGGACGCGGCGACATTTCGCAGCTTGCGCCAGAAAAGGTCGCGGAATGCGGTTTCATCGTCCTTGTGCCGCCAGAACGCGGACTGTGCGGAATATGAGAAAGCCATGTCCGCTTATGTGGTCGGCGAGCCGGCCGAACGCAAGGCAGGACCCTATCCCCCGGCGATTTTATCCATGGCCTCGGCGAGCTTCACGTCGCGATCGGTCAAGCCGCCTGCATCGTGCGTAGAGAGCGTGACTTCCACTGTTTTGTAGACGTTGAACCATTCCGGATGGTGGTCCATTTTTTCCGCAACCAGTGCCGCGCGTGTCATGAACCCGAAGGCCTGGTTGAAATCCTTGAATACGAATTTCTTAGTGATGGCATCGCGGCCCGCCACCTCCGTCCAGCCTTTGAGCCCGGCCAGCGCGGATCTAAGCGCATCTCCGCTAATTTTGTTGCTCATGATCGAGCCTCGCTTTGCTTGCTTTTGCCCGTTATTCGCCGGGCGTCAAAGGTTCGCCGGAGGCATCGTCCTTGTCCGGTGAGCGCAGCCTTGGCGTCTGCGCAGACAGAGCTTGCATTGCATCGACGTCCGGCAAGGCGGCGCGCGTATCAACACCGTGCACGGAGTAAAGTTGCGGTGCCGCGCGGTTGATATGGAGGTGGAAAATATCGGGCCGATTGTAATGGCCGGCGAAATCGTGCCGAAGCTTCATTTGAATGCCGAGATCAAGGTTGCATTCCGCATAGAGTATGCCTTCTTCCGCGCCCATCGGCCCGGCGATGATGCGGCTGAGCGGATCGACGATCAGCGAGCCGCCGCAGCAATACGGGTCGCGCAGGAATTTCTCGCCCGCCGGATCGGCCTGCAGCATCTCAATCATGTGCTCATCGACCGTGCCACAGGCTGAAATCACGAATGCCTTGCTCATTTGCGCGAAAGCCTGCGAGTCGATGGCGACACGGTTGCGCAGCGGATCGCCGCTGGTCGGGAAATGGTTCGGCCAACTCATGACATGGATGCGCGTGCCTTCGGCGATCAGCGCAAAAATCGCGAGCGGATTGGAATTCTCGCCGCATATCAGCGCGCTCATCGGCCCGAATTCGCTCGTGAACGCGCCGAACGTGTCGCCGTAGCCGCCGGTGTGCACCAGGCGCTCGCCGACCGTCGGCATGATCTTCTGATGCTTGCGAATGAGCGTGCCGTCCGGGCCGATATAGACCTGGGTGTTGAACATTGTACCCATGGTCTGCGGCAGTTTTTCACAGACTCCCATCACGACATAAGCATTGGCCGCGCGGGCCGCGTCACACAGTGCGTCAGTTTCAGGGCCGGGAATTTCGACCGCGTTCTTGAACAATTCAACTGCGAGGCGGTTTGCGACCGCGCCGGTCGCGGCATGATGATGATACCAGACCGGGTGTGCCGGGATGAATCCCTCCGGAAATCCGATCACGCGCGCGCCGTTCTTGCCTGCCTCACGGATCAATTGGCACGCCTTCTTGGTCGAGCTCTCACGGTCAAGAAAGACCGAAGCGGCCTGCACGGCCGCAACTTTCACTTTGGCGTAACTGTCACCCATTGCCGAATTAATCCCTCGCCGAACACCGCAGCCTCGCAATACGCTACTATCGATATTACCTCATAGATGTAGATATCGACCATACGAGGCTTTCATGTCCTGGTCTCTGAGTATTGGAAAAGTGGCCGGCACCGTCGTCCGCGTCCACCTTACCTTCCTGCTGTTTCTCGCCTGGATTTTTGCGGCGAGCTACGCTTCGGGCGGCGCCGCCACAGCGTGGGACAGTCTCACCTTCATGGTCCTTTTGTTTCTCTGCGTGCTCCTGCACGAGTTCGGACACATTTTCACAGCTCGCGCCTTCGGGGTGGCCACACCTTACGTGACGCTGCTGCCGATCGGCGGCGTGGCGCAACTCGAACGCATTCCGGAAGAGCCGTGGGAGGAGTTCCTGATCGCGATCGCGGGGCCGCTGGTCAATGTCGTGATCGCGGGCGTACTGGTTTATATTTTTGGCGCGGATATGCAGCCCAGCGCGGCTGCGGCCGTCGATAACACGGGAATCCCGCTGGTTGACCGCCTTGCGGCTGTGAATCTTTTTCTCGCATTGTTCAACATGATTCCCGCCTTCCCGATGGACGGCGGCCGAGTACTGCGGGCGTTGCTGGCGAGCCGTTTTGGCTATGTGCGCGCGACCGAAATCGCCGCCTCGATCGGACAATTCGTCGCCTTCGCTCTCGGCTTTATCGGATTGATGTTCAATCCGATCCTGATCTTCATCGCCATTTTCGTCTATCTCGCCGCCTCCTCGGAAGCGCACATGGTGGCGCTGCGCGCGGCCTCGCGCGGCGTGCCGGTGAGTTATGCCATGGTGACGCAGTTCGCGACGCTTTCACCGGAAGCGCACGTCGATGAAGCGGTGCAGACATTGCTGCAGACGAGTCAGGGGGAATTTCCCGTGGTAGACGGCACCGGCAAGCCCGTGGGCGTGCTGGGCCGTGGCGATTTGATTCGTGCCATCAAGACGCGCGGCCCGGATGCGCGGGTAGCCGATGCGATGGCTGCCGAGCTGCCGACGATCAGCCACCGCGTCACGCTGGAGCAGGCGTTCAAGCTGTTGCAGCAGAAATCGGCTCCGGCGGTCGGCGTCACCGACGCCGCAGGCAAACTGGTCGGGCTCGTCACCAGCGAAACCATCGCCGAAATGATGATGTTGCAGGACGCGCTGCCGAGGGGCATCCGAATCGGACCATGGAGTCGTCCGGCAGGCGCTTAACCTCGTTTGCGGCCATGCGGCCTGAGCGGTTGCATCCGCGGCGTCCGTGACTATATTGCACCGCAGCAGCGCCGCGTCGCGGGCCGAAGGGCCCGCGCTTTGATTTCCGGAACTTGAAATGAACCTTCGAAACGTCGCCATCATCGCGCACGTCGACCATGGCAAGACGACGCTGGTTGACCGTCTGTTGCAGCAATCGGGCACGTTCCGCGAGAACCAGCGCGTGATCGAGCGTGCGATGGATTCCAACGATCTCGAGCGCGAACGCGGTATCACGATCTTGGCCAAGGCGGCCTCGGTGGTGTGGAAGGACACGCGCATCAATATCGTGGACACCCCCGGCCACGCCGATTTCGGCGGCGAGGTTGAACGGATTTTGAACATGGTCGACGGCGCGCTGGTGCTGGTCGACGCGGCCGAAGGCCCGCTGCCGCAGACCAAGTTCGTTGTCTCCAAAGCGCTGAAGATGGGCCTCAAGCCCATCGTCGTCATCAACAAGGTTGATCGCGCCGATGCCCGGCCCACACAGGTCCTCAACGAAGTCTTCGACCTGTTCGCCGCGCTCGACGCCACCGACGAACAACTCGATTTCCCGATCCTCTACGGTTCGGCCAAGCAGGGCTGGATGGCGACGAGCCGGGACGGATCACACGATGACGGCATGAAGCCGCTGTTCGACATGGTGCTGCGCCACGTCAGGCCGCCGGTCGTGGAAAGTGGCCCGTTCCGTCTGCTTGGCACCATTCTTGAAGCCAATCCTTACCTCGGCCGTATTGTCACTGGCCGCATCACGTCGGGCTCGGCCAAACCCAATCAGCAGGTAAAAGTGCTCGATCACGACGGCAAGCTGATCGAGAGCGGCCGCATCACTAAGGTGCTCGCGTTCCGCGGACTCGAGCGCACCGTGGTGGAAGAGGCGTCAGCGGGAGACATCGTCGCAATCGCGGGCCTGCCGAATGCGACCGTCGCGATGACGATCTGCGACCCTTTGGTTGAAACGCCCCTTCCCGCCCAGCCGATCGACCCGCCGACACTGGCGATGATCTTCCGTGTCAACGATTCTCCGCTCGCCGGCACCGAAGGCGACAAGGTCACCGGCCGCATGATCCGCGATCGGCTGCTTCGCGAAGCAGAAGGCAATGTCGCACTGCGCGTGCGCGAATCCGATGAAAAGGATTCCATGGAAGTCGCCGGCCGCGGCGAATTGCAGCTCGGTATCCTTATTGAAACGATGCGCCGCGAAGGCTTTGAACTTTCGGTGTCGCGTCCGAAGGTATTGCTCCAGGAAGATCCCGCTACCGGCGAAATGCTAGAGCCGATCGAGGAAGTTGTCATCGATCTCGACGAAGAACATTCCGGAATCGTCGTACAGAAGATGGCGGAACGCAAAGCCGACATGATGGAAATGAAGCCGTCGGGCGGCGGCCGCCTGCGTCTCGTCTTTCATGCGCCGACTCGCGGTCTCATCGGCTATCAGGGCGAATTGCTGACCGACACGCGCGGCACGGCGATCATGAATCGCTTGTTCCACGCTTATGCGCCGTACAAAGGACCGATCCAGGGCCGCCGCAATGGCGTGCTGATTTCCAACGACAAGGGCGACGCCGTCGCGTACGCGCTGTGGAATCTTGAGGACCGCGGGCCGATGATGATCGAGCCAGGCTGGAAAGTTTATAACGGGATGATCGTGGGCGAGCACACGCGCGGCAACGATCTCATCGTCAACGTGCTCAAGGGCAAGAAGCTCACAAACATCCGCACCACGTCCAAGGATGAAGCCGTGCGGCTTACGCCGCCGATCCGCATGACGCTCGAGAAGGCGCTCGCCTATATCGAGGACGATGAACTGGTCGAGGTGACGCCGAAGTCGATCCGGCTGCGCAAGAAGCTGCTCGACGAGAACGACCGCAAAAAGGAAGAGCGCAAAAAGGAAGCCGAGACGGTTTGACCGGGCTTTTTGCGCGTTCCGCACCGATCCGCGATTCGAATCAGCCGGTCGAATCAGTTACGGGGCGGCGCATTCCCGGACGCCGCCATGGAACCCGCAGACTCCGCGGCCACGGTTTGATGTCTCAAACATCATTTTTTGTACCGGCTCGCCGGCGTTTTAACGCCTGTGACCAGTAATCCACACCGTTTACCCATCATTAACGATAGGGCTTGAAGGCCGGAAATTTCGTTGCTTCTATCCCAGCATGAGCACGACCCTCATAGAGATTCGCCGCGCGAAGTCTTCGGACGCGGTCGAAGTCGCCGAGACCCATGATGATGCGTGGCGCGCGGCCTATCAGGGCATCATCCCCGGTAACGAGCTCGACAAGCTGATCAATCGCCGTGGACCGGACTGGTGGGACTCGGCCATCCGCAAAGGAAGCCGCATCACCATCCTGCAATTCGGCGATCGCGTTGCCGGCTACGCCAACTACGGGCGCAACCGCGCGCGTAGTTTGTTCTACGATGGCGAAATCTACGAGCTCTACCTGCGCCCCGAGTTTCAGGGGCTCGGGTTCGGCCGTCGCCTGTTCTCTGCGGCGCGCAAGGATTTGAACCAGAGCGGCCTGAAGAGCCTGGTGGTGTGGGCGCTGTCAGACAACGAGCCGGCGATGGAATTTTATCGCGCGCTCGGCGGCCGCGCGGTCGCACGCTCCTCGGAGCGCTTCGGAGCCAAGACGCTCGATAAAGTCGCCTACGCCTGGCAGGCGTAATCACACTTTCGGTGCCGACAGACCTTTCTGCGCGCAGGCCGCGCGCAGAGTATTCAGCAGCAGACATGCAATCGTCATCGGGCCGACTCCGCCCGGAACAGGCGTGATGGCGCCGGCGACCTGCGCGGCCTCCGCATAGGCGACATCACCCACGATCCGCGATTTGCCGCCGTCGCGCGGCACACGATTGATGCCCACGTCGATGACGGTCGCACCCGGTTTGATCCAATTGCCACGAACCATTTCGGCACGGCCGATCGCGGCGACGAGCAGATCGGCGCGGCGGCACACGGCCGGTAGATCGTTTGTTTTTGAATGCGCAACCGTGACGGTCGCATTTTCCGCAAGCAGCAATTGCGCAACCGGCTTGCCCACGATGTTGGAGCGGCCGATCACCACCGCTTCCAGGCCCGCAAGCGATTCATGCACGGTCTTGGCCAACAGGACGCAGCCCGCCGGCGTGCACGGAACCAGTGCCGGCAGGCCGCTAGCCAGCCGGCCGACATTGAGCGGATGAAAACCGTCGACGTCCTTGGCCGGGTCGATGGCCGCGATGATTTTTTGCGCGTCTATCTGTTTCGGCAGCGGTAATTGCACAAGGATGCCACTCACCCCGTCGTCGGCATTGAGCTCGGCGATCAGTGCGAGCAAATCGGTTTCACTCGTGTTCCCCGGCAGTTTGCGGTCGAAGGCGCGCATGCCGGCCTCGGCCACTGCCTTGGACTTGTTGCGGACATAGACTTCGCTCGCCGGGTTGTCACCGACCAGGACGACCGCAATGCCCGGCACAATTCCGCGGTCGCGGCGCAAGCGGTGGACGGCATCGGTGACCCTGCCGCGCAAATCCGCAGCGATCGTTTTGCCATCGATGATACGCGCGCTCATGATCCGTTGCCTTGGCCGGACAAGCCTTAGCGCGACGCGGTGATTTTCTCCAGCGCTGCGATCAGCGTTGGGCTGTCGCCCGAAATCACGAGAAGTTTGAGGCGGGCCGTAGTCCCGGCGACCAGGGTCACGTCACGCGGTGGGACGCCCACGGCCTTGGCGACCAGCCGGATCAGGGCCGCGTTGGCCTCGCCTTCGCTCGGCGCCGCCCGCACCCGGATCTTGAGGACAGCGCGTCCATCCGCCAGGACTTCGCTACCGTCAATGTAATCGCGGCCACCCTTCGGCGTCAGTCGCACTGCAAGTGCGACACCGCCGACCGTCGGCGACCATGGCTTCTCGCCCAGCATAGCCGCTCAAACGAAGAACTTGGCAATGTTTG
>DATGDN010000380.1:0-14078 GCA_035310865.1 Pseudolabrys sp. | reverse complement strand
CCTCTCACGGCAGGTACGATATCTGCACCACACCCTCAACGAAACGCGCGATGGCCTGCCACGCCTGCAGGCGGTGATCGCCCTCACTTACGCGACGCTTTGCATGCAGAGTCAGTCCGGATATCTGCGCGCCCATGTACGTCGTCTGATCGATGAATTGCGTACGCAGGTGTTGCCGGATGGTGGCCACATCAGCCGGAACCCAGGCACGTTGATCGATTTGCTGGCTGACCTGTTGCCGTTGCGTCAGTTGTTCTCCGCTCGCCAGTTGCAGTCGCCGCAGGCGCTCAACAATGCCATCGACCGTATCATGCCGATGCTGCGCTTTTTCCGGCACGGCGACGGAAACTTTGCTCAGTTCAATGGCATGGGGCCGACGCCGGTCGATCTGCTGGCCACAGTTCTTGCCTACGACGATGCACGCGGCACGCCGGTGTCGAATGCGCCGCACTCGGGCTACCAACGCATCGAGGCCGGGCAGACCGCGCTCTTGATGGACACCGGCAAGGCTCCGCCGGTGGCGTTGAGCCAAGAAGCACACGCGGGGTGCCTTTCATTCGAACTATCGTGGAAACAGCATCGGCTGGTGATCAATTGCGGTCTGCCGGCGGTCAATAAGGAGAATTGGCGGCAAGTCGCGCGCGCAACACCCGCGCATTCGACCGTGACGGTCAACGATCAATCCTCGTGCCGCTTCCTTGAATCCGCAACGGCCCGGCGACTCTTGGGCGGTACACCGATCGTGGCCGGTCCACACGAGGTGCGAGTCGAGCGCGATCCCGGCGGCACGACGCTGCGTGCCTCCCACGACGGCTATGCAAGCGATTGCGGCGTGATCCATCATCGCGCCATCCAGCTCAGTGCCGACGGCCGCGCGCTCGACGGAGAAGACAGCTTCACCGCGGCGGACGGCGGTGCCCTACCCAGGGGCGCGGACACCGAATTTGCCGTTCGCTTCCATCTTCACCCGGCGATCAAGGCGAACCGCCTCGCCGACGGGCGCGGTGTCATCCTGTTGCTGCAGGACCGCGAATTGTGGACCTTCGCGACCTTGGCCGATTCGGTTGAACTCGAGGAAAGCGTGTTTCTGGCTGGCTCTGATGGGCCGCGCCGCACGGTGCAAATCGTCATCTATGGCCATGTCGGAAAGCAGGACAGCGTGCGCTGGAGTTTCCGCCATACGCCGCCGGCCGCACCCGGCTCCCGGCCCGACCGGGCATATGAGCCGGAATTGCCGCTCTAAAATCGATGCTTGTGGATGCAGTGCTCGCATGCGTCACGGCCGAATACACTTTAGGCCGCTTGATGTGCTAGCTCGTGCGTCATGACCAGCCACCCGCGCCGTGTGACTCGCGCCCTGCTGTCGGTTTCCGACAAGACCGGGCTGGTCGCGTTCGCGACTGATCTTGCCGGCTTTGGCGTGGAGTTGATTTCGACCGGCGGCACCGCCAAGGCATTGAAAGATGCCGGGCTCGCGGTGATCGACGTGGCCGAGCTCACCGGATTTCCAGAAATGATGGACGGCCGGGTCAAGACGCTGCACCCCAAGGTACATGGTGGGTTGCTAGCGGTCCGCGGCAACAAAGAGCATTCCGCGGCAATGGAAAAGCATCAGATCAGGCCGATCGATCTTCTCGTCGTCAATCTCTATCCGTTTGAAGCCACGGTCGCGAAGGGTTCATCGTTCGACGATTGCATCGAAAACATCGATATCGGTGGCCCGGCAATGATCCGCGCTGCCGCCAAAAACCACGCCGACGTGACCGTCGTCGTTGATCCAGCCGACTACACGAAAGTTCTTGGCGAGATGGCCGCACACAGCGGCATGGTATCGTTCGAGCTGCGCCAGGGACTGGCGGCAAAGGCCTATGCGCGCACCGCTGCCTATGACGCAGCCATCTCGAATTGGTTCGCGGAGACCCTCCACGATGAAGCTCCGGACTATCGCGCCTTCGGCGGCAAGTTGATCGAAGCGTTGCGCTATGGCGAGAACCCGCACCAGAGCGCGGCGTTCTATCGTTCGCCCGGCCAACGCTTCGGTGTCACCACGGCGCGTCAATTGCAAGGCAAGCAGCTTTCCTACAACAACATCAACGATACGGATGCCGCCTATGAATGCGTCGCGGAGTTCGATCCGAACCGAACAGCCGCCTGCGTGATCGTCAAGCACGCCAATCCCTGCGGTGTCGCGGAAGCGGGCAATCTGCTTGATGCCTATCGCAAGGCGCTCGCGTGCGATTCAACGTCGGCGTTCGGCGGCATTGTCGCGCTCAACCGCAAGCTCGATGCCGAAGCAGCAAAGGCAATTACCGAGATTTTCACCGAAGTCATCATCGCGCCGGAAGCGACCGAAGAAGCCATCAAGATCGTCGCCGCTAAGAAGAATTTGCGGTTGCTGGTCGCAGGCGGCCTGCCCGACCCACGCGCCGGCGGGCTGACCATGAAATCCGTTGCCGGCGGCCTGCTGGTGCAGTCGCGTGACAATGCCGTGGTCGACGAAATGCAGCTCCATATCGTGACCAAACGTTCCCCGAGCGAAGCCGAGCTTGCCGACCTGCGCTTTGCCTTCCGCGTCGCCAAGCACGTGAAGTCGAACACGATCGTCTATGCCAAGCATCGCGCTACCGTCGGCATTGGCGCCGGTCAGATGAGCCGCGTCGATGCCGCGCGCATCGCCGCCCGCAAGGCAGAGGACGCGGCCAAGGAGCTGAAGCTTCCTGCACCGCTCACCAAAGGCTCGGTGGTTGCCTCCGATGCATTCTTTCCGTTTCCCGATGGGCTATTGGTTGCGATCGAGGCTGGCGCGACGGCCGTGATCCAGCCGGGCGGCTCGGTGAACGATCAGAAGGTGATCGAAGCCGCCGACGCACACGACGTCGCAATGGTGTTCACCGGCACGCGGCATTTCAGGCACTGACAGCGGCGCTATTGCCGCGCCAGATCGCCCAACAGACTCGCCGCCACGGACAGCTTCGAAAGCGTAAGGCCTGAACCGGCGATCTGATGGATCGCGGAGCGAATACGCTCGACTTCGGCTTGCCTTGGGCGAACCCATTCCTCCACCGCATCAGCGCCGGCATGGCCGTTGGCGACCATGGCCGCCGTGAGGCGGCGCTCGGCGTCGCCGATGGAATCAAGCGCACGATCAAGCGCGAGACGATCGAAATAGTCCGACACCACAATACTGGGAACGGCGCCCGCGACACTGTCGAGCTGGAAGAAAGCTTCCGTTGCAAAATATGTGGCGGTGACTTCGCCCACAGGCTTGCCGGCACGATCGGCAACCAGCGCGATGTCGGGCGCCGCTTTCAGCACAGGCAAGTTGGCAACGCGGCGAGCCAATGTCTCCGGCACCCTGGCCTTGCTCAACTCCGCAACGCGTGCATCGCGCGCACTCGACGCAGACTTCGACAGCGCGCTATCCAGCGCCTTTTCAACCTGCGCGATCCCCTCACGATAGTGGCCGATGATCTTCTCCAGGCCTTGCGAGAGATCAACATTGCGCAGGAACCAGACCAGCCGATCGAGCAAAAGATTCTGCACGGTCGCATAAAGGTCGAGCTGGACCTTTCCGGACACTTTGTTATCGAGCGCGTCGATCTCGCTGTTGAGCTCGATCAGATCGTAGCTGTTGCGGACGGCGGCAAAGGCCGCGGCAATCGAGGCCGACGCCGCTCCGGTTTGATCGGCAATACGCACGATCAGCGTGGCTCCGCCACGGTTGATCATCGAATTCGTCAGCTGGGTGGCGATGATTTCGCGCCGCAGCCGGTGCGCATGCAGCGCGTCAGCATAACGTTCAGACATTTCCTTCGGAAAATAGCGGTTAAGTTCGCGACCGAGATAGGGATCGTCCGGCACCTTGCTGTCGAGCAATTCGTTGTGGAGCGATAGCTTCGCGTAGGCGAGCAACACCGCGAGCTCCGGACGTGTCAGGCCCGCGTTGCGCTTGCGCCGTTCGCCCAGAGTCATGTCGTCGGGCAGAAATTCCACACCACGGTCGAGCTCGTCGCGCTGCTCCAGGGTCTGCATTAGGCGCTGCTGGAAGCCTAGATCCTCGAGGCCGCGCCGCTGCGCCAGCGAAAGCGCGAGGGTCTGCTGGTAGTTGTTGCGCAATACAAGCCGAGCGACCTCGTCAGTCATTTCCGCGAGGAACGTGTTGCGCTTGTCCATCGTGAGGGCCCCGGAACGCACCGGCCCGCTGAGCGCGATCTTGATATTGACTTCGACGTCCGAGGTGTTGACGCCGGCAGAATTGTCGATCGCATCGGTGTTGAGCCTTATGCCCCGCTGCGCCGCTTCGATGCGGCCGCGCTGGGTCATGCCGAGATTGGCACCCTCTCCGATCACCTTGCAGTTGAGCTCGGCCCCCGTGACACGGATAGCATCATTGGCGCGATCGCCGGCAGCTTCATCGCTCTCAGCCGCTGCGCGGATGTAAGTGCCGATGCCGCCGAAAAACAGCAGATCGAACTGCGCACGCAGGATCGCCTTCATCAGTTCCTGCGGCGTGACGGATTCCCCGACGCCAAAAATCTTGCGCGCCTCCGCGCTCAGCCGTATTTCCTTCGACGAGCGGGGGTAAATGCCACCGCCTTTGGAAAGCAGGTTTTTGTCGTAATCCTGCCAGCTCGACGGCGGCAGCGCGAATAACCGCGTTCGCTCGGCAAAGCTCTTTTTCGGGTCAGGATCGGGATCGATGAATATGTCGCGGTGATCGAACGCGGCCAGCAGCCTGATGGTATCTTCACGCAGCATGCCGTTGCCGAACACGTCGCCCGACATGTCGCCGACGCCGGCTACATTGAATGGCGTCTTGCCGATGTCGACGTCCATTTCGCGGAAATGCCGTTTCACCGCCTCCCATGCGCCGCGCGCGGTGATGCCCATGGCCTTGTGGTCGTAACCGGCGGAGCCTCCTGATGCGAATGCATCGCCGAGCCAATAGCCGTGCTCGACCGAAATCGCGTTAGCGATGTCGGAGAAAGTGGCGGTGCCTTTGTCAGCGGCGACAACCAGATACGGATCATCGCCTTCGTGTCTGACGACGTTCAGCGGCGGAATGATCTTGCCGTCGGGGCCGATATTGTCGGTGATGTCGAGCAGCGACAAGATGAAAAGCTTATAAGTCGCGACGCCCTCCGCCTGCACGACGTCACGCGCAGCGCCTTTCGGCATCAGCTTCGGCACAAAACCGCCTTTCGCGCCGACCGGCACGATCACTGCGTTCTTGACCTGTTGCGCTTTCACAAGCCCGAGAATTTCGGTGCGGAAATCCTGCGGCCGGTCCGACCAGCGGATGCCGCCGCGCGCCACCTTGCCGAAGCGCATGTGCACGCCTTCCACCCGCGGCGAATAGACAAAAATTTCGTAGAACGGGCGCGGCAGTGGCAGGTCGGTGAGCTTGCGACTCTCGAATTTGATCGAGATCAGCGCTTTTGGCCGGCCATCCCTGTCAATCTGGTAAAAGTTCGTCCGAATCGCCGACTGCACCGCATTGACGAAACGGCGCAGGATTCGGTCCTCATCGAGACTCTCGACCTTCTGCAGATCCTCATCGAGCCGCGCGGCGATCGCGCCCTGTTTTTCATTGCGGCCGGTTTCGACGCGCGGATCGAAGCGGGCATGAAAAAGTTCAACGACGCCGGCAGCGATGCCAAAATGCTTGACCAGCGTTGCCCACATATAGTCCTGCGAATAAGGCACGCGGATCTGGCGCAGGAATCGCGACAACGCGCGGATGAGCGCCACGTCTCGCCAGGCGAGGCCGCCGTGCAACGTCAGCGCGTTATAGCCGTCATTCTCGGCCGCGCCGCCCATCACCATCAGGAAGGCTGCTTCGAGCTGCGCGCCACCGGCGTTGAGATCGATTATGCCGCCGTCCGCGCGTGTGAGCAGCATGTCGTGAAACCAAACGCCGGCGCGTTCCTTGGGCTCGATGTGATAGGTGCGCTCGTCCACCACCCGGAAGCCCATGTTCTCCAGAACGGGGACGCGCTCCGATAGCGGCAGCGGCCGCGCGAAAGTCCAGACTTTCAGCCCGACAGAGCGCTGGTCTTCTTCCACCCGATGATGGAAATCGACCCCAAGTGGGTGGTGATCGGACAGACCCTCGATGACGCGGATGTCGCCCGCCGCGACCGCCGCGCTGTACCCTTCATGAAACCCTTCCGAAAAAGCATCCCGGTAGCGCTTGAACAGCTCGCCAGCCCTTTCCGGCGGATTGACCAGCGCCAGCGTCTGGCTGAGCCCGTCGCTCCAGGTCCTGATGATTGACTGAACTTCGCGCTCGAGCGTGGCTCGCTCCACGGCAGGCGTCGGACCGCCGGAGCGGCCGATGATGAAATGCACGCGCACCAGCGGCCCTTCATCCGGGAAAAATGGATAGAAGGCCGAAACGCGCCCGATGAAAGCATCCGCCAGGTAGGCGCCGATCTTCACGCGGATACTGCTGTCGTAACGCTCGCGCGGCACATAGACCAATACGGATACGAAGCGATCGAACCGATCGTGGCGCGCAAGCACGCGCACGCGAGGCCGCTCTTCAAGCTGAAGGATCGCAAGCGCAAACTTGTAGAGCGTGTCTTCATTGACCTGAAACAATTCGTCGCGTGGATAGTGCTCCAGCACGTTGGCAAGCGCCTTGCCGGAATGGCTGCCCGGATCGAAGCCGGCACGCTCCTCCACCGCGGCGATTTTTCGGCGCAGGTAGGGGATACTGTGAGCGGCGCGCGTATAGGCCGTCGAGGTAAACAGCCCGATGAGGCGGTGCTCGCCAACGAGTTTGCCCGACGCGTCGAAGCGCTTGACGCCGATATAGTCGAGATAGACGCGCCGGTGAACGCGGGCGTGGATATTGGCCTTCGCGATGATCAGCGGCCGCGGCTCCTTCAGGAAGGCCATGATCTCCGGCGTAAATTCCAGAAGTTCGGTGCCGCGCTTGAGCACGCGCAGCTCGGGCGAGCGCATAATGCCGAGCGCACTTTCGAAATTCGGCTTCAGCGCCTGGCCGTCGACGCCGTAGTCACGCACGCCAAGGAAGGTGAAGTTGTCGGCCAGCAGCCATTGCAGAAACTGAATGGCTTCGGCGATCTCATCGACCGGCAGCGGCGGTGGATTGGCTTTCAGTTCGGCGACAATGCCGTCGACACGCTCACGCATTGCGCGCCAGTCCTGCACTGCCAGCCGCACCTCGCCGAGGACGGTCTCCAACGCGTGCACGAGTTCACCGCACGCATCATCTGCAATCGGCGACAGGTGAATATGGATAAAGCTTTCGCGCGTGCCTGCAGTATCCGGAGCATCGATTGCGGTAAGCTTGCTGCCGGCGCGGCGAACCCCGAACATCGGATGTGCAACGAGCCAAACGTCGAGCTTCCGGTCGGCGAGTTCGCCCATCACCGAGTCGACCAGAAACGGCATGTCGTCGTTGACAATGTCAATCACAGTCGCCGAATTGCGATCGCCGGAGCACGCAAGCTCAACAGTCTCGCAGCGGATCTTCGGCGTTCCTGGCGTCCGCTCGATCATGAAATCGTAGGCGCGCTCGGCCAGCGCGGCGAGATCGTCCGGCCCGTAGCGAACTACATCTTCAGGCACAGCCCGGCCGTAAAGCTGTTCGGTAAAGTTTGCCGGAATCTCGCTCCGGCGCCGGGCCAGAGACGCGCCTGCCTGTCGGAGGGCGGCGCGGGCCACGCTTTCCTCATTGCTGGCGGGAACGACCATGGAACCTCGTGCGCTCAGCATTGGCGCAAGATCTTGTCCGAAAACCGGTTGCCACTTTCCGGGATCATGCGCGGGAGAGAATCGGTCGAGGCGAAACCGAGATTTTCACATTCTGCGCGGGCGCGTCGAGATCAACACGCCATTTGGTGACGTTACGTTTGCACCCGCGAAAAACGCGGCACTTCTGGCCCTGTTAACCGACTGAAATAAAAGGCGAATGAGTGCGCGGCAGGTCGTATCGCGCATGCGCATAACATTGTAGGCTTGCGCGGGGTCAGCATCAAATTAAGGGACGTGGAAATGCCCAAAGCCAATAAATCGGCCAAGGCGGCCGGCAAAGTCGCGGTTGCAAAACCGAACAAAGCTAAGCCGGTGCTGCACGCCATCAAGGGCGGCAAGAATGCATTGCCAAAGGCGGCTGCGGCAAAATCCGGCCCTGCAAAGCAGCCGGCGAAACCCGCCCCCCTCAAGCCGGTGGCGGTAGCGGTTGCCGACGATGTGCCGGTGATCGCGCTCAACCTCGAGCCGGCGAAGCTGTCGCCTGCGATGGCCGCCTATTTCAAGAAATGCCAGGACAAGCTAGGCTTTGTGCCCAACGTCCTCCTCGCCTACGCCTTCGACATGGCGAAGCTGGAAACATTCGTTGCCATGTACAACGACCTGATGCTGGGTGAGTCCGGCCTGTCAAAGCTCGAACGCGAGATGATCGCGGTGGTCGTGTCGTCGCAGAACCGCTGTTATTACTGCCTCACCGCGCATGGCGCCGCGGTCAGGCAATATTCGGGCAACCCGCTGCTCGGCGAGCACCTCGTCATGAACTATCGCGGGGCGCGCCTGAACAAGCGCCAGCGCGCGATGCTCGATTTTGCCGTCAAGTTGACGGCCTCGCCGTGGAGCGTGGAGGAAGGCGACCGCGAGCGGCTGCGGCGCGTCGGCTTCACCGATCGCGATATCTGGGACATCTCCACCATCGCCGGGTTCTTCAACATGTCAAACCGCGTCGCGTCCGCCACGGACATGCGGCCGAATACGGTCTATCACGGGCAGGCGCGGTAACGAATTTCCCGCTTAGGCCTCCCCTCATTCCCGCGCAGGCGGGAATCCAGCTATAGCCATACGATCCGTGATAGGTGCAAATGGGTTCCCGCTCACGCGGGGACGAGCGGAAAACCTGATGGCTCGCGTTTTCTCCATCTTCGTCTCTTTGCTGTTTGCCGCCACCGCTTCCGCCCAGGTCGCGCCGGTTTCGCGCGCGCCGGCGATCGCACCGGCTCAGAGCATCCATGCCCGAAACGGGGTGGTGGTCGCGCAGGAAAGCCGTGCTGCCCGCATCGGCGTCGAGATTCTCGACCGCGGCGGCAACGCCGTCGACGCGGCAATCGCCGTCGGCTTCGCGCTTGCAGTCACCTACCCGCGCGCGGGCAATATCGGCGGCGGCGGCTTCATGATGATTCATCTCGCCAAGAGCGGCCGCGATATTGCGATCGACTACCGCGAGACCGCGCCGGCTGGCGCAAATGCTGCCATGTTTCTCGATGCGGAGGGAAATCCCGATCCGGCAAAGTCCCGTGACAGCGCGCTGTCTGTCGGCGTTCCGGGGACCGTCGCCGGGCTTGCCCTGGCGCATGAGAAATACGGCTCCGGCAAATTCACGCTCGCCGAGCTGATGGCGCCGGCGATCGAGCTCGCTGAAAAAGGCTTCATGGTCGAGGACGACCTTGCCGACTCGCTGCCGCAGGCGCGAGAGCGGCTCAGTCGCTGGCAGGCAACCACCGCGATTTTCTTCAATGGCGACCGGCCGGTGCGGGAAGGCGACCGGCTGATCCAGCTCGACCTGGCCGACACGCTGCGGTCAATCGCAAAGGATGGGCCAAAGGCCTTTTATCAGGGCCGCACCGCCGCGCAGATCGCAAGCGCGGTCGCAAAGGCCGGCGGCATCATGAGCAAGGACGATCTTGCAGATTACCGCGCGATCGAACGCGAAGTCGTGCGCGGCACCTATCGCGGCTACGACATCGTGACCGTGCCGCCGCCATCGTCCGGTGGCGTGCATCTGGTCGAGATGCTGAACATCCTCGAGGGGTTTGATCTCGCGAAGCTCAGCCACGAGCAGTCGCTGCACGTGATGATCGAAGCCATGAAGCGCGCCTACGCCGACCGCGCAATCTTCATGGGCGACCCCGACGCAGTGAAGATGCCTGTTGCCGGACTAACTTCGAAAAAATATGCAGCGTCCCTGCGCGCACAGATCGGCGACCGGGCAACGCCCTCTGCCGAGATTCGCGCGGGACAGCCGGCTGATTTCGAGGGACGCAACACCACGCATTTCTCCATCATTGATCGCGACGGTAACGCGGTGGCGAACACATATACGTTGAACTTTTCGTTCGGTCTCGGCCTCGTCGCCGAGGGCACGGGCGTCCTGCTCAACAACGAACTTGACGACTTCACGTCGAAACCGGGCACGTCAAACGCATACGGGTTGATCGGCTACAACGCCAATCTTCCCGGTCCGGGCAGGCGGCCGCTGTCATCGATGACACCGACGATCGTGCTGAAGAACGGCAAGCCATTCCTGGTGACAGGCTCGCCGGGCGGTAGCCGCATCATCACCGCGGTGCTGCAGATTATCGTGAACGCGATCGATTTCCATATGCCGATCGGCCAGGCCGTCAGTGCGCCTCGCCTGCATCATCAATGGCAACCCGACGAAGTCTATACCGAGCCGGAATTTGCGCCGGATGTGCTCGATGCGCTTGAAAAGCGCGGTTACAAGATCGTGCCGACACCGTCCTACAGTTCGACAAATTCAATTGAGGTCACCCCGGACGGCTATATCGGCGCGGCCGATCGGCGCACGCGCGGTTCGCTGGCGGCGGGGTATTGAAGAAGATTGTTGGAACTTGCGCGTCCGCCTTCGCTAAAGCTGCGGCGGACAACCTTCGCGCATGAAGGCTGCTTGCCAACCGAAGCTGGCGAAGATTGGAGCGGGCGAAGGGATTCGAACCCTCGACCCCGACCTTGGCAAGGTCGTGCTCTACCCCTGAGCTACACCCGCATCCGTTAGATATTTGGCCGAACAGCGATATCGGCCGCCAAGCCCGTTCCTATAGCCAAAAGGAGGGCCCCAATGCAACATTAGCAGTCCGCTTTGTTATGGCCGCCGGGATGCTCGTTTACCGTGTACGCGCGGCTGTTCCGTAGCGCCCTGCCAGCGCGGATTCATGTTGCAAAAACCGCGAAAGCCCGCCGTCACAGCCGGCAGGCACTCTTGAAGCGTTTGGTACTGGCAATCTTCCGTGACGTCGCTGCCAAAGTTAAGAACCGCGCACCAAGGACCTTCAGCAGCGCGCACCGTGTTTGGGCCAGCCAAATAAATCGCTGCGAGTACAGCAACTGTCAGAACAGGGCGTAGAAGTTTCATCATCTCTAGCCACTCCCGACGAACGGTCATTGGGTGAATGTCAGCCGTGGCGCCGGTGACGGGCGTGCGGCTTTACTCCCGGCCCATACGGTGCGACCCATCGCGGATTCGGATTGCAGAAACCGCGATTACCGGCCAGCACATTAGGGCGGCAAGCTTCGAACGAGAAATACTGGCAGTCTTCGTAGGCGGCACCGTTGCCGAGCGTAACTATCGCGCACCAAGGGCCCTCGTAGGCCTGCACGGGGCGTGCCTCGAATGTCATAGCGAGGATGGCAACGCCCGCAATCAGTAAAATGCGCATTGTCCATACCTCCTCGGTTGGCTCGTATTACTAACACCGCGGGGCATGTATTATTTTGACTGATGTCAAAAACTCCAGAACAGCTGTTTTCGGCACTTGATGCCCTCGGCATCAAGTATTTGACGGTGAAGCACCCTCCTCTGTTTACGGTCGAGCAGTCGCGAAACCTGCGCGGACAGATTCCGGGCGGACACACGAAGAATCTGTTTCTTCGCGACAAGAAATACGAAATCTACCTGGTGGTGGCATTGGAAGATGCCGATATCGATCTGAAAGACCTGCATCGGCTCCTCGGCGCAAACGGCCGGTTTTCATTCGGCTCGGCCGATCTTCTGCGCGAGGTGCTGGGCGTCGAGCCTGGTGCCGTCACCCCGTTCGGAGCGATCAACGACGCCGAGGGCCGCGTCACCATCGTGCTCGATACCGCCATGATGGAGCACGAGACGCTGAACTATCACCCGCTGGTCAACACCATGACCACGTCGATAAAGCGCGATGATCTGGTGAAATTCCTCAAGTCGACGGGCCATATCCCCCGAATGGAGCAGGTTTCCGGATGCGCCTCGAACATGCCTTGATGATTGCGTTAGCTTGCCGGATAACCCATCTATTGCGGAGAAGCACCGCCGGGCTCAGGCCATTCGCGGCGGGATGAGGTTAGGGATAATGCTGCAGAACGGCGGGGCAACAGTGGCGGCCGACGTGGTCAAGGATACGACCACGCAGTCCTTCATGAAGGACGTGATCGAGGAATCCAAGCGCCAGCCGGTGCTGGTGGACTTCTGGGCGCCATGGTGCGGCCCGTGCAAGCAGCTCACGCCTGTTTTGGAAAAAGCCGTCAAATCAGCCAAAGGCAAGGTGAAGCTCGCGAAGATGAACATCGACGAGCATCCGGCAATCCCAGGCCAGATGGGCATTCAGTCAATCCCGGCAGTCATCGCGTTCTCAAACGGTCAGCCGGTTGACGGGTTCATGGGTGCGTTGCCCGAGAGCCAAGTCGTCGCCTTCCTTGAGCGGCTCACCAAGGGCGCAGTCGGTGCCGAGGAAAAAGATCTGCTGAAGACAGCTGACGCTGCGCTGGCAGAAGGCAATGCTGCCGGCGCTGCGGAAATTTACGCTCAGCTGCTTGCCGAGGACGCGGCCAACGTGCAAGCGCTTGCCGGGCTCGCACGTTGCTATGTTGAAACCGGCGCGCTCGAACAGGCGAAGCAGACGCTCGCGCTCGTTCCCGAGGCAAAACGCAACGAAGCGGCAGTCGCTGCAGCACGGGCGGCGCTTGAAATCGCTGAGCAGGCAAAATCGCTCGGGCCGATGACGGAGCTTGAGGAAAAAGTTGCGGCCGATCCGCTCAACCATCAGGCGCGGTTCGATCTTGCCGTCGCGCTCAACGCCAAAGGCAAGCGTGAAGACGCGGTCAAGCATCTCATCGAAATCGTCAAGCGCGATCGTAAATGGAACGACGACGGTGCACGCAAGCAGCTGGTCCAGTTCTTTGAAGCCTGGGGTGCGACCGATCCGGCAACAATTGAAGGCCGCAAGCGTCTGTCGTCGATTTTGTTTTCGTAGCGCATATGACGTTCGCCCTGGCGACGGCACCGGGTGGCGGAGTGAACCGAAGATGCCGATGAATGCGCAATATCGCGGCCCGATCGAACTCCCGGGAGTGATCCCGGTGTTTCCACTGCCGGGCGCATTGCTGCTGCCGCGCGGACAAATGCCGCTCAATATTTTCGAGCCGCGCTATCTCGCGATGGTTGACGATACTTTGCGGGACGGGCACCGGCTCATCGGCATGATCCAGCCGGATGTCGCGCACGCCGGACCGGCCGACAAGCCAACGCTCTACAAAATAGGCTGCGCAGGCCGCATCACCCAGCTCGCCGAAAGCGGCGATGGCCGCTACCTGATCGAACTCACCGGTGTCGCGCGATTCCGCATCGAGGAGGAGCTCAAGGTCGCTACGCCATACCGGCAATGCCGTGTGACCTACGCGCCGTTTGCCGATGATTTCATCGCGCGCAAGGGAGAGAACGCGGTCGATCGCGCGGCATTGCTCGCGGCGCTTACGGATTTTCTTAAAGCAAACGATCTCAAGGCAGACTGGGAAGGCATCGACAAGGCGCCCAACGAGGCGCTGGTGAATGCGCTGTCGATGATGTCGCCCTACGGCACCGCGGAGAAGCAGGCGCTGTTGGAGGCGCCTGACCTGAAAACCCGCGCCGAGATCCTGGTCGCGATCACCGAGATCGAACTCGCCAAGAAAAATACCGAAGGCGAGCCACAGCTGCAGTGAACGGAAAAACCGTCATGGCCGGGCTTGTCACCGCAAGTCGGGTATACTCGCTTGCGGAAAAGTCACTAACATACGCAACTCGGGCAGGTCCGAGTTGCGTATGCCATCCACGTCTTTACTCTATTAGAGTTGAAGACGTGGATGGCCGGCACAAAGCCGGGCATGACGAATGAGAGGGCGCTATGTCCACCGTTCCCCCGACCGAGCGGCCGCCCGGCGGCGTCGATCCGAAATTGCTGGAAATACTGGTCTGCCCGCTTACCAAGGGGCCGCTCGAATACGATGCCGAAAAGCAGGAGCTGATCTCGCGCAAGGCAAAGCTCGCCTACCCG
>DATGDN010000379.1:0-8469 GCA_035310865.1 Pseudolabrys sp. | reverse complement strand
GATCTATGCCAACGCCAAAGGCATCGATCTCGGCAAAGACATCATCACGGTGAACGCCAACTTTGCCGTTGCGCGTGCGCAGCTCGAGGCCGGCCGTGTCGATGCCGCATTGGTGATCGAGCCGCTCGCCAGTATCAGCGCCAAGCAGCATCCCGACTGGCATGTCATCTTCAACGGCGCGCAAGGTTGGAAGGAAATCACCGGCGGCGACGGTTGGGAAATCGTGACCGCGATGCGTGCGGATGCGATCGCAAAGAATCCGAAAGCGCCGCAGATGCTGATTGCGGCGCTGCAGGACGTCGCCGACGTCATGCACAAGGATACCGCAGCCGGCGACAAGATCGCCAACGAAACGCTCAAGCTCCCGCCTGGAATCCTGACCGCAGCGGTCGACAGCAAACGGCTGCAGATGATCATCAAGCCGGCGTGGGAACCCGCAACGCGCAAGTCGATTACCGATATCATGGAGCGCGCGGTGAAGGCCGGTTTCTACGAGAAGATGCCGGACGAGAAGATCATCTACGCCCCTTAAGCGCATAAGCGCGCCTGTACGATGACCACGGAGCATCGCGAGTCTGTCCCGGTCCTTATTTTTCCGCGCCAGACTCTCGTCTCCCTTCTCGTTTTTGCGCTCGTTTGGGAGGTGCTGTCGCATCTGGCGCCGGCGCTGGGGATTCCATCCTTTGCAATTCCGAGCCTGCTGCGGATCGCAAAGGCGATCACGACCATCACGCCGGTCGACATCGCCGTCACTTTGGCGCGTGTGATCGGTGCACTGATCGCTTCGTTCGTGCTCGGGATTTTCCTGGCCATGGCGATGTATCGATCGGACACCCTCGAGAAGTACCTGCATCCGATGATCCGTATCCTGATGGCGGTGCCGGTCGTGTCGTGGATCCTGTTTGCGGTGCTGTGGTTTCCGGGCGTCGAGTTCCGCATCGGATTCGTGCTGGTGGTCGTGTGCGGTCCGGTGTTCCTGGTGGATACACTTGACGCCATGCGCTCGGTGCCGCGCGAGCTGCGGCAGATGATGCAATCGTTTCGGCCAACGACCTTGCAGTATTTCGTCAAGCTGATGCTGCCGGCCATCGTGCCGACGATTTTTACCAGCTGGAAGGTCAATATCAGCCTTGCCATCCGCGTGGTCACAATCGCCGAGCTGGTCGGCGCGGTGACCGGTATCGGCCATCAATTGTCGGTAGCGCAGGAACTGTTCTCGGTCGCCGACGTGTTCGCCTGGACCATCGTGCTGGTGGCGCTGCTATTCCTCCTCGAAGCCATCGTGTCTCGATTTGAAGCGCGGCTTTTGCGGTGGCGCGCATGAGTGGCCCCCCGCCGATCAATGTGGCCGGCCTGCGCAAAGTGTTTCGGCAAACCACAACCGGGCAGTCGGTGATCGCCATTGAACGGCTCGATCTGACCATCGCGCCGCGTGAAGTGGTGGCCATTGTTGGTCAGACGGGCTGCGGCAAATCGACGTTTTTCGATCTGATGATCGGGCTCGAAGCGCCGACCGAGGGCGCCATCCGTATCGGCGACAAGAGCCCGCACACCGACTTCGATTTTTTCCGCGGTCGCATCGCCACCGTGTTCCAGCAGGACCGGCTGCTGCCGTGGCGCTCGGCACTCGACAACGCCAAACTGCCGCTTGAATTAATCGGGTTGCCGGAAGACGAGCAGCGCCAGCGCGCACTGACTTGGCTGAAACGGCTCGGCCTCGAACATTTCGCCAATGCCTATCCACACGAGCTTTCCGGCGGCATGCGCCAAAGGGTGGCGATTGCGCGCGCCTTTGTGGTGCAGCCGGATATTCTACTGGCCGACGAGGCATTCGGTCATCTCGACGAGGTCACAGCCGCGGAACTGCGTGAGACCTTTCTGGCGCTGGCGCGAGAATGCGGCTCGACCGCAATCTTGATCACGCACCAGCTGGAAGAGGCCATCGGTGTCGGCGACCGCATAGTAGTATTCGGAAAATCGGCGAAGCTTCTCGCCGATATTCACGTCAGGCTGTGGCCGCGACCGAAGCACAAGATTCTACGCGAGGCGATTCAGGCAACTTTGCAAAGCAACAGGCCGGACCCGCGCCTGCACGACCCGCAAGCGTCAAAACGTAAAAAAGCGAAGCGCTAGCTGCGCAAGATCGCCTTCGCCGCATCGCCGACCGCCTCGACGTTATCTTCGACGTCAAGGAAGCAGACGATCCGGCAGGGACAACCTTCGAGGCCTTCGTAGCGCCAGGGGAACGCGCCGATCACGCAGCGCCTGCCCAGCATCATCTCAATATCGCCGCCAAGATTCTCCGCATGCAGCAGGCCCTCCTGGAATGCCCAGTTGTGGAACGGGAACACGTCGGCCGAGACCTTCCGGCCGGATTTCTTGTGCGTGTATTCGAACGTTCCGAAGAACTCACCGGGCGTCTTGCCGTGTTTTTTCGTGAACTCCTCGGCGAGATCGGGCCGCATATAGCGGATGGAGGTGTTCATGGCGTGGTCGCAGGAGCCGGTGTCCATGCCCCACCACTTTATTTTCTTCTTCAGCATCCAATGCAGGGTGTCGAGATTGGGGCCGGGGTGGTAGCAGAAGTAGCGGACCAGATCCTGCTGCGGCTGCCCTTCATAGTGTCGGTGCCACCCGGTGTGCAGGATAAGGATGTCGCCTTCACGGATGTCGGCGCCGGCGCTCTCGATGATCTCCGGCGTGATCACCGCCCAGTCTTTCATATGTTTTGAAATGTCGACGACCACGCCGCGGTTGACCAGATAATCAAGCGGCAAGTGCGCCATGTCGCCCTTGTTGTTGTCAGTCGCGTGCATGGCGCCGTCGAAATGCGTGCCGACATGCAATGCCGTGTCGATGCGTTGCGCGACGATGCGGACCGTCTGCAGATTCTGCGCGTAATACATCTTGTTGCCGGCATAACCGACCCAGCCGGGCGTATGCACGTTCATGACGTGGGAAAGATCGACGATTTTCATCAGATGACCCTGCGGGCAGATGTTGATTGCGCTAATCGATCACAGAAGCCCGCGCAATGCCAGATGGGCACCGAGCAGTAGCAACCCGATAAAGAACCACAACCGGAAGGTTTCGGCCCGCACGCGCCCACGCACCAATTGCCCGAGGACCATTCCAACAAGCGCCGCAAAAAGCGCAACCAGCGATGCGCCGGCGAGCGACGCGCGTATTTGTCCGGCGTAGGCGAGCGCCAAAGCGAGCGTAATCGTCGACACGGAAAACGACAGGCCAAGTGCCTGCACAAGCTTGTCGCGTTCGAACTTCAAAGATTGGATGTACGGAGTGCCCGGCATGACGAAGATGCCGGTCGCTACCGTGATCGCGCCCGTCGCCGCGCCCATGACGAGGCCAAGCCAGGTTTCCGCGTGCCGCGGCACGCTGAAATGCACATTCACAAGCCCGAGTGCCGAATACAGCGCAAGGGCCACGCCAAGCCAGATCGTTGCCTGCCCCGTGTCGTCGTGCGGCAGCAACACCACACCCACAAATGTGCCGAGGCAGATCCCGATGAGCATCGGCCACAGCCGGCGCAAGAGTGCTACAAGCCCGCCGCCAACAACAGCCTGCCAGATATTCGTTACGAGCGACGGCACCACCAGGATCGCCGCTGCCTGCGCCGGCGTCATCAGCAGCCCCAGCAAGCCGATGGAGACTGTCGGCAGGCCAAGACCGATCACACCTTTGACAAAGCCGGCCAGCAGGAAGGCGCCGGCCGTCGCGGCGAGAATTATGGTTGAGTCCACTTCTGCTTCCTTTTCGCGCGCACCGAACATCACGCAAAGCTGCGGTTTCGCACAATGCGCATGAGCGCAAGCCCGTATTTCGTTTTCGCGAAGTCACTTCGTTGCCGCACAATACGGTTCGGTGCCATACTTTCACTCCTGACAAGCTGACTGGAGCCGTACCGCATGCCGGAAGTGTTCGTTGCCAAAGCCACGCAATTTCCTGACGGCGAACGCCGTATCGTCAGCCATGCGGGCAGCGAGATTGGCGTGTTCCATTGGCAAGGCAAGTTTTACGCGTATGAAAATCTGTGCGTGCATCAGGGCGGACCGGCTTGCGAAGGCATCGTGATGCACAAGGTCGAGGACGTGATTGGCCCTGATCGCGGCTGGCTTGGACAGAAATTCTCAAGCGACGAAATCCATTTCGTATGCCCCTGGCACGGTTACGAATACAACCTCAAGACAGGGGAATGCGCCGCCGATCGAAGCCTAAAACTGAAGAGTTTCGAAGTCGTCCGGCGCGGGGAGGACATTTATGTCGTCACAGCTTGATACGATCACGCGGCCAAGCGATGTCGAAATTCAAGGCATGCTGGCGAAAGCCGTGCGGCTCTATGCCGAACGCGCCGCGGAGTGCGACGGCGCCCTGCCCGCTTTCGCGCCGGATGCGGTGACTGCAACCGAGTTCATGGTGGCGGTTACAGCCATGCTCAAGGCGGTGAACCTGCAGGTGTTCGAGCTCGGCATGTGGCAAGCCTGGTCGGGACGCTGAACATGGAGCTCCCGCTCAGCGATTTCCGCCGCATGGAGGTCGAGGAATTCGACACCAGCAAGTTGCTCGCACACGCCTCCAGGCAGGCCACCGAACGCGGCTACAAGAACTTTCCCATCGTCGACGTTGATTCCCACCACTACGAAAGCGAATCGATCGGCGAAATTCTCGAGTACATGGACGACCCGGTGCTGCAACAGCTCGCACGCAGTGCGCGCCAGGCGAGCGCAAAGAGCGTCGGCATGCTGCCGGCCGGGGTTGGCTACCAGGACATGGGCGGTCGCGTCATGCGTTACGCGGTTCGCGGGCTGGAAAAGACCGAACCGAACGTGCAACGCGACATTGCGCTCACGCGCCGCTGGATGGATGCCATTGGCATCGACGTCGCAGTCATGTTTCCCACACCGATGCTTCAACTGGGGCTGCATCCGCAGGTCGAAGTCGAAGTCGCGCTGGCCCGCGCCTATAATCGCTGGCTCACCGAACGCGTTCTGGCGCATGAACCGCGTATCCGCTCCATGCTTTACCTGCCGTTCAACGACGCGGATGCGGCCTATCGGACAGTGCAGGAGTTCGGACAAAGCAAGGGGGTCGTCGGCTTCATGGTGACATCGGCTCGATATCGTCCGGTGCACCACAATTCATACATGAAGACCTACGCGCTTCTCGAGGAGATGAATCTGCCCCTTGCGTTCCACGCCGGTTATAACTGGAACGACCAGACCGTCGGCATGATGAACCGGTTCATCTCGGTGCATGCGCTCGGCTTCGTCTTCTACAACATGGTGCATCTGGCCAACTGGATCACCAACGGCCTGCCGGAACGGTTTCCGAAACTAAGAGTGCTGTGGGTCGAAAGCGGCCTCGCCTGGGTGCCGTTCATGATGCAGCGCTTCGACAATGAATACATGATGCGCTCATCGGAAGCGCCGGCGCTGAAGAAGAAGCCGAGTGAGTACATGCGGGACATGTACTTCTCCTCGCAGCCCATGGAAATGACCGACATGGCGGCGTTGGAGCAAACCTTCCGCATGATCAATGCCGAAACGCAATTGCTCTATTCGTCGGATTATCCGCATTGGGACTTCGACTTGCCCTCGACGATCTACGATCTGCCGTTCCTGACCGAGCAAGCAAAGCGTAATATCCTTGGCGGGAATGCCATGAAGGTGTTCAATCTCAAGCTGCCGGCGCAAAAAATGGCCCGCGTCGCGTAAAAAACAGCGGGCATACGGGAGGATAAAGTGCGCGCATTGTTGACATTGATTTCGGCGGTTCTGTTTGCGTCGAATGCATTCGCGCAAGATGCTGCCGCCGACTATCCCAACAAGCCGATCAAGATCATCGTCTGCGTGCCCGCGGGGGGCGGTGTCGATACAGTGACGCGCATCGTCGCCGAAGGCCTGCACCAGAAGCTGGGTCAACCGGTCGTGGTGGAAAATCGTGCGGGCGCCGCCGGCAACATCGGTGCGGAAGCAGTCTTCACTTCGGACCCCGACGGCTACACGCTGCTTGCGGCGCAGCCGGCACCGCTCACGGTCAACCCGTTGCTCTATAAGAAGATGAGTTTCGACCCCACCCAGTTCGAGCCGGTGGCGATCATGACCTCGATCGCCAATGTATTGCTGGTACGCCCCGATTTTCCCGCAAAAACCGCGAAGGAATTCATCGACTATGTGAAAGCGAGCCCCGGCAAGGTCAACTACGCATCGCAGGGAATTGGCACAACGTCACATTTGACCGCGGCCTTGTTCGAACGCGTGGTCGGCACCAAGCTCGTTCATGTCCCCTATAAGGGTACCGCGCCCGCGCTCAACGACATAATTGCGAGTCATGTCGATTTCATTTTCATGGAGCTTGCCTCGGCGATCAAACTGCACCAGGCCGGCAAGGCGCACATTCTGGCGGTGGCGACAAAAAAGCGGATTCCCAACCTGCCGGACATTCCGACGCTCGATGAAGCCGGCGTGAAAGGCTTTGAATCGGGCACCTGGAATGCGATCGCGGCCCCGCCGAAGACCCCGCCGGCGATCGTCGCAAAGCTCAACAAGGCCGTGAACGAAGTACTCACGAGTCCCGCAGCGCAGGAGCACTTCACAAAGATCAACCTGCACGCCGCTGGCGGCTCGCCCGCCGAGGCGGCGGCTTTTATCAAGAAGGAAACCGAAGTTTGGGGCGGCGTGATCAAGGACGCGCACGTTGAGGCGCACTGACGTCGCAACGTGCTCCCCCAGGCGATCGCGGTAGGACTATAAACTTAAAAAGTTGCCTGGCGGGCGGCACAATGCCCCGGCCAGCGGTTGCCGACAGCGCCGCCAACAAGGCCTATAATGTTTTGAACTCACGGGCTATAAACCCGGCAACCGATACCGCTAATACTGCGTAAGGAGATGACCATGGACGAGAGAACGCGCGAGCCGCTGCCGATCCGCGCCGAAGATGTAAACCCGCGCTACAACTGGGGCCGCGCGCTGCCGGCACTCGGAATCATGGGCGTCGATTTTGAGGAACGTGTCGACTACCGCCGCATGCACCGCTACCGGCTTGGCCGCGCCAAGCAAGTTTTGGAAAAATCGGAATGCGGCGCGCTGCTGGTGTTTGACGTCAACAATATCCGCTACCTCACGTCCACCAAGATCGGCGAGTGGGAACGCGACAAGATCTGCCGCTGGGCCCTGCTCACGCGCGACAATGAGCCGATCCTGTGGGATTTTGGCTCGGCCGCCGTCCACCACAGGCTCTATGCGCCTTGGCTCAAGCCGGAGAACTGCAAGGCGGGCCTTCTTGGCCTGCGCGGTACGGTGCAACCATCCTTCGGTCTTATGGCGAAGCATGCCAAGGAAATCTTCGGACTGCTCAAGGAAGCCGGCGTCGAGAAGCTGCCGGTCGGCGTCGATATCATCGAGCCGGCCATGATGTTCGAGTTGCAGAAGGCGGGCATGAAAATCGTCGACGGACAGCAATTGATGCTGGAAGCGCGCGAGATCAAGTCGGCTGACGAAATCGCGCTTCTCAACCGCGCTGCCGCAATGGTCGACGGCGCCTACCACATGATCAACGAAGAGCTCAAACCGGGCGTTCGCGAAAACGATATCGTCGCCAAGGTCAACGAGTTTCTTTATCGGCACGGCTCCGATGACGTGGAAGCGGTGAACGCCATTTCCGGCGAGCGCTGCAATCCGCATCCGCACAACTTCAGCGACCGCATGATCCGGCCCGGCGATCAAGCGTTCTTCGATATCCTGCAGTCGTTCATGGGTTACCGCACCTGCTACTACCGCACCTTCAACGTCGGCCGCGCCACACCGGCGCAACACGACGCCTACAAGAAGGCGCGCGAGTGGCTAGACCGCGCTATCGAATTGATCCGCCCCGGCGTGATGACCGACGAGGTCGCGCGTGCCTGGCCGAAGGCGCAGGAATTTGGATTCCCCGACGAGCTGTCGGCCTTCGGCCTGCAGTTCGGCCACGGGCTTGGTCTGGCGCTGCATGAGCGGCCGATCATCTCGCGTGTTGTCTCGCTCGATCACCCGACCGAAATCCGGGAAGGCATGGTGTTCGCGCTCGAAACCTATTGTCCGGCAACTGACGGCTATTCGGGGGCGCGCATCGAGGAAGAGATGGTGGTCACCGACAAAGGCTGCCGCGTCATCTCGCTGTTCCCGGCGGAGGAACTGCCGATCAGCCATCGGTACTAGGCTTATTGCCGAGCGCGTGAATGCGCCCCGCAATCCTGGACATGACCCCGAACGCTCCGCGATATGTGTCGCCACAGGAACGCGCGGAGAACCGCGCGCGCTGGCTACGGTTCGCTTATTGGCTGGCGGTCGCAATTCCGGCTGCTGTTGCGCTGATGATGTTTGGTTATAGCGACCAGGCTCCGCGCTGGCTGCGCGAGGCGACCGTCCGTCTGGACGCGACATTCAGGTTTCCGGTGCTGTGGCTGATCAAGGC
>DATGDN010000378.1:0-2414 GCA_035310865.1 Pseudolabrys sp. | reverse complement strand
ACGCCACCGCACCCACACCGGTTGTGACGCCACAGCCGATGTAGCACACCTTGTCGAAAGGCGCGTCCTTGCGGATCTTCGCGACCGCGATCTCGGGCAGCACGGTGTAGTTCGAGAAGGTCGAGCAGCCCATGTAGTGATGGATCATCCGCCCGCCGATCGAAAAGCGGCTGCTGCCGTCGGGCATCACACCCTTACCCTGGGTCGCGCGGATCGCGGTGCACAGGTTGGTCTTCGGGTGCAGGCAGTACTCGCACTCGCGGCACTCCGGCGTGTAGAGCGGGATGACGTGGTCGCCCGGCTTGAGACTGCTGACGCCGGCGCCGACCTCGCGCACGATGCCCGCGCCTTCATGGCCGAGGATCGCCGGAAACAGTCCCTCCGGATCGGCGCCCGACAGCGTGTAGGCGTCGGTGTGGCAGATGCCGGTCGCCTTGATCTCGACCAGCACTTCGCCCGCTTTCGGGCCTTCGATTTCGATGGTCTCGACGGTGAGCGGCTCGCCGGCCTTCCAGGCGACTGCGGCGCGGGTTTTCATGAATGAAATCTCCTCAGGCGGACGTGAAAATCGCCATGGCCCCGATGGCCTTCTTGTTTTCGTTGCGCAGGACATGAAGCTGGCCGCGGAAGCTTTTTGTCTCACCGTTCCTGCACAGCACCGGCGCGTCGAAGAATGTTCCCTCGGCGTTTGCAGCGCCGCTGCTCATCGCGTGACCGAAACCCGCCCAATGCGCGTTGCGAAAATCTTGCGGCACGACAAGATCAAGTTTCCTGCCGACTGCATCATTCGCCGAATGGCCGAACAAAGTGGCGGCGCCTGCGCTCCATAGTTGAATAACGCCGTTCGTATCGGCAATGACGATCGCGTGCTGGTCCATGCTCTACCCGCTTACGGCTACGAGGCCGTCTCTATCGGCTGACGATCGTCAGCCTCTTCGCGGGCGGCATTAATGATTTTCCAGAGCGCACGCAACGCTTCCGGCACGCCCTGACGGGATTGTGATGACAGAGTGAGCGGCGTCTTCTTCGCCGCCTTTTTCAATTTCGCGGTTTGTGTCTTGATCGCCTCCGGCGTCAGCGCGTCGATCTTGGTCAGCGCGACGATCTCTGGCTTGTCGATTAGTCCGTGGCCGTAAGCCACAAGCTCGCCACGCACGATGCGGTACGCTTCGCCCGGATCTTCCGCGGTGCCGTCGACGAGATGCAAGAGCACGCGGCAACGTTCGGTGTGGCCGAGGAAGCGATCGCCCAATCCCGTCCCTTCGTGCGCACCTTCGATCAGGCCAGGCAAGTCGGCGAGCACGAATTCGCGCTCGTCGACGCGCACGACGCCGAGTTGCGGATGCAGCGTGGTGAAGGGATAGTCGGCGATCTTTGGCTTGGCCGCGCTGACCGCGGCCAGAAATGTGGATTTGCCGGCATTCGGCAAGCCAATGAGGCCAGCGTCCGCAATTAACTTCAAACGCAATCGAATGGTGCGCTCTTCGCCCGGCTGTCCGGGGTTGGCGTGCCGCGGCGCCCGATTAGTCGATGATTTGAAATGTGTGTTGCCGAAACCGCCGTTGCCGCCGTTCGCGATGGTCACGCGTTGTCCTACCTGCGTGAGGTCGGCGAGCAAGGTCTCGCCGTCCTCCTCGTAAACCTGCGTGCCGACCGGTACTTTCAGCACCACGTCCTTGCCATTGGCGCCGGCGCGGTCCTTGCCCATACCGTTGCCGCCGCGCTGCGCCTTGAAATGCTGCTGATAACGGTAGTCGATCAGTGTGTTGAGGCCGGTCACCGCCTCTACAACGACGTCGCCGCCATTACCGCCATCGCCGCCGTTGGGGCCGCCGAATTCGATGAACTTCTCGCGCCGGAACGACACGCAGCCGTTTCCGCCCGCGCCGGACGCGATGTACACCTTGGCTTCGTCGAGGAACTTCATGGCCGCGATATAGCCTATCGCAGCGCGTTCTGCACCCTGGCGATCCTTCTACCCCGCGTGCAGAAAGTGAGTCGTGCCGTCTTTTTTGATGCGCTCCAGCAAGTCGACTTCCCACGAGAGATAGGCGTTCATTGCCGCCTCGTTGTCGTTTGGCCGATCGTAGGGCTTGAGCCAGACGTCAATCGGGTCGTCAGCCATTTTTTCAGCTGTCGAGAACGGAAAGTCTGCAGCGGCCCAGGCAGCGTTGCCACCCTTGAGCCAGCGAACCGGAATTTTCGTGAGAGCGCGTGCCTCCTGAACCGCGAGGCCGGCGAGCATGCCATCCTCGCTTGTGAGGACCAGCGTGCCGCGCGGCGCGATCTTTTCAAACGCGCGTTTGAGCCGTCCGCGAATGGCGAACCAGGCGCCCGGGATATGACCGTGCCTGTAATGCGCGCTGGTCGAAAGATCGATCACTGTTACATCGTCAATTTCGAGGGCTTTCGAG
>DATGDN010000377.1:0-2752 GCA_035310865.1 Pseudolabrys sp. | reverse complement strand
ATAAATCCGGTCTGTTTATACCCCCAAATTTACCCGCGAACTGATGCAGAATTTCAGCGGTCAGTGGCGAACGCTAGCGATGTTTTGACAGTACTCGTTCGATGCCCGGAGGGGCTGGACCTCCCAATCGCGCTGGGGCGTAAATCCCACCAGTCTCACGTCCGATCAGGCTTCCTGCGGGTTTCCACGAGAATCTTTGCAACGCCGCGCCGCGACAATCTCCGCCAAGATTGAGATCGCGATCTCGTCGGGAGTGATAGCACCGAGATCGAGGCCAGCCGGTGCCTTGAGCTTGGCGAGCCGTTCCGGTGTAACGCCCCGCTCCGCTAGTGCCGCCTTCAGCACTTCGGCTTTCTTACGGCTGCCGACAAAAGCGACGTAGTCGACATCAACCGCCAGCGCCGCCAGCAAGGCGGCTTCATCGCCGCGACCTTGTGTCGAAACGACTACAAAACGGCTGCCTGCTTCATGGAAAGGCAAGGCGTAGCCTTCGATACGCCGATCGACCTCAGCGAAACTGGATTGCTCGGCCGCCGGCGCGCAAATAGTGACCGCAAATCCGCTCCGTCTTGCAAGATCGGCGATGGCAACTGCCACGGGGCTGGAACCACAGATGACGACTTGGGGCCGTGGGAGCACCGGTTCGACGAATATGTCCATTGTACCTTGGCTTGGGCACATGTTCTTGGCGAACCGCACACCTTCGCGCTCCTCGCCGGCTTTTAGGCCCTTCTCATCCAAGGCATCGGGCGGCTGAACCGAGACAAGACGCGATTGGCCATCGGCGAGAGCATCTTTGGCAGCCTTAAGCACTGCCGCCCGGGCACAGCCGCCGCCAATCCAGCCTTCATAGATTGTGCCGTCCGGCAAAATCACCGCCTTGGCACCCGCCTTGGCCGCGGTTGCCGACACCGTGCGCACGACCGTGGCGAGCGCGAACGGTTCTCCTGTTTCTTTTCGTGCCGAGATGATGCCGAGAATATCCGAAGCGCGATGCATGGCGTTATATCCTCGCGAGATACGGCTCAAGGGCCGCAAGGCTTTTGAGATTGTGGGCCGGGGCAAAAAGGTCAACATAGGGCAGCGCCGCCTGCATGCCGCGCGCCTGCGGACTATAATCGCGCCAGCCGATCAATGGATTCAGCCAGATGATCCTGCGGCAGCGGCGGCGCAGGCGCCGCATCTCTTCAGCGAGGTGCTCGGGCTCGCCCGTGTCATAGCCGTCCGAGACGATCATCACCGCGGTGCGCGAATTGATTACCCGCCGCGCATGCCAGCGATTAAAGGTCGCAAGGCTCTCACCAATCTTGGTGCCACCGCCGATGCCCTGCGCCATCAGCGATAGTTTGTCTATTGCGCGGGTGACGTCCCGGTCGCGTAGCGAATTTGACACGTGCGCGAGACGGGTATGGAAGACGAAGGCTTCGGATTCGCGGAAGGCGTCGACGACGCCATGCAGGAAGCGCACGAAGAACGCAGTGTAAAGGCTCATGGAGCCGGAAGCATCGAGCAGGAACACAAGCCGCAGCGGCTTGATCTTACGGCGACGCCAAGCGAGATCTACCAACGTGCCACCATGTGAGACATTCCTGTGAATGGTCCGGCGCAGATCGAGGCGACGTCCGCGCCGGCGCACATGCTCGCGCCGGACCAGCCGCGCGCGCATCACGCGCGAAAGCCGCGCGGCCAGCGCATGTGCCTGCGCGATGTGGGGAGGATCGACGATGTGGCGCAGATCGGTGCTGGCCAGATTTTCGAACCGCGAGGCGCCTTCGCGTTTACCGCGGCCATCACCGGGACTGTCAGAGTCGTCGTTGCGCCGCTCGACGTGATCGGGAAGTCCCGGCGTCCCCGCCCGCGGTCCTACATCCTTGAGATGCCGAGCTGGTCCGCGGCTCTCCAGTGCCGTACCCGCAAGCGTTCGTGCCCGACGAACACCGCGGCCTTGCCAGAAGGCATCGAAAATCTCGTCGAAGCGCTCCCAATCGGAGTGTGTTGCGCAAAACAGCGAGCGCAGGGCCGGCTTCAGCGTGGACGGCCGCGCCGCCAGCGGCGCAGCGAGTATCTCGAGCGCATCTCTTGTCTCGGCCAGGCCAACCTTGAAACCGTTCTCGCGCAGCGTGCGTGCAAAACCAGCCAGCCGCCGACGCGTCGGCGCACTGATAATGTCACTGGAAGTGCTGATCGCCGCAACTGACATCGATCGACGCATCGCCACTCAGGCAACTTTGCCAAGCAGCCGCTCCGTCACTTCGCGCGTGAGGCGGCTGCGATCTTCACGCGTCTTGAGCAAACACAGCATGGTCTCGTGCACGGCTTCCGGCTCCTGCCGCAGATCATGGAGGTCAAGACCCGCCAGCGTCGCTGCCCAATCAAGAGTTTCGGCAACGCCGGGAACCTTGCGCAGGTCTTCTTTCCGTACGCTCGCGACCATCCGAGCAATCTGAAGTGCAAGTGCGGTGTCTAAACCCGGCGTGCGAGTGATTATGATCTTAGCTTCGCGGTCAATATCGGGGAAATCGACGTAATGATAGAGGCAGCGCCGACGCAACGCGTCGGACAATTCGCGCGTCCCATTCGACGTTAGAACCACACGGGGGATCGAGGTTGCCTTGATGGTGCCGAGCTCAGGGATACTGACCTGGAAATCCGACAACAGCTCGAGCAGAAAGGCTTCGAACTCTTCGTCGGCGCGGTCCACTTCATCGACAAGAAGCACCGGAGGCTTTTCGCGCCGGATCGCCGCGAGCAG
>DATGDN010000376.1:0-12862 GCA_035310865.1 Pseudolabrys sp. | reverse complement strand
TGCGGGCCGTACTCCTCGCGCGTTGCCATGAGACCCGGCATCTCGGTCTCGGCAATATTGATCTCGTTGCGACCCCAGGCCGCGAGCGAAATATCCTTGACGACGTAGTCGCCGGTCTTGGCCTTCGGCTTGGCAGAAGCTATCATGACGGTTCCTGATGCGTACGAATGGATTGGCTGGGCGTGCCTATAACAGGCCGCCGCTGCCACCGCAACGCATATATAAAGAATTCTTTATGTAGTTTATTCAGCTTGGCGCGGTGTCAGTCTTCTTCGTCGAAGCCGTTCGCGACCAGCTTGCTCAGCGCGTCCACGGCGGCGGTCGCATCTTTGCCGATCGCCTTGATCGTGATGGAAATCCCGGGACCGGCGGCGAGCATCATCAGTCCCATGATTGATGTGCCTCCGACCGTCTCGTGGCCCCGTGTTACCGTGACTGCAGCGTCAAACTGTTCGGCGGTCTGCACAAATTTGGCGGAAGCGCGGGCGTGCAGTCCCTTTTTGTTGACGATCTCCACCTCACGCACGACAGGAGTTTCGTCCGCTGAAGCGCGGGCGCTCATTTTCCGTTGAGCACGCGACTTGCGATCGTACAGTACTTGCGGCCGGCTTCCTGCGCTGCGGAAACCGCATCCTGCAAGGGACTGATTTCTCGAATCTTAGCGAGCTTGATCAGCATCGGTAGGTTGATACCGGCCAACACCTCGACCTTGGGCTGGCTCATTACGGATATAGCGAGATTGGATGGTGTGCCGCCAAACATGTCGGTGAGGATTGCGACGCCTTCGCCGCTATCGACCCGTTTCACCGCATCGAGAATATTCTTGCGACACTGCTCAACGTCATCGTCGGGGCCGATCGTAATTGCCTCGATCTGACGCTGGGGCCCAACCACATGCTCCAATGCTGAGCGGAACTCGATCGCGAGTCGCCCGTGCGTCACAAGTACGAGGCCGATCATCCCTGGCTCCTCGCGGGCGCTACGCTGCACCGCACGATAGGGGGCGCATTCACGCCCATCTGAGGCCCCATTGCAAGGGCTCGGCACGCTATATAGGCGTTCTGCTGCACTGCGGAAAGATGGGGTCACAGGGGGCTCGGAACGTGCGTTTTGGCGATGCGCGATCCTAGGCCCTTTATGGTTAATTTTCTCGAAGAGGGTTGGGGTGGCGGGGTAGCCCAGATTTCCGCAGCAGGTCAATCACCCGCAGGCGGAGTCCCCAGGGCTGCCAACACCATTGGCAGAGCGGCCATTCCTGCTGCGACAGCAAGCCGCGGAAGCGTAATTCCATCAATTGCAGTGGTCGTGGCCTCAAGCGCGGGATGACGCGCAGCGTCCGCCGCGGCGAGGTCGACGACGATGCCGACCGTTGCGACGATCTCAAACTCAAGCCGGCGAATGCCAAGCCCATGGACTTCAATCAGGCCACCCAGCGCCGCCGCCGGCCGCACCAGGAGGCGACCCGAACGGTTATCCAGCTGGACGCGATCGTCACCGACAAGCCTGGCGAAGGGCAGCAGGCCTCGCGATGCTGCATTGATCAGGTCCCAGGTCAGCAGCGATTTGCCGGAACCGGATGGCCCCCGGATGAGGATTGCCTTTGGTCCGGCAAGAACGGCTGAGGCATGAATGGTGGAATTTGGCGCCATCACGTCGCGGGAAGGCGCACTGCGAAGCGGGCACCGATGACGCGCGATGGCGTTGCGGGGCTGGTGCGGTTTTCCACGCGAATGGTTCCGCCATGGGCCTCGACGATCTGTTTGGAGATCGACAGTCCAAGCCCCGAATTCTGCCCGAAGCCTTGTTCCGGGCGATCGGTATAAAAACGCTCGAAAATCTTGTCGAGCGCTTCCGGCCGGATACCGGGACCGTCGTCATCGACCAGGATTTCCACCGCATCCTTGAGGCGGCGGCAGGTGATGCGGACGATGCCGCCCGGCGGCGAGAATGAGCGCGCATTATCAATCAGGTTGCTGACAACTTGTCCGAGCCGGGAATCATGGCCCGCGACTTTGAAATCGGAAAGCGGACCGCCCTCGAAAGTCAGCGTCACGTTTACATCGTCAGTGCGAATTTCGTTGGCAGCTTTCACTAACGCATCGAGCAGCTTCGCGAGATCGACCGGCGCTGCCTCCTGCCGCTGCAATTCGGCATCGAGTCGGCTGGCGTCGGAAATATCAGAGATCAGGCGATCGAGACGCTTCACGTCGTGCTCGATCACTGCGAGCAATCGCTGGCGGCTTTGCTCGGTCTTGGCGACCGGAAGCGTTTCCACCGCCGAACGCAGGGACGTCAAGGGATTACGCAGTTCGTGCGCAACATCGGCAGCGAAACTCTCGATCGCCTCGATGCGTGTGTACAGTGCATTGGTCATGTCGCGCAGGGCGCCCGACAATTCGCCGATTTCATCGCGGCGGCGCGTGAAATCGGGAATCTCGACACGCGTGCGAATGCGTCGCCGCACGCGCTCGGCCGCATCGGCGAGTCGACGCACCGGGCCGGCAATGGTGCCCGCCAGCAGCATGGACAAAACGACCATGACACCGGCCGCAACGAAGAACACTTTGACAATCGCGAGGCGCTCGGCTTCCACCATGTCATCGATGTCAGCACCTTGCGTCGACAACATCAGCGCGCCGCGCACTGCTCGAAAGCGTTGCACCGGAACCGCCACGGATACAATTACCTCACCGCGATCGTTGACGCGCACCATGCTCGCATGGGCACCGTTGAGCGCCTGCGCAACTTCCTGATAACCCTTGCCGTTTTCCGGGCCGAGCTCGTTGTAAAGCGGGAGATCGCCGCGGCCGAACCAGCGCCGCAACGCGATGAACGCACGCTCCATGAGGCCGGGTCGGTCTGCATTCGGTGGCGGAAGATCGAAACGCAGCACGTCGCCACGACCATAGAGGTTGCGGCTATCGAGGATGAGGACACCGTCCCGGTCATAGATGCGCGCGCGCGTTTTGGTTGGCGACACGAGCCGCCGAAGCACTGGTGCGACCCGTTCGGGATTGATCGGAAATTCGATGCCGGAAAGCGCTTCATCGGAAGGGCCGTAGCTTTCGCCGGCCTGCAATTCCAGAAGTCGTTCCGGATCAATCGTGATGGAGTCGGTTTCGACTGTTGCTGACGCCGCGATGGCGCCGGCAATGATTTCGCTCTGCGTGAGCAGGCTCTGCACGCGCGCATCGATCAGCCCGGCGCGGAATTGCGAGAGATAAAGAACGCCGGTGACCAGCGCGACCAGGCCGGCGAGATTGAGGAAGACGATGCGCCGCGTGAGGTTGAAGAAGCTTTGCGAGATGAAGAAGTGCCAGGCCGAGCGTGCAATACGCGGTACGGCTGATTCCTGCTTTGGCTCAGGACGCGGGGTTTCCGCGCCGGGGCGTTCAGCTTCGGCGTTCCGGGCAGCTATTTCCGCGGTTCGATCAAGCACGTCGTTCAATCCAGCCGGGTTGATCTGGGTCTAATCCGATCCGGGGATTTTACCGCAAGCCGGGACGCTACGTCAGGCCGCCCAAGTCGGCTGAATCATTAAGGATTTGTCATTCCTTGAAGCGATAGCCGACTCCGTAGAGCGTCTCGATCATTTCGAAATCGTCGTCAACGACCTTGAACTTCTTGCGCAAGCGTTTGATGTGGCTATCGATCGTACGGTCGTCCACGTAGACCTGGTCGTCGTAGGCCGCATCCATCAGCGCGTTGCGGCTTTTGACAACGCCTGGTCGCGTGGCAAGTGCCTGGAGGATGAGGAACTCAGTAACAGTGAGCGTGACCGGTTCGCCTTTCCAGGTGCACGTGTGACGTTCTGGATCCATGCGCAGCTGACCGCGCTCCAGCACCTTTGCGGAATCGACCTCTTTTGGCGGAGTGCCATCTTTCGGGCTGGCCCGGCGCAATACTGCCTTCACGCGTTCGACCAACAAGCGTTGCGAGAACGGTTTGCGGATGAAGTCATCCGCACCCATCTTGAGTCCGAACAATTCGTCGATCTCCTCATCCTTGGAGGTGAGAAAGATCACCGGAATGTCAGTCTTCTGCCGCAGGCGGCGCAGCGTTTCCATGCCATCCATGCGCGGCATCTTGATGTCGAGGATGGCAAGATCCGGCGGCGACGTCTTGAAACCATCAAGCGCGGAGGCGCCATCGGTATAAGTCATGATGCGATAGCCCTCCGCTTCGAGTGCCATCGAAACGGAAGTCAAAATATTGCGGTCGTCGTCGACGAGAGCGATTGTCGGCATGAGCCCCTCTGAACGTGACGTCCCGCGCGTTTTGAAGCCTATAAACGGGGTCCGAAATGTGGCCTCTTTGCAACAACTATGTGATTCGGTAGCGATTTCAAGCCCAAGGGATGAAAACTCTCGGTACAGGGCCTACTATCGTTAATTCTCAACGGTCTGGATATGACGCCCGATAAGACATTCGATGCTCGTTTGGCAGCCAAGAAGCTGCTGCGGGAAGCGCGTTCGGGTGCGCTTGCGACATTGATGCCAGGCTCTGGCGACCCCTATTGTTCGCTTGTGAATGTAGCGACGGCCATCGAGGGCGCGCCGCTTTTGCTGCTGTCGAATTTGGCGCTGCACACCAAAAATATCCGTACCGATGCGCGCGTGTCGCTGATGCTTGATGAGCGCAAGGAGGGTGACCCCCTTGAAGGTGCGCGGGTCATGCTGATGGGGACATGCGCGATGACTTCCGATTCCTCCGCTTCGAGCGCGTACCTTCGGCGTCATCCCGACGCCGAGATGTATGTCAATTTCGCTGACTTTTCTTTTTACCGCGTGGACATCGCACGCGCGCATTTGGTTGCCGGCTTCGGTCGGATTGTTGATCTCGCACCGAAGGATCTTTCTACCGAGGTTTCTGATGCAAAGGCACTTGTTGAAGCACAAGCCGATGCGATTGCGCACATGAATACCGATCACGCTGATACATGCCGTCTTTATGCGACCAGGCTGCTTGCTGCCGCAGACGGGGAATGGCGCTGCGTCGGTATCGACCCCGACGGCCTCGAATTGCAAAATGGCCGTATCGCGCTGCGGGTGCCGTTTCCGCAGCGCATCACAGCGCCAGGCATGCTGCGGTCGATGCTTAAGTCGCTTGCCGACAAGGCGCGGTCAAAATGAGCGAATGTGCTTAAAGCACCAGCGAACTGAGGTATTAAACATCACGTTCCCAGCGCGGCCGCGCTGCATTAACTTATTGATGCAGCGCAACGCCATCTGCCTCCTTTGCATGGCAATTTGGCTTGGCATTAATAGCGCCGCTGACTATGGTCGCGCGCCTCTGACTGAGGCGCTATATTAACGTCGTAGTGAGCCGCCGGCGGGGACCGAAGACCCGCGAGGGAATTATTGAGCGGCTGAGTTGGGAGGAATTCGCGTGCAAGAGCAGGGTGTGCGGAACAGCGCATATGGCGCTGACAAAATCGGCTTCAAAAATCTCACCGCAGTTCACTGGAACCTTACCGAGCCGGCGCTCTATGAGCACGCCATCTCGGCCGGCGAAGCGTCTTTGGTGGAAGGCGGAGCCCTCTGCGCGGAAACCGGCCATCACACCGGCCGCAGTCCGAAGGACAAGCACACCGTAGTCGATGCACTAACCGAAAATTCGGTTTGGTGGGACGGCAATCGGAAAATGTCGACGGAGAACTTTGACAACCTGCTCACCGATTTTCTTGCGCATGCCGAGGGCAAAAAACTTTTTGCGCAGGATCTTTACGGCGGCGCCGATCCAAAATACCGGATCAAGACTCGGGTCTTCACCGAACTTGCATGGCACTCGCTGTTCATTCGTCAGCTGCTGATCCGTCCAGAGCGCGCGGACCTAAGCGGTTTTGTTCCCGAAATGACTATTCTCGACTTCCCGTCGTTCAAGCCCGATGCCAAGCGCCACGGCGGCCGCGAGGGCTCCGATACGATGGTTGCCATCGATTTCACCCGCAAGATCGTGCTGATCTGCGGCTCGTCCTACGCCGGCGAGATGAAGAAGTCGGTATTCACCACGCTGAATTTCTATCTGCCGGCCGAGAACGTCGTGCCGATGCACTGCTCGGCCAATGTCGGGCCTGGCGGCGACAGTGCGCTCTTCTTCGGCCTCTCGGGCACCGGAAAAACCACGCTCTCCGCCGATCCGCATCGCACCTTGATCGGTGATGATGAGCATGGCTGGGGCCCGGATGGCATCTTCAATTTTGAAGGAGGATGCTACGCAAAGTGCATCAAGCTTTCGCAAGAAGCTGAGCCGATGATCTGGGACGCGACGAACCGCTTCGGTGCCGTGCTCGAAAATGTGGTGTTCGATCCGGTGACGCGCGCACCCGACTACAACGACGGCTCGAAGACCGAAAACACGCGCTCGGCCTATCCGATGGAGTTCATTCCGAACGCCTCGCGCACCGGCCGCGCCGGCCATCCGAAGAACATCATCTTCCTGACGGCTGACGCCTATGGCGTGATGCCGCCGATCGCCAAGCTTTCGCCAACGCAGGCGATGTACCACTTCCTCTCCGGCTATACGGCGAAAGTCGCCGGCACCGAGAAGGGGCTGATCGGTGTGCAGCCGGAATTCTCCACCTGCTTCGGCGCGCCGTTTTTGCCGCGGCACCCGTCGGTCTATGCCGACCTGCTGCGCGACTACATCACCAGGCACAAGGTCGACTGCTGGCTGGTCAATTCGGGCTGGACCGGCGGCAAGTACGGCGAAGGCCGCCGCATGCCGATCAAGGCGACCCGCACGCTGCTGACCGCTGCTCTCAATGGATCGCTTAAGGATGCTGACTTCCGCACCGATCCGTACTTCGGTTTCTCCGTGCCGACCTCGGTGAAGGGTGTAGAGCCGCATCTGCTCAATCCATTCAAGACCTGGAAGGACAAGGCAGAGTTCGACAGGACTGCGCGCGATCTGGTGGCAATGTTCCAGAAGAACTTTGCCAAGTTCGAAAAGCACGTCACTCCTGACATAAAGGCGGCAGCGCCGGAAGTACGCATCGCGGCTGAGTGACTTTTTCAGACAACAGATGAAAAGGGCGGCCCTCGTGGCCGCCCTTTTCATTCATAGTGACTGCGATCAGTTGCTCGACTGGCCGGTTGTTTCCGCCAGCGAGCGGCCGATACGGTTGAAGCGCGCCTTCTGCTCGTTGGTAAGGGATGCGTAGAAGTTCTCGAGCGCGGGTTTCACTGTGTTGGCGGCGTCGATCATCGCCTGCAGTCGCTTCTCCATGGCCTCAAGCCGTCCGGTCGGCGTGATCGGCGTCTCGGCGGGGCAGGCCGCTTGCATGATCGAGACTGCCTTGGTGGTCGCGTCCTGCAGCTTGTCCAGCTCCGCCGCCTGCGCGTCGGTAGGGTTGACTGCGTCCTCGATCTTCTCGATCGGCAGATTGGCGAGACCTTCCTTCGGCTGCTTGCAAGCCTCCGCTGCCTTAGCAGCCTCGCTAGCCTCGGCGCTGGTCTGCGTCGTCTTTGGGCCGATCTGATTGAAACGCTCCTTCTGCTCGTCGCTGAGCGAATTGTAGAACTTCTCGAGCGGCGGGCGTACGGTTTGCACGGCCTGCAATGTTGCATCAAGTCGCGCCGTCATTGCGCCGAGGCGGCCCGGAGGCGTCAGCGGGAATACACTTTCCGCCGGACACGACGCCTTGAACACCGCGGCCGCATCCTGGCTCGCCTTGCGCACATCGCCGAGCAATTGCTTCTGATCGGGATCGAGGCCGACTTTGCGTTCAATGTCGGTGAACGGCCAAGCGGTGATGCCGATGCCGGGCTGCTTGCACTCCTGCACGCCGGCGTAGCTCGGACGCGGCACCGATGGTGCAGCCGACGGTGCGGCATAGGCGTAATCCTCCGGCGGGCCGGCGTCGCCCCAGAACAGTCCGTCGATGAAGTCGTCGTAAGCATAGGCCCAGTAGCCGTCCTCATAACCGTAGGGCCAGAACGTGTAATCGAAGATGTCGGAATAGGCGTAAGGCCAGAACACTGGGCCATACCACGCCACGAAATGGGCGCGGTGACCACGCCGCCACGCACGATGTGCGGCGACATGACCGAAGCGGTGACGGGCGTTCACGCCGGCGGCTTGTGCAAATGGCGCGGCAAAACGGCCTCGGCGCGCTGCATCCTGTGTTATGCGCTCACCTCCGCTACGCCGGTTTGCGCGCGACACGCGCGCATTCGGCTGCGCCTGCAATGCATTTGGCTGCACAAGTTGTTGCCGACTCAGTGTGCGCTGCTGACGTGCATTCCGTATCTCTTCCCGACGCTGCGCGCGCTGAGCGACAGGAAGCCGCCGCAGTTCGCGATCTTCCCTACGCCGCAGAGCGCGCTCGGCGCGCAGCTGTTGACGCGTATTGAGTTGCTGCTGCCGTTGCGCCTGCAGATTGGGTTGGGCTTGCACGTTAGGCTTCACCTGTGCGGTTGGCGTGCGGCCGCGCTCCCGGCCTGCACGAAATTGACGTTGCTGAACGTTGCGGTTGACAACCGCCGGAGGCTGGCGGTGCGGCACCACTATGCGTTGCGGTGCGCGGGGTGCGGCGACATGGGGCTTTGCCACTTGCGGCGTAGCAGGCCTCACCATGCGCGGTGCCGTCACCTGCGGTCTTGCGACCTGCGGTGCAACAACGCGCGGCGCTGACATGCGCGGCGCGGCAATGTGTGGCGCAGCGCGCGGCGCAACATGCGGCGCCGCCTGCCGTGCCGCCGGAGCCGCAGGTCGTGCAGGCGCCGCTTTCGCCGGCGTGCCGGGGTTAATTTCCTGTGCTACAGCCGCGATCGGAATAGCTGTGGCCAGCGCAGCAGCCAGCGCTAGCCCTCTAGGCCAACTCTTCATTCTACCGTCCTCCACCAGCACGGAACTCAGGTTCCGTCATTCAACTGGTAAAACGGACGGGGGTTCACTATCCGGCGGTCAATCGTGAGGTTGTGATTGAAGATGAACGCCTAGTTATCTTCCCGCATGGACAGAGGCGGATCACCTTCCGCTGATGGCACCAGCCCGCAGGCGCTCGATCAATTCCGCGGTCGGATAAGAATCCGCCGGCAAGCCGACTTTCAACTGCGCCTTCTTCGTTGCACCACGCGTGCCGCTACCGACTTTGCCGTCTACTTCGCCGACACCTTCGTATCCATGCTTGATGAGCAAGCGCTGCAATTCCATGACTTGCGCTGTCGAAAGTGGGGCGACGTTCGTGGCGCCGGAATGATCGACGGTCGGCGCACCGGCAAGCCGGGTCGCAAAGTAAGCAACGGTAGTCGAGTACACCATCGCCGAATTCAAGCCCAGGAAGGCCTTGAAGTTCGGATAGGCTAGGAATGCGGGGCCGTTGCGGCCCATCGGGAGAATGAGCGAGGCCGGCAAATTATCGGAAGGCAGCGTTGCATGCGCACCCTTCACCCCCCACGCGACCCATTGCGAACGCGGGTGCTGGACGCTGACGTCAGCCTCCTGCCACGGCAAGTTGGCCGGCACGCGGACCTCCTGCAGCCAGGGCTCGCCGCGCTGCCAGCCAAGCGTGACCAGAAAGTTTGCCGCCGAGGCCAGTGTATCCGGAACGCTATGGATCAGGTCGCGCCGGCCATCGCCGTCAAAATCGACGGCATTCTTGAGGTAGTCGGAAGCCGTGAACTGCATGCCGCCGAATTCGCCGGCCCAGTCGCCAATCATATCTTCGACACGCTGATCGCCGCGCTCGATGATCCGCAACGCATCAAGCAGTTGCAGACGGAAGAAGTCCGGCCGGCGGCAATCATAGGCCAACGTCGCAATCGCGCTCAGAATATTGTAGTTGCCGAAATTCGCGCCGAAGTCGCTCTCCAGGCCCCAAAAGGCTGTGAGCACGGGGGCCGGCACGCCATATTTCTCCTCAATACGCGCAAACAAGGCGGCATGCTGTTTGATCTTGGCGAGGCCGTTCGGAATTCGACCACCACCGACCATCCGATCCGAGAATTGAAGAAATGTCTGGTTGAACACAGCCTGGCCGTGGTCGCGGCGGATGATCGCCTGATCAAATGTCATGCTCGGCGCCGCGGCGGCGACGACGCGTGCGGAAATTCCCTGCGCCACTGCTTCCTTTTTGAAATCTTCCAGCCAGCGCTCGTAGCTCGTGGCGTTGCGGCAGGTAGCGGCTTCGGCCGGTTCAATGAGACTCGTGCCGAGCACAAGTCCAGTCAAAGCCAATATCGTAAGCCGCATGTGCTTTCCGTTCCTGCAACGATGGCGGCCGAATCTGCCTGATGCCGCGCATGGGTCAAGCACGGCCGCCCTCGCCGGCTAGGGCATAAAACCGGCTATTTTTCGAACGGCGTCAGGATTGCCCTGCGCCTCAAAAGTATCGCCACCAAATGTAGAGATGGCAGATCGCGACCGACACCACCATCATCGGGAAGGCATAGAGCGAATAGGTGATGAAGCTAAACGGCACGCCGTTGCGATCGCCGATGCCGGCGACCGTCAGGTTGGCAGAAGCGCCGATCAGCGTCCCATTGCCGCCAAGGCAGGCGCCGAGCGAGAGGCACCACCAGAGCGGTTCGATCTTGTCGGCGCCGCCGAAGGCGGGCGCCATGCTCTTGATGAGTGGAATCATCGTGGCGACGAAGGGAATGTTGTCGACAATTGCCGACAGGAACGCCGACGCCCACAGGATGGCATATCCGGCGTGGGCCATATTGCCACCAGTCGCGGCGACAAGCTTGTTGGCCAGCAATTGCAGCAGACCACCCACATCGACGCCATGGACCACGATGAAGAGGCCGATGAAAAAGAAGATGGTGATCCATTCCACATCGCCGAACGTCAGGTGGATGTTCTTCGCTGCCTTCTCCGAATGATGCGACCACTTGTCGAGCAGCATCAGCACGGCGGCGCCGAACATGGCAATGGTGGCGGGCTCAAGATGCAGCGGCCGCGCCAGGACGAAGGCAACCATAACGATCGTCAGCACGGCGAGTGACTGCTTGAGCAGCAACCAGTCCTCGATCGTGTCGGTGGACTTCATTTTCATGACGCGGGCCTCGGCAGCCGCCGAGGTTTTAAGATCCTTGCCCCAAAGAAAGTGGATAATGATCGCCTGTACGACCATGACGACGACAATCACCGGCGTCAGGTGATACACGAATTCGTTGAACGACAGTCCGGCTTGCGAACCGATCAGGATATTCGGCGGGTCGCCGATCAGCGTGGCGGTGCCGCCAATGTTGGATGCGAATATTTCCGCGAACAGATAGGGATAGGCGGGCACTTTTAGGGTGCTGCAGATCGCCAGCGTCACCGGAACGATCAGCAGAACCGTGGTGACGTTGTCGAGAAAGGCGGAGATCACCGCCGTGGTGATCTGCAGAATGAATAGAATGCCGGCGGGATGCGCCTTCGCCGCCTGTGCGGACCACACCGCCAGGTACTGAAACATCCCCGAGCGGCGCGAGATCGACACCAGGATCATCATGCCGGTCAAAAGGCCGATGGTGTTCCAATCGACACCTTTGATGGCCTCTTCCTGATCAAGCACGCCGACCAGAATCATCACGCCGGCGCCGACCAGCGCGACGATCGCGCGGTTGACCTTCTCCGACATGATGGTGGCGTAGGTGATGGCGAGGATGCAGGTCGAAACCCACATCGCGTCCCAGCCGAAATAGACGTGAGATACCGCCTGTGCGGTCATTGCCGGGCTCCCCAAGTCACGGGCGCCCGGCCAAATCGGCCTTACGCACCCTTGCGTTCCCCGCGCACAAAGTCCGGCACCCGCATCGGATAGTCAAGCTGAGGCTTCCGCTGGCTACGATGATGCGCGCATAATCCGGTACCCCGCCTCGGGGGTTGCAGAACAGGGAGGACATCGTGGCTGCCAACGTCCGCTTTTCAAATCCGAAAACGCTCGCCAAGCCACCGGGCTACACTTACGTGGTGGAGGCGACGGGACCAAACCGCTTGATCTTCATCGCCGGACAACTCGGTCTCGACATGGAGAATAAGCTTGTCGGTGAGCCGGGTGATTTCCGGGCACAGGCGAACAAGGCTATCGAGAACCTCAAATTTGCGCTGGCCGATGCCGGTGCGACGATCAGGGATGTTGTGAAGATCAACAATTATCTTGTCGACATGTCGCACATCGCGATTTTCCGCGAGGTGCGCGATCAGCATTTTAATATGGCGGCCCCGCCGGCAAGCACTACCGTTGCCATTTCGCAGCTGGCCCGGCCTGGCGCGCTGTTCGAGATCGAAGCGATCGCAGTGCTGCCCGCAAAAGCAGCGAAAGCGGCAAAAACGAAATCGGCGGCACGGCGTGGCGGGATCAAGGCGCGCCGAAAGAAACGAAGGTGAGCAGCACAAATACCGGCAGCAGGATCGCGCCGGCCCAAAGCATGTAGCCGAAAAAGCTCGGCATCTTGATGCCGCGCTCTTCGGCAATGGCTGCGACCATAAAATTGGGCGCATTGCCGATATAGGTGAGCGCGCCCATGTAGACCGCGCCCATAGAGATGGCCTCAAGCGTGGGCGCGAGCTTGTTCATCAGTTCAGCCGCATCGCCTCCCGCGAGTTGGAAGAACACGAGATAAGTCGGCGCGTTGTCGAGGAACGCCGACAGGAGGCCGGTCAGCCAGAAATAGGCGATATCGTGCGGGGCGCCGTCGTGGGTGGTGACGGCGGCAAGCAGCCAGGCCAACGACCCGTCAGGGCCCGCATCCAGCGCCGTCAGGACCGGAATGATGCAAATGAAAATTCCGGCAAAGAGCTTGGCGACCTCGCGGATCGGCTCCCAGGTAAAGTCGTTGACGGCGCGGTGCTCGTGCGGAGTGAGCCAGAGCGAAAGAAATGCAATGGCGATGAGTGCGATGTCCCGTACAAGGTTTTGTAATTCCAC